>NZ_BAABJQ010000038.1:0-80758 GCF_039543385.1 Rugosimonospora acidiphila
GCCTACCGCAGGCTCCGCATCATCTCCGGCGTCATGGTCGCCGCGATCACCGTCATCATCACCCTGCCCGGCACCTTCCCCCTCTGGATGAAACTCGAACAGGGCACCTGCGGACTACTGCTGCTCGGCGTCGTGGCACTGGTCAACGGCCGGACGCTGCGCTCCCAGTTCGCCTCCGCGTGAACCACCAGCACCCCCGAACCGCACCGGCACCCGAAACCGCATCGGCACCGACGAACCAGCGCCGTCCGCCATGCCACTGCTACCGTTCGCGGCATGGCGGACAGCCGAAGGGTGCGGGTGAGCAGCGTGGCCGAGAGTGACCCGCAGCGATGGGCGCGAGGATGGCGGCGCGTCGTCCTGGCGACCGGAATGCTCGCCTACCCCGGTGTCGCGGCCTCCGGAATCGCCCAGTCGACCAGCGGCGCCACCGAGGTGGTCGGGCACGTCATCGTGGCCGCCTTCGCCGTGGCCTACGTCCTGACCGCCCTCTCGGTGGCTTGGGGCCGCACCACCCAGATGTGGGTGCTGTTCGGGGCCATGAACCTGCTGTTCCTCGCCGAACTGCCCATCGCGCACGATAATGCCTTCTTCCTCGCCGTCGTCATCGTGTCCTTCGCGGCGATGGTGCGGCCCCAGTACCTGGGAATGATTCTCGCGGCCGGTGTGCTCGCCGCGCTGGTTGTGCCCTGGGCCGTGCGACCCTGGCACGTCGGCCCCGGATGGACCCCGGCGATCCTGATGGTCTTCACCAGCCTGACGGTGCGCGGGTTCTCCGAACTGGCCAACGCCAACCGCGCCCTGCTGGAAGCCCGAGCCGAGGTCGCGCGCCTGGCGTCGGAGGCCGAACGGGCCCGGATCTCACGCGACCTGCACGACCTGCTCGGGCACTCGCTGACCGTCATCACCGTGAAAAGCGGCCTGGCCCGCCGGCTGGCCGAAAGCGGGTCGCCAAAGGCGATCGAGGAGATCACCGCCGTGGAGGGCCTGTCCCGCCAGGCGCTGACCGACGTGCGGGCCGCCGTGTCCGGGTACCGCGAGGTGACCCTCAACGGCGAGCTTGCCCGCGGCCGGGAACTGCTGCGGGCGGCGGGAGTGGTGGCCGACCTGCCCACCGCCACCGACGTGGTCGATCCCGCCCACCAGGAGCTGTTCGGTTGGATTCTGCGGGAAGGCCTCACCAACGTGGTGCGCCACGCGCACGCCACCCGCTGCACGGTGACCCTGTCGTCGTCCCAGATCGAGATCCGCGACGACGGCACGGGCAGCGCGGCGCCCAACGGCAACGGCCTGACCGGACTGCGGGAGCGGGTCGCCGCCGCCGGTGGCACGGTGGACAGCGGCCCGGCCAGCCCGCACGGCTGGCGGCTGCGGGTCACGCTCGGCCGGCCCGAAACCTCCGGACTCCTCGCTACCACAAAGGAAACCGTCGCATGACGATCCGGCTGCTGCTGGCCGACGACCAGGACCTGATCCGCAGCGCGTTGTCCGCGCTGCTCGAGCTGGAAGACGACTTCGAGGTGGTCGCCTCGGTCAACCGCGGCGACAAGGTTGTCGACGCGGCGCTGGCCCACCATCCCGATGTGGCTCTGCTCGACATCGAGATGCCGGGCCTGGACGGTCTGGCCGCGGCGGCGGTGCTCACCGCGCAGGTACCCGACTGCCGCGTGGTCATCCTCACCACGTTCGGTCGCGCGGGCTACCTGCGCCGGGCGATGACGGCCGGCGTCCTCGGCTTCGTCGTCAAGGACGCCCCACCCGAGGCTCTGGTGGACGCCATCCGCCGCGTGGTACGCGGTGAGCGGGTGGTCGACCCCGCCCTCGCGGCGGCGACGCTCGCGGCGGGCGATTCCCCGTTGACCGCACGGGAACGCGATGTGCTGAACGTGGCCCGCTCCGGCGCCACGGTCGCGGAGATAGCCGGCAAGCTGTACCTGTCGGAGGGGACTGTGCGCAACTACCTGTCGGCGGCGATCGCGAAGACGGGGGCGCAGAACCGGATGGGCGCGGTGCGCGTCGCCGACGACCGGGGCTGGCTATAAAAGCGGTTTTGTGAAGGGGATCGGCGGCGGGGTGTCTCATGTGGAGTTGACCGATGGTTTCCGGGTCAACGGACTGGAACCAGCCACCGGCGGGCAGAAGAACTGGGTGTTCTTCGGGTGCGAAGAACACACCGGCGATCGCGTGGTCGTCAAGGTGGAGGGGACGCCGGGCGGGCTCGCCGATGAGCATCGCGCCCTGCGGTGGGCGGGCCGGCATGCCGTTGCCGTTCCCGGGGTACGCCGCCACGGCGTGATCCGTAGCGGAAGCCACCGGGACCGCACGTGCCTGGTGTTGGACCGTCTGCCCGGGCGGCGCCCGCAGAGCCCGGCCGACTGGTGGCGCATGGGTGTGGCCCTGTCGGGTCTGTCCCGGCTGCCGTGGGCGGACTCCGGGGTCCCGGTCTCGGACGCGGGCGCGGCGGTGGCGACCCATGAGAGCCTCGCCGCGATGCTGACCAGTCAACTGCCCGAAGCGCAGGCCGGCGTGCTGGCCGCCGCGGTGCGCGCCGCACCCGCGCCGGATACGTTGTCCCGCCCGGTGTTCACCCACGGCGATCCCGGTCCCGGGAACTTCCTCGTCAACGACGACGGGTGCGATTACCTGCTGGACTGGGAGACCGCGCAGGTGACGTCGATGGGCCTCGACCCGGCCCGCGCCGCCTTCCTGGCCCTGCTCGCCGCCGACCCCGATGCGTCAGATACCGCGGCGGGCAACGCCATCGCGGTGTGGCGTGGCTATGTGGACGGTTGCGGCTGGCGGCCCGGCCCGGAGTTGACCCGCTGGTGGATGACCGTGGCGGGATTGCAGTTCGTGGCCTTCCGATGGCTTGGTCGGGACACCGCGCGGGTGCTGCCCTGGCAGCACGCCGTGGCCACGGTGAGCCGGATGGGCACGGTCATCCGGCAGTTGTCGTCGTGAACCCGTCGATGCCCGCGCCCGGGGCGGATGGCGCGACCCAGTAGGTCTGCCTATGGCCACGCGCCTCCATCGTGGCGGCCACCGAATCGGCCTCCGGTCGAGAATCGTGCCGGGACACCTCGTACCGGTTGCCGTTGTCGTCCTGCCGCCACACGGTCCAGCCGCCCGATCCGCCGGCTTCGGGCTGGTCCCGCGCAAGGTGCGGCGGCAGGTTCGGCACGTCCGCGTCGCTCGGTGGCCCGCCCGGATCCACGCTGTCCATCCGACCAGGATCGCAGACGCACCGGATCGTGGCCTCTTCCGGCTACGCTCGACCCATCTGCCGGCCGGACCCGAGGCCAGTTAAGGTACACGCGTTGTTCGCTGACACGTGACCTTCCGACTGGGGGAGCCGAGTTGGTTTTCGGTAGGGGCGGCAAGAAGCGGGACGAGTCCCCTGTCGAGCTCGTCTCGTGGCAGGACGCGCCGAACTTCTCCATCACCACGCTGGAGCGGCCCGAGACCCTGAAGCGCAGGCGTAAGACGTTCGGCGCGCGCGCCGTCCGAGTACGCCGGGGCGACAAGGACTTCCCCGTCAACGCGCCATGCGCCTTCTTCGCCCCCGCCGACGGCGTCCACCTGCCCGTCTCGCACGAACTCACCCTGTTCGAGGACGAGGCGTGCCAGCGGTTGCTGTGCTACGTCGAAGCGTCGCAGCAAGTCGACGGCGAGCGTCGTCACGTCGTCCGTGATGGCGGCCACGAGACGATCGGCGTCGTGCGCCGCATCCCCCCTCGACGTCCGTTCCGCCACACGTGGCGCATCGACCAGCCGGGACATCCCGAAATCGTGGGTCGCAACGAGTGGGCCAGCGGTGGCCCGTCCAAGGCACAGTTGCTCGTCACGACCGCGGTGAGGGTCGGCTTTAACATCATTGATTCTGCGGGCTCGGAGAATGGAGAAGGGCGAGGCAACGCCGCTCGGATCCTGGAGTGGTGGTCGGGCGAGGACGAGGTCATGCGATCCGTCGGCAGCGACGAGTTCCGCTTGTACAAGGACTGGTTCGATCGGCGACTCGCCTTCGCCTTCGCCCTGATCCGCGACCGCTGAGTGCCGGTGCCGATGCGGGCACCGGCACTCCCCGCGGCCGGGACCATCGCCGGGGCGGTCCGCAACTGTCAGAAGACCATCAGCCGCGGTACGGCGGGGCCACGCCCCAACCCCAGTGAGGCACGGGAGCCTCCGTCATCGGGTGCGCCTCCGGTTGGGAGTTGCCTATCGCCAGTCGGGTGCCCCACTCGATGTAGCCCATGAACGCGGCCCGGAACTCCGGGTCGGACGGCAGGCCGACCTCGTCGGCGGCGTCCGCGAGCAGGTTGATCCAGCGTCGGCGCTGCGGCTCCGTGATGGCCTTGCCGAGGTGCTGGGCCAGCATGTGCGGATATCCGCCGCGCTTGGCCGTGTACGTGTCGGGGCCGCCGAAGACTTCGTCCAGCCACATCGCGACGAACTTCGGATGCTCGGCGTCCATGTGCCGGAACAGCGGTTCCAGCAGATCGTCGCGGAGCACCTCGCGGTAGAAGGCCTCGGTGAGGCGCTCGAAGGCTCCGGCTCCGCCGGCCCACTCGTACAGGCTCGGCTCCGAGGAGCCGGTGCCGTGCACGTCGGTGCGCTGATAGTGGCGCATCTCCTGAACCATCGGCAGGTACGGGCGGATCTCGGCGAAGAACTCGGTGAAGTTCGCGCTGCGGCGGAAGCCTTCGATGTGGTCGGCGGCGGACGTCCAGACGATGCGCAGCACGTAGCTGCCCGGTTCGTCGACACTGCGACTGAGTTCGTAGTCGACGCACTGTGGCGCGCTGGCCAGCGGCACGGCCGCCCGGGCGTAGGCGGCCTCGAAAGCGCTGGACTGTTCATCGGGGATCAGATACCGGATGTATTCGACGATCATGGCTACTCCTCCGTCGTCCATCGCGCTTTACAATACAATACTGTTGTGGATTTGAATTCTGGGCCGGCCCGTCGCGCCGGCCGGACTCGGGACACGAGCATTGACCTGCGCGTGCTCGCCGCCGCGCGGCGGCAACTGTCCCGCGACGGCTACGAGGCGATGTCCGTCGCCTCCGTCGCGGAGGAGGCCGGCACCACGAGGCAGGCGATCTACCGCCGGTGGCCCACCAAGGCCGACCTCGCCGCGGCGGTGGTCGCCACGATCGACGACGACGTAGCGGCCGAGACGGCGCAGGCCGACCCGTTCGCGGCGCTGGTGGCGGAGCTGACCGACTTCGCCCGCGGGGTCAGCATGCCCGGACGGATGTCGCTGGTCGGAGCGATGCTGCAGGAGTCCGCCGACCCGGCCGTGGTCACCCGCTACCGGGCGCACGTGATCGCTCCCCGCCGGGCCCGGCTCACCGCGATCTTCCACGACGCGCAACGACTCGGCCTCATCGACCCCGACGCCGATTTCACGGTCGCGGTCACGATGTGCACCGGCAACTGGTACGGCCGGGCTCTGGCCGGCGACGACCCGCCACCGGACTGGCCGGTACGCGCCGCGACGCTCGTGTGGCGATCCGTCGGCGGGGATCCGCCGCCCTTCACGATGCCCGACTAGAGATTCACGAATCCGGCTTGACCCTCACGTCGCGTGAGGCTGGAGGGTCGGGTGCATGAGCGACTACTACAACGCGTTTGAGATGAGCCCCGTGCCAGCTCCCGGCCTGGATGCGGTCGCGCCGGAGCCGTTCCGTGGCATCTATGGAATGCCCGCGTTCGTGACGATCCCCACGAGCGATCTGGCGGCGTCGGTGGACTTCTGGATCCGTGGGCTCGGGTTCTTCGAGCTGTTCAGCATCCCCGGCCGGGTTGTACACCTGCGCCGGTGGGCGTTCCAGGACGTACTGCTCGTCCCGGCGGGGAGCGTTGCGGAGCAGGCACCCGCGATGAGCTTCAGTTTCGCGTGCCTGCTCAGCCAGGTCGATTCCCTGGTCGAGGCCTGTCGTGCGTTGCGCCCGAACTCGGTCGAGGGTCCACGGGATACCCCCTGGAACACCCGCGATGTGGTGGTGATCACGCCGGAGAACGCTCGGATCGTTTTCACTGCGGCGAAGCCCTTTGATCCGGCCAGTCAGGAGGCGCGGGACCTTGCCGCCGTCGGGATCACCCCACCGGGCGTCGGGCGCGGCGACAATGAGGACCATGCCTGATGCCACTGACGCCGATGGTCTGACCGTCGGTCAGGTCTCGACGCGTCTGGGCGTGACGGTCCGCGCGCTGCACCACTGGGATGAGATCGGTCTGGCGCGACCGTCGCTGCGCACGGCTGCCGGATACCGGCTCTACACCGCTGGTGACCTGGAACGCCTCCACCGCATCATCGTGTACCGGGAGATCGGTCTCGGCCTGGACGGGATTCGGGCCATCCTGGACGACTCGACCGCAGACGTGCCCGCTGCACTGCGTGCGCAGCGCACCCAGGTCGCTCACCGGATTGACCGCCTCTGGCAGCTCAGCGCCGGACTGGATCGGATGATCGACGCCCACGAGCGCGGCCTGCTGCTGACCATCGAGCAGCAGGCCGCGATCTTCGGCCCCCGGTGGAACCCAGACTGGCCCGCCCAGGCCCGCGAGCGTTACGGAGACACGACGCAATGGCAGCAGTACGCCGAACGCGGCGCCTCTCGCGGTCCGGAGGAATGGCAGGCCGTCGCCGACGCCGTTGCAGGCCTCGACCGCACCCTCGGGGATGCGATGGACGCCGGCGTCACACCTGGTAGTCCGGAAGCGGATCAGCTCGTCGAGCGGCACCGCGAGGTCTTTGCTTCGTACTTTCCCCTCACCAGGCAGATGCAGGTCTGTCTCGGCCGCAGGTATGAGGCCGATCCGGGATTCGCCGCCCACTACGACGGCATCCGCGCCGGCCTTGCCACGTGGTTCCGCCGAATCATCGACGCCAGCGCGCGCACCCACGGCATCGATCCCGACACCGCGACCTGGCAGTAGAGCGCGGGACCGCTCACACCGTCGAAGGTCCCTCCGGTGGCCGGTGGTGGCGATCGGACCGGTGGCGTTCGGGCCCGGTGTGCGCCTCGTGCCGGCCCTGAGTCTCGTGCCGGCCCTGAGCCCCATGGTGGCCCTGAACTCCGTGGTGATCCTGAGCTCCGTGGTGACCCGAAGGCTCGGGCGTCCGGCGGTGCCAGCGCAGCGGGCGCGGGTCCAGCGACCACCGCAGCCGCCGCCACCAGGAACGGCGGGCGCGCAGCTCGCCGACGTACGCGATCGCCTGGGCCCGGGCCAGCCGGGCGTCCTCCTCGCGCACGGCCGCGCCCGCGAACGTGACCCGGTTGGCCAGCGTCGCCAGGTCCAGCAGCGACGGGGCGGGCAGGCTCGATCCGGCCGCGGTGCGCCGGCGTGCGCGGGGCGCCTCGGCCACCACGGCCGCCGCGTGCGTGGCCACCTCGGTCACCGCCAGATGGGCCGCCGCCGGCCGCCCGGCCAGCCGCAGCCCGTCGAGTACCTCGTTCCACGCCGCGGCCACCCGGTCGGCGGGCGAGCCCCGGTCCAGCCGCCGCGAGCGCTCAGCGCGCCGGGCCAGCACCGCGCCGGCCAGCGCGCCCACCAGCACCACCAGCACGCCGCCCCCCAGCCCGGCCAGCAGGCCGGTGCGCACGCCGCCGGCCGGCGCCGCGGACAGGCTCGCGCTGGGCGAGGGGTGGCTTGCGTGGGCGGAGGCGGACACCGCCGGGGTCGGTTCCGGTGAGGGTGGCGGGGCCGAGGGCGGCGGCTTGGGCGCGAAGTCGTCCTCGACCGGGCGTGGTGGGGTGTCGGGGTGGGGCAGCGGGTCGAACGGTACCCAGCCCACGCCGGTGAACAGCACCTCCGGCCAGGCCAGTGCGTCGCGACCGAGCACGCTGTGCCGGCCGGGTTGCGCGATGAAACCCACCACCACCCGGGTGGGCAGGCCGAGCATCCGGCCCAGCACCGCGAAGCTGGCCGCGAACTGCTCGCTGGTGCCGCGCTGGCCGCCCAGGTTGCGGGCGGCGAACAGGAAGAAGTTGAGGTTGGGGTAGGCGTGGCCGCTGGGCGCGTCGCTGACCAGGCTGTAGTGGTCGGAGAGGAACTCGGCGATGGCCTGGGCCCGCTGGTACGGGGAGCCGACGTCGGCACCCAACTGGTTGGCCAGCTTCGTCATCGGGTCCGGGGCGCCGACGGCCAGCTGCAGGTACCGGGCCACGGTCGGGCCGGCGGGCACGTCCGCGGCGGGCAGCAGGTTCACGTTGACCGTGGGTGCCTCGGAATGCACGGTGTAGGTCAACCCCGGGGTCAGCTCGTCGGTCAGCCGGATCACGGTGCCGGTGGCCTGGTCGTACCCGACCCGTACGCCGTCGACCTCGCGGGCGTTGGCGGCGGCGGGCAGCAGCCGGCCGTCCAGGTCATCGACGGTGATGCGCTGGTCGACGGTCCGCCCGCCGGGTGCCGGCGCGCCGGGGCCGTCCACCGGCGGCAGGGCACGTCCGGCCTGCCGGTAGTCGCCGTGGACCAGCCAGTTGACCCCGTCGTAGTCGGACAGCACGGCCAGCCGCACGCGCAGGCCGGCCGCTGGTACTCCGGTGGAGATGTCTGTGTCGAACAGCTTCTCGGTCGGGTTCAGCGCCCAGCCGGACAACCGGATCAGCGGGTTCTCGTCCTGGGTGGACAGGTTGGGTGGGGTCACGTACTTGCGCGGGTCGATCGGGGTGGCGCCCACCCGCCCGGCCAGCGCCGGCGCGACCGCGACGGCCAACCCGATGAGCACGACCAGGGTGGCGGCGCCGCTGGTGACCAGCCGCGCCCGGAGCGCGAAGCGGTCGGAGGTGCTCAGGTCTTTCGGGGTGGTGCCGGCGGGCCGGCCGGTCACCGCCAGCGCGGCGGCGGCCACCGCGGCATAGGCCAGCGGCTGCCACAGCGCGGGGTGCGCGTTGGGTCCGACCAGCAGCAGGCAGGCGGCGTACAGCACGGTGGGCGGGGCGACGCCGAACAGCACCCGGCGGTAGCGCACCGCCAGTTCGGCCCCGGCCAGCCCGGCCAGCCAGGTCGCGACCACCGGCACCAGTACGGTGTCCGGCTGGGGCTCGACCGGGATCAGCGCGGTCAGCAGCCGGGGGATGCCGTTGCCGACGGCGTCGCGCCACGTCGCCCACAGCGGGCCGGCAAGACCCGCGTGCGCGGCCGCGAGGCGCACCGCCAGCAGGCTGTAGGCCAGCAGCGCCACCGCGGAGATCGGCGCGACCGTGTAGGCGGGCAGCCGGCGCACCAGCGTCGACAGCAGCACCGAGGCGACCGCGGCGCCCAGCAGCAGGCGGGTGAGCAGATCGCCGTGGTAGATGCGGGCCAGCGGCAGCGCGGCCAGGGCCACCAGGGCCGCCAGCGCCGCGGCCACGCCCAGCCGCCTCACCATCGCTCGAGCCCGTCCCACGCGGCGGCGAAGGAGGCCGCGTCGGGTACCGCGAGCACCCGCACACCCTCCACCGTGGACGGTACGGCGGCCGGGTCGCCGAACACGCCGGCCACGATCGTCGGGTACCGGGGGTGCAGCGCGCCGACCGGTGCCAGGTCCTCGGCGCTGCCGCTGCCCGTCAGGTAGACCAAAGTGTCGCCCAGCCGGTACTGGCGCAGCCGGTCGATCGCCGCACCGAGCCGGTCGCCGGGGTGCAGCTGCGCCTCGGCCAGCCGGTCCAGCAGCGGGGCGACGTCCACCCGGCGGGCGCCGGCCGGACCCATCGCCTGGTGCTCGCGCGTGCCGGGGGCCGAGGCGGCGCCGACCAGCAGCAGTTCGGCGGCCAGGTCCTCGCGCACCGCGGCGACCAGTACCGAGGCGGCCGCCTCGCAGGCGTGCTCGAAGTCGTCTGGCTGCGGGTAGGCGCCGGCCCGGTCGTCGAGCAGCACGACCAGCCGGGGCAGGCTGGTGTCCACGTACTCGCGCACCATCAGCTCACCGATGCGGGCGGTGGTACGCCAGTGGACCCGGCGCAGCTCGTCGCCGATGACGTACTGGCGTAGGGCGTCGAACGTGATGTTGCCATGCGGTACCCGGTCGATGCGCCCGTCCAGGCTGCGCGCGATGCCGGCCGGCACGGCCGCCAGCGGGTGCGAGCGGGGGTGCACCCACACCCGGGCGGTGCCGCCGTGGGTGCGCCGCGCGCCGAGCAGGCCCAGCGGGTCGCGGCGGGTCACGCTCAGCGGCCCGACCTGGACCACGCCGCGCCGGGCGGTGGGTACCGGGTAGCTCACGGTGGTGTCCCGGGCGGGGCGCAGCCGGATCAGCGGCACCGCTACCGTGGCGCCGCCGCAGCGATCCTGGGCGATCAGGGTGGCGGCGACCAACCGGCTGCCGTTGTGCACCACCAGCGTCTGGGTGCACGGCTGGCCGCGGGCCACCCGGTCGGGCTCGACGGTGCGGGTCACGGACAGCCGGGGTCGCCAGGCGGCGTAGGCCAGGGCGCAGGCCGCGGCCAGCAGCGCGACGGCGCCCAGCACGGCCAGCTCCGGGTAGCCGAAGGTGAATCCGGCCCCGATCAGCACCGCGCCACCGCCGGTGACGGCTAGTCCGCGCCCGGTCGGCTTCACACTGGCTGCGCCGCGGGTACGGCGACGGATTCCCGCACGCCGGCGAGGATCTGCTCGGCGGTGGTGCCGCGCAGTTGGGAGTCGGGCGACAGCAGCAGCCGGTGGGCGAAGACCGGCTCGATGAGCACCTGCAGGTCCTCGGGCACCACGTAGTTGCGTCCGTCCAGCAGCGCGTAGGCGCTGGCCGCCTTGGTCAGGGCTATCGCGCCGCGGGGGCTGACCCCGACGCGCACGTGGGGGTGGTTGCGGGTGGCGGCGGCCAGCCGGACGGCGTAGGTGTAGAGCGGGTCGGCCAGGTAGACCCGCCGGCCCAGCTCGATGGCCTGGGCGATGGCGCTGGTGTCGGTGACCGGCTCCAGCTGGTCGGGGCTGCGCCCGGCCGCGGCGCCGCGCAGCACGTCGATCTCGACGGCCTCGTCCGGATATCCCACCGACAGTTTCATCAGGAACCGGTCCAGCTGAGCCTCCGGCAGGCGGTACGTGCCGTCCATCTCCACCGGGTTCTGCGTGGCCACCACCAGAAACGGCCGTGGCACCGGATGACGCACCCCGTCAACCGTCACATACCGCTCCTCCATCACCTCCAACAACGCCGACTGCGTCTTGGGCGACGCCCGGTTGATCTCATCCGCGATCACGATGTTCGCGAACACCGGACCCGGATGAAACTCGAACCCCCGGGTCGCCTGGTTGAAGATCGTCACCCCGGTCACGTCGCTGGGCAGCAGATCCGGCGTGAACTGGATCCGACGCCACGCCCCCTGCACCACCGCCGCGATCGCCCGCGCCAACGTCGTCTTACCAACCCCCGGCACATCCTCGACCAACAGATGGCCCTCGGCCAGCAACGCCGTCAACGCCAACCGGACGACCGGTGCCTTGCCCAGCACGACCGAACCGATGGCGTAGCCCAGGCGGTTGGCGAACGCGGCGAAGTTGGCGGCCTCCTCGGGGCTGGGAGCGTCGTTGCGCTGGATGAGTGGTGGCTGCGTCACGGTCTGTACTCCTTGCGGTGCTAACACTTCGGTAGGTTCCCGATGGAGGCACCGCCGTCGAGGTTGACCCACGCATACGGGATGTAGTTGTTCCCGCTGAAGGTTATCCGCAGCCACTGGTTGGTCTGCTTACCGCCATACGGTTTCGCGTTGACCGTTTGACCTGTGGTCCAGCACTGGGTGCTCACCTGTCCCGGGGCGTACACGTGGCCCACCTCGTTGCCGTCGGTCTGGGTCGGCGAGGTGTAGACCCAGATGCCCCCGGTGGTCGAGCTGTGCCCGCAGTAGCTCTCGTTCGTGCAGACCACGGTGCCGGTGATCGTCGGGGTGGTCACGCTGCCGGTGAAGGTGGCCGAGCCGGCCTTGTTCGACGCGGTCACCGCGAAGCTGTACTTGGTGGCCGGCCACAGCCCGGTCTTGGTGCCGCCGGTACACGGGAAGGAGGCGGCCGGCGCCACCCCGACCAGCGCGAGCGTGCAGGTGGTCGTGCTGCCGTTGCCGTTGACCGTGAACGGCACCTTGATGGCGTTGTAGCCGCTGGCCGCCGCCGTGCCCTTGGTGATCACCGGAACGTTGATGGTCTTGGCGGTGGCGCTGGCCGCGGGCCCGTCGCCGGCCTGGTTGACCGCCTTGACGCTGACCCGCACGGTGGCGCCGTTGGCGAAGCCGTCGAGCGTCACCGAGGTCGCCCCGGTGACGTCCTGGCTGGTGTCGCCGGAGGTGACCACGTACTTGGTGATCTGCCGGCCGTTGTCCTCGGCCGGCTGCCAGGACACGCTGATCGCGCCCTTGGCGTCGACGGTGGCCGCGCCCAGTTGCTGCGGCGCGCCCGGCAGCGTGTAGGGCACCACCGAGTTGCTGGTCGGGGAGGCCTTGGAACTGGCGCCCTTGTCGTTGATGGCGCTGACCGTGAACGCGTACTGCGTGCCGTAGTCGAGCTTGCCCGGCGCGATGGTCAGCGTGGTCTTCGACGTCGTCATCGGGTCGACCGCGGCGCCGCCGGAGACCGTGGCCACCGAGTAGCTGACCACGTTGTGGCCCAGGCCGTTGGCGGCCGGCCACTGCACGACCACTGAACCGTCCTTCTGCTCCTGCGCGCTCACGCTGGCCGGCGGGTCCGGCACGTCGGAGGTCGGCATCACCGGGTTGGCCGACCGTTTGGGGCCGGCGCCCTTGGCGTTGACCGCGTACACGCTGAACGTGTACGTCTGCCCGTTGGTCAGGCCGGTCACGTCCAGCGAGCGCTGCTTGGCGCCCACCTCGTGCGGCTGACCGTCGCCCTCGATCACGTACTTGGTGATCGCCGAGCCGTGGGCGCTGGCCGCGCCCCAGGTGATGTGCGCCGAGGCGTTGCCGGCCACGGCGGCCACCCGCACCGGCGCGCCAGGCGGCCCGACCGGTGGTGGCGGGGGCGGCGGGGGAGGTGGTGGGGGAGACGGCGGCGGGTCCCCGCCCAGCACGTTGTTGGCGTACTTGTCGACCACCTTGACCCGGTTGTGGTTGTCGACCACCCGGGCGGTGGAGGAGCGCGGCGCGTTGATGAACAGGTGGTCGGTCTTGACGTCCAGCTCCAGCGAGCCGCCCGCGTTCGGGATGGCGATCGTGCTGACCAGCTTGCCGGCCGAGTCCAGCACGTACACGTTGCCCGCGTCGTTGTCGGCCACGTACAGCCGTCCGGCGAACGGAACCGCCGGGGACAGCTTGCCGCCGTGGCCCGGCACCGCGAAGTCGGTGACGCGCCCGTCGGCCACCACGTACACGTGGCGATCGTCCTCGACGGTCACCGGGATGCTCGAGCCGCTGCCGCCGGTGGCCGCCGGCAGCGAGCCGGTGCCGCTCATCGGCACGCTCAAGGTGTGCTTCTGCGCGCCGCGCACGGTGGTCAGCGTGTCGCCGGTCTGGTCCAGCACCGCCACGCCGGTGTCCAGGGTGGACATCGTCAGATCGTGGCCGGGGTCGCCGACCGTGACGGTCTGCGCCACGCTCGGGGTGGTGGTGGCCGCCACGCCCTTGGCCGGGTGCGGCACCGCCGGGCGGATGCCGACCACGGTGCCCTCGGTCTGGACCAGCAGCCACAGCGTGCCGTTGCCGTCGAAGGCGCCGCCGGACAACCCCGGCGGGAACCGCAACGGGCTACCGGTCGGTGCCAGGGTCAACGGGTCGAGTTGGCGGACCACGCCCTGCACCGAATCGATGATGAACCCGGAGTCGCCGGAGAGCACCACGCTGACGCCCAGACCGGCGGTGGTCTGGCTGGTGGCCGCGACCTGCAGGGTCGACAGGTCCAGGGAGCTGACCTTGCCGGTGTTCAGGTCACGCATGATGAGGTACCGGTCGGTCTGGCTGACCTGGATCACGTGCCCCTGCGCGTCGACCACCTTGTAGCGGGTGTCGACCCGGCCGGTCTCGGCGTTGACCCGGGCGATCTCACCCCGGTTGGACGACCACATCCACAGGCTCGCGTTCGAGGTGGCCAGGGCGTGGTTGGTGGCGCCGAGCCCGAGCACGGTCGCACCCATCGCGACCGCCAGGCCGAGCACGGTCCCCAGGGTGACCCACGCACCCCGGCCTCGTACAAATTTGCCCGTCCGCGACATCGTCACGCCTCACCGTCGGCGTCGCACCGGTGCGTCGGGTGCCGGGTGGTGCTGGTTGGCGCCCATCCGCAAGTCCGCGGGCCATCATAGGGGCCGGGAAGGGCCCAAGGAAAGCCACTGCGTGTGCCTGTGGATACCCCGCGCTACCGCTACCGCTACCGTCCACAGCGGACAGTTACCGATCGGCTACACGCTGGTTATCGGCTCGGTGAGATCGTGGGGTGGCCCGTGCGCTGGGTACAGGTCAGCGCCGAGGTGGCCACCTCGTTGGTCGTGTACACCGCCACCACGGTGAAGCAGTAATCCACGTCCGGGTTGAGCCCGTTGACCGTGTAGGCGCTCTGCCCCGCCGGAAGCGTCTGGAACGCCCGGGACTCCTCGCCGGCCCGGCCGCCCGCGACCACGAACGGCACCCGACCCGAACTCGGGTCGGTCCACGTCAGCGTCACCGACACGCCGTTGTCGCGCAGCCGCACGTCCGTCGGCGCCAGACGCGTCGAGGCCGACGGCGAGGTGGCCGGCGGGCTACCCTGCGGCGAGGCGTGGTGCCCGCCGAACGCGAACACGCCGATCGCGACACCGGCCACCACCACGGCCAGCGTGATGACGGCCATCGCGATCAGCGGACCCCGGGAGCGAGGCCGGCTCGGGGCGGGCCGCTGCGCCCCCGGGCGAGCACTCCACGGTCCGCCGCCGGGCGCGGCCCAGTCGTACGGTTGGTTGCCCGTCCCGCGCGCCGGCGGCGCCGGGTGCTGCTGCCAGGTCGTCGGCGTGCGCTGGGTCGGCATCGGGATCCCCGGGCCCGGCGGGCCGGTGCCAGGCCCCCCGGGCCCGGGGAATGCGACCGGGTTCGGCGGTAGGTACACGCCGGCGTCACCGGTCGGCTCGGGTTGCGGCGACGACGGCTCGTCCCGGGCCACCGGCCGGTACACGCCCGGCTCGACGGGAATCACCGTCTCGTCCGCATCGGCCGGCGTCCGCGGTCCGGGCGGCGCCGCCGCCTCCGGCGGCTGCACGGTCACCTGCGTGGGCGGCGGCGGTGGCACGTCCACCCCGAGGTAGCGCTGCGAGGTGCGCACGTACGGGTGGTCGGGCCCCAGTACCGTCGGGCCGTAGCGGGCCACGCGCGCGAGATTGCGCCGCGCCTCGTGCTTGTTGCCCAACTCGTCGGCGATGGCACCGAGCTCGGCGGAGATGAGCAAAATCAGCGGATCGGCCTCGCCCAGGCCGAGCAGGCCCCCCTCCAGGGCCTCCTCCAGCACCCGGCGCGCGGCGGACAGTTCGCCAAGCTCTCGGTGGACGGTCGCCAGCCGGCGTTGGGTCTCGACCACCGCGGGATCGTCGGAGCCCAGCTGAGCGGCGGCCACATCGACGGCCGGCTCCAGCAGGTCACGGGCCGCCACGAAGTTGCCCTGGGCGCGAAGATCGTCCGCGTGTTGCCAGGTCGCACTCAGTGGTGGTGGTGCAGACACGTGGTCATGCTGCCGCCTGACCGGCCACAATGCCAGTCACCGCTCCGGCGCGCCGTGCTACTTCGTCCGAAGCTGCGCACCGGGTGTTCGGGTGGGCCGGTGTTCCGTCGGGTGTCCACAGCGGACAGATGCCGGCTGTGTCGGCTGGTTATGCCGATTGTCGATCGGTCCGGCGGGTGGGTTTTGGCCGTGCGGGTTGGCGGCTACGCGGATGGATCTCGTGAATGCTCACAGTGGACGGTGAGCGCGATCCGTTGACAGATGGTGGTTGTTGGGTTGCGTAGTGTGATGCTCGGGGTCGAGGGCCTCGCGGTTCGACGTGCGGGGTCCGCGGTGATGCCGGTCGGCGATGCCCGGGGTGAGCCATCGGGCGCGGTGCCGGCCGGGGCGTGCCTGCGGGTCCGCCGACGCTGGTGCCGGTGCCCGTGATGCCGATGACTTACCAGCGGCTTGCCGGCTCGTTGTGGAGTCCGGCTCGGCGGCGCCGGGGTTGGAGCCTTGCTCGGCGGTCTGGCGCGGTGGCGGGGATTGGGGTGCGGGTTCGACGTCTGGCCCGGCGTCCCCGGGCGACGGGGGTTGATCGGTTGACGGTGGAGTTCGCGGTTACCGGAGGGTAACGTCCCTGTGGCGCCGGCCACGATGGCGGACCTTCGACAAGGCTCTCGGATGGGGGATCGGTGACAGGTCTTTTCTCGGTTTCCGGAAAGAACGTGCTGGTCACGGGCGGTACACGGGGGATCGGGCTGATGATCGCCCGGGGCTTTGTCGAGGCGGGGGCGAAGGTCTGGATCTCGTCCCGCAAGGCCGACGCGTGCGCAGAGGTGGCCGGCTCGCTGGGCTGCCAGGCGATCCCCGCCGACCTGTCCACGCCCGAGGGCATCGCCGGGCTCGCCGAGGAACTCACCGCACAGGTCCCCAGCCTCGACGTGCTGGTCAACAATGCCGGGGCGACCTGGGGCGCGCCGCTGGAGGAGTACCCGGACAGCGCCTTCGACAAGCTGTGGGCCACCAACGTGAAGCCGGTGTTCCGGCTGACGATTTCTCTGCTGCCGCTGCTGAGGGCGGCCGCGACCCCGGACGATCCGGCCCGTGTGATCAACATCGGTTCGATCGACGGCATCGCGGTACCGGCGATGGAGGTGTACGCGTACTCCTCCACGAAGGCGGCGGTGCACATGCTCACCCGGCACCTGGCCCACCAGCTGGCCACCGAGTCGATCACGGTGAACGCGATCGCACCGGGCCCGTTCGACAGCAAGATGATGGCCTTTGCCCTGGATAACCCGGACGTTCGGGCGGAAATCGCGGGGCGGGTGCCGCTGGGCCGGATCGGCCGCCCTGAGGACATGGCGGGTACGGCGATCTTCCTCGCGTCGCGGGCGGGCGGGTACCTGACGGGCGCGGTGATCCCGGTGGACGGGGGATTGTCGACCCACGGATGATCAAGGGGATGGGGCTTGAGCGAACGGGCGCGGTTCCGTGTACAGTGAGGCCCCGTGAGCGTGCCCGGGCGGGCCGAGGATGACGTCTAGTCATTCCCGCGACCGTGCCGGGTATTGTTGACGCGCAAGTCCGAGTGGCGGAATGGCAGACGCGCTAGCTTGAGGTGCTAGTGCCCTTTATCGGGCGTGGGGGTTCAAGTCCCCCCTCGGACACAAGTTTTGGTGAAGCTCCGCTATTTGCGTGATGCGCCACCATACCCGCTCATCGGCCGGGCTCGTAGCTCTTCCGCGGAACGTGAAAAAGATCCGCGTCGGCTCGCCACCATGGTGGTCATGACCTCTACTGGATCGATGCGCGCGGGCGAGGAACAGCTGATCGGGGCGCTGATACCGCCCAAGATCGCCAATCGGGCGGACCGGGTTCCGGCACCGATGCCGGTGCTGCCGAGGCTGAGCCTGCCGTCCGATCAAAACCCGGACGGTCTGGTGTTGGGGATGGCCCGGCTGGACCGCTCCGGGCGGCTGTCCGCCCGGGATCTGCTGGGCGCGTTGGGCTGGCAACCTGGCCACCGGATCGACATCGGCATCGTGGCTGGCGTGCTGGTAGCCAGCTCATCGCCCACCGGCCAGCATGTCGTGCACGGCCGGGGCGAGTTGAGTCTGCCGGCCACGGCCCGCAGCATGTGCAACCTGCCGCCCGGCGTGTCGGTACTTCTGGCCGCCTCGCCCGCCCAGAACGTTCTCGTCATTCATCCCGTCGCCACCGTGGCACGGCTACTCATCGAGCATCACGCTCGCCTCACAGCCGGGGGAGAGCATGTCTGACATTCAGACCATCGCAACCGCACGCCAGTTCCTGGCCCAGCTCGGGATCACCGTGGCCGACCTTCGCAAGGCTGAGCGGCCACCGGTACCGACCATGGCGCAGTACCTGCCCCAGGTCATGGCCGCGGCCGGACCCGGCGCCCGTCGTACCTACGGCAGCTATTGGGTCCGGATGGCGACGCTGTGGGGCGACCGGCCGCTGGACGCCATCGCCGCGACCGACATCGAAGCACTGAAACACGAGGCTGCCGCAATGGCACTGTGTCGACGAAACGGCCGTGGCGGCCGGCACGCCGGCGAGCACGTCATCGCCGCCGCCCGTGCCATCTACAACCGGGCCATCGCCGATGGGATCATTGAACGCGCCGAAAGTCCCGCCCACCGTATCGGCAAGCCTCGACGGCTACCCAGTACGCGACGGGCCCTCACCGCTTCAGAGCTCGAACAGATCAACTTGGTCGCCCACACCAGCGGCAACGACGTTGTCCTCGATGCGATTCTCTTGCGACTGCACACCGAGACGGCCTGCCGTCGCGGCGGTGCGCTCGGACTTCGGCTGATGGATCTCGACAGGGAGAACGGCCTCGTACAACTTCGCGAGAAGGGTGGCACGCTGCGCTGCCAGCCCATCACCCTGGACCTCGCAGGCAGCCTTGCCGAGCTCGCCCATGCCCGAGGCGCTGTCCATCCCACCGATGCGCTACTGCGCTACCGCAACGGCGCTCCGCTGACCAGTCGACGCTACGATCAGCTTTGGCGCCGAATCGGGCAGCAACTGCCGTGGGTCGCCGCTCAGAACATCTCCACCCACTGGCTACGCCATACCACCCTCACCTGGGTCGAGCGGCACTTCAACTACGGCGTTGCCCGCGCGTACGCCGGGCACACTGACGCCAAGGGCGCGGCCACCACCACCTACATCAAGGGCTACCTGGTAGAAGTCGCGACCGCGCTCTCCGCGATGACCGGCCAACCGCACCCCCACGCCGACCCCAACCACGAGCTTCTGGCAGCGTGAGGTAATCGATTTATATGACTGCGGATCGGTGGGGAACAGCTGGTCGGACCGCCGATACCGCCCAAGTTCGCCGAACGGGCGGACTTGGCGACGGCATCGCCGTTGGTACCGCCGAGGCGGGATTTGAATCGGCTCCTCTGCTGGCGTCGTCGTCTACGGTGAGCTGAACACCCGGCGTGTTGTTGTAGTCCTGCTCACTATCGGTTGCGAGTTCGCTTCGCGCTGGGCTGGCATCCGATGGGATCGCCTCAACTAGAGAGGGCGCCGGCGCTTCTCCGGGTCCGTCGGGTCCTGTCGTCGGGCTCTGTGTCATCGCGAACTGGAGCGTGTCCGCCCTTGTCTCCGGCGTCATCGCCGCGAGGAATGTGGCTTCGCGTGAATTGTCCAAAAGCCTTTGCACGATGGGCTGCCACACGCGCGCCAAGGTGGGGGCGTCGATCCGCTTCATATCTCGTTGCGCGCTCCAGCCCGCCGTGACGTCGGCGACCTGGTTCTGGTCCTTATCGGATGTCAAGAGGTCCCATGCCTCCACCAGGAGGTCGCGCGCCCGCGGGTCGCCGCTAGCGTCCCGCACGAGCTGGTCGACTACGGTGTCGTCACACTGCGCGTCGAACAGCATGATCAGGCCCGAAGTGAACGTGTCCCGTGCCCAGGACACGACCTTCTCCAGTACCGGTTGCCTCAGTCGAGGTTCCCGAGCCAGCCCGCGAAGGGCGGCCGCGGCGGCGGCGCGATGCTCCGGAAGTTCGGCGCGAGCTACGAGGTGGCGCAGCCTGGCCATTGCCACAAACGGTTGTTCTTTTCCGAAACGACCGCCGCACAGCTTCGCCAGCGAGGGAAACGCCGCGCGGTCACCGCGATAGGCCCATCGCCACAGCCGCTCTTGAGTTAGCGCGGCGACCGCCGGGTGGAATAGAAGCCCTTCGACGGCTTCCTCGACCAGCCCACGGTATGCCTCCGCGCGCTGGCTTTTGAGCTGCGTATACAGCGCCTCCAGCAGCTCGGCGTTGCGACACTCGGCCACTGCGTGGGCGATGACGCCGATGATCCGGCGGGCATACTTCTTCGTCTTCGGATCGGCAACCAGATCCCTGGTCCACTGCAGGACAGGGTCACGGAGCTCGGGGTGTTCGTTCCACAGCCACTCGAAGATCGCGTGGTCCACGCCGCGCTTGTCGCGGTCGACCCACGTGCAGTCGTCGGCGACGGTCACTCCGATCTCGCGCAGTCGCCTCGACCACCCCTCTGACTCGAGTGCTCTGAACAGCGGCAACTCGTGTCCCAGGGCCTTCGCCAGCCCGCGAGCGGCGGTGGCGACGACAGGGGAGGGGCAGCCGTTGAGCACTGCTGCGGAGATCAGCAGTATACGACGGTCGGCCCAGTCCGGCTTCCTGCTGTCGAGCTGCTCATCGATGTAGGGTTTCCACTTGCGTAGTTCGTCGATGGCATGGTCGATGTCGGCCGCGCTTGCGACCCGAAGTCGTTCCGCCACCTTCACTGCGTCGTCCGGACTGGCGCCCCCCTCGTCCAATTCGGCGACGAACGCGCGCACTGTTTCGAGATCCAGCAAGTCGAGGGCCCCGGGCTGGTGGAACATCAGGTGAGCTCGAATAACGGCACCAGCGCGGCGCGGGGGAATCGTCGCAGTCAGATCGGCCAGCTTGGGTCGGCACCGATGCCACGCCTGGCCGGTCACAGTGATGACTATCTGCGAATTCATCTCCTTGAGGTCCCGCGCGTACGCCCTGACCTCGTCCGCGAACGCTTCGGGAATCTCGTCGGTTGCGTCGCTCAGGTCGAGTAGAAAGCGTGTACGCGGGCTCAACGGGAGATCTCTGGTGGTCGGCGTTCCTTCCCAGTCCGGGAGCAGTTCGTACAGGTCCACCGCGGAGGTCGATAGGGGCACCGTGGCGGACAACAGGCGGATCGCGTCGGTCTCCCTGCCGGTACCCCGGTGGTTCTCCAGGATCGCGAGCCCGTACGCGTCGAGGGCGGTCTCGGCCTTCTTGAACTCCTCCGTCGGCTTGGCCGGGATGTATGACGTGAACCTGGCCTTCGTGACCAGCCTCTGGTCGATCAGTCGCCAACCCACACGCCCGCTACCTATGAGGGTGGTGTGGTGGAGTACACCCACGGCCAGATTGTTCGACCCGGCGCCGCCAAAGGCCCCCACGCTCGATCCGTCGAGCATCACCGGCCCTCGCCTCCACCGAACGTCGGGCTCACCGTGCTCCCGTAGATCTTCCCGACAACGAAGTTGCTGGACCTGTCACCAGCTACGTTGACGACGACCGTGGAATCTGCCGAGGCGGCGGTGTCGGACCGCTGGGCGACCTCCTGAGCGATCTCGACGAGGCGTTCGGCCTCGCGCTTGAGCAGCTCAGACGCAGCTCCACTGCTTCCACGGAGTTTTTCGTGCTCCGATCCTGGCCGAGTTTGGTCGTCAGCGAGACGCTCGTCGAGCCGGTCGGCCAGCTCGGTCCGCCTGTTCTCGATCCGTTCCTCCGCAGCACGCACGGCCTCGCCAAGCGACGCCTGCCGCGCCATCGAGGCCACTGCGGAAGGTACGAGGTCGCGCATGGATGGTGCTGGCGCACCATCGCGTTCCAGTTCCAGAAGGACGAGGCGACGTTCGAACGTGGCGAGCAGGACTTGAATGTCGCGCAGGGCGTCGTGGCCGTCCGCGTCGCGTGCTGAGGGCACGAGCTCAGGAGGCCGGGGTGGGACGAACACCTTCGTCTCCGGACCGATGTTGATCGTGTTGTGCAGCCACAGGCCGAGGTCAAAGCAGTGGCGTACGACCTGCAGCGCGACGTGGATGTCTCTCAGCTGTCCATGTACGGCCTGGTTGCCAGCTGTTCTCACCGCGTCGCACAGGTCCTGGATGTCCTTGTCGATAGCGCCCGCTCGACGTAGGTCGAGAATACGGTCGTAGAGCCGGTTCGCCTGTGAGCGGACGCCGAAGACGGAAGCCGCCTTCTTCGACAGCGCCTCCAGAAACCGTCGAGCCTTGAACATCGCGGCATCTGGATCGGTGTAGATGTACGACTCGGCGCTGGCGCCGTCGTATGCCAGCACCGGGTCGTGTTTGACCAGGTACCCGAAGTTCGCCGAGGACCTCACCAAATCGTCGAGTACGTCGGCCACAGTCTTTCCTCCCTGCCGTGAGCAAAGCCCTCGATCGTATCGACCTGCAGGACTAATGGTGGCTGTAAGATCTTGGACAGATGATCTGGCTCGAAGCTGCGGCAGCGACGTCACCCTCGACGCCCCTGCTGCTGTGGCTGCACCGAGGCCGCCTGCCAGCGAGGCGACGCGCTCGCCCTGCGGCCGGTACCGGACGACAGCCGAGCGATCTCGGCGGCGATCGACGTAGCCGCCGCGTGCAAGTGTCGAAGTTCGACGGCGGACACTGACGACTCGTAGCAGTGGTGGTGGGTAGCCCGCGAGAGCGCGGCCCAGGTGTAGGCGGCGTAACGCACCAGTTCGTCGGGCAGGCGTCGCCGCAGCAGGAGCAGTTTCATGCGGCCGTTGCCGTATTGGGCGACCGGTGGGCTGACTTGGTGCCAGTACGCACTGATGGTCGCCTCGAGGGCGAGCCGGATGAGGCAGGCGCAGGCCTTGGGCCACCAGCCGTCGGCCAGTGCAGCGGCGCCGAGGTCTCCCCGGCCCCGCAGCATGTCGTCGGCGGCGGCGAGGTACCGGCTCGGGTCTGGTGTGGTCATGCCAGCGCCCTTACCAGCCGGCGGCAGTCGGCGACGAGCTGCCGGAGATCGTTGAGGTAGAGGCCGTGGACGCCCTTGCGGCAGGCTTGATAGGCGTCGGCGGCCCACGGTCCGTACCGTCGGTTGAGCCGGGGGAGGACGTCGGAGCCGCGGGCGGCGTCGTCGAACAGGGCGAGCGCGAACGCCTGGGTGACACTCTTGCCGGTCGCGGTGATCGCGGCCTCGATGTCGACGTGCCGGTGACCGGTAGAGAGCCGGTGGCGCCAGACGACGCGGTGGCAGGCGGCCTCGAGCGCCGAGCGGCACAGTTCGGCGACGACGGGCGCGCGGAGATCGGCGGGCACGTTGCCGGAGTAGGCGACCGCAGTCGCGTCGTCGAGGTACCGGATGACCGGGTCCAGGGCGGTCCGCAGAGTGACCACCGAGCCCTCGGCACGGAGCACTTCGATGATCTCGGCCTTGAGTTCGAGGTTGCGGATTGCCTCGGGAAGCCGGTTGTCGTGGGTGAACACGACGATCTGCCGGTCGATGGCCAAATCGCCGAGGACGCGGGCGAGGCCGTCGACCTTGGCGGGATCCATGCTCTGGACCGGGTCGTCGATGACGACGAAACGGAACGGGCTCTCGTCGGCGCAGCTGCGCGGCAGAAAGGCGGCCAGGCCGAGTGCGTGCAGTTCACCCTGGCTCATCACGCCGAGCGCCGTGCCGTTGTCGACGCCGTCGACGCTGACCGGCAATGCGATGCGGCGGCGGGTGTTGGCCGCGATGAGGCTCATGCGACCGAGTTCGACGTTGCTCTCCTGGCGGAGCTGGCGCCAGATCCGCTGCGAGTGTTCGGCGAACGGGGTCAACCGCTCGTCGCGCAGCTCCGCACCGGCGCCCTTCAACCAGCCACGAGCGTCCTTGAGTAGGGCCGCGGTGCTCTCCTGTTCCCTCGTGGCGCGGGTCGCGGCGACCCACAGCCGGAGGTCGTCGGCGATCTGTCGCCAGGCGCTGTCCCGGTTCTCCAGCCAGCTGGCGGCCCGGGCCCGAATGGCTGCGGCGGCCGCCGTGACCTCGGGGTAGGTGGTGGTGAGGTGGTCGGCGAGCGCTTCGGCGCTGTTCGCGGGCGCGGCGTGCAGCCGGGCCACCGCAGTGGACAGAGCCTTCAGGCCGAGGTCCGGGAGTTGTACCGCGGCGACCGGGTCGATGCCGGGAACGGTGACGGCGGCGATGGCGCCGCGTACCTGGCGGGTGGCTGAGGTCAGCTGGTCGACGGCGCGGCGAGCGGCGAGGGTACCGGTGCGCAGCTGGTCGAGGGTGGTGCTGGCGGTGGCGTGCCAGGCGGCGTTGAGGGACCCCGTGCCGCAGACCGGGCAGCTTCCGTCGCCCACGTCGTCGTGGTGGTCCAGGGCAAGGCGAAGCAGCTCGGCGACGCGTACTGAGGCACGCAGCGCGACCCCGTCGTGCTGCCGGCCGGCCGTCGCCGTGGCGCGCAGGTCGTCGGCGAGGCGGCTCATTTCCCCCGGGTCGGGGACGGTGAACTCGTGCAGACGACGGCAGGTGGCGATGGCCTCGCCCGGCCCCGCGTCGACCGGCTCGTCGAGGATGCTGTCGAGGAGGTCGAGGTCGGGGGTACGAGCGGACAGCGCCTGGGCGGCCCGGCGGGCGCGGTCATCGTCCTGGACGGCCGTGAGCCGGGTCGACAGCGTGGCGCGGCCGGTGCGTACCTCCGTGGCCGCCGCCTCCAGCGGCCTGGCGGCGGCCAGCAGCCGCTTGTCGGCGGCGGTGAGCGCGTCCAGGCCGAGGATGGCGTCGATCGCGTCGAACAGGTCGCTCGGCGTCCCGGACAGCAGCTTGCCGAGGTCGGCGGCGGTCAGGAACGGCCGGTACAGCTGGAGTGCCCGGGCCAGACCGAGATCGGCAAGGCTGGTGCGGCGGCCGCGTGGACCGGTGACGGTGACCTCGGCGTCGGCGAGTTCGGCGCCGACCGGCCAGGACCGGCGTACTCGGGTGGGACCGGCGGTCCCGTCGACGTGCAGCTCGGTAGTGATCGCGCAGTCCTGCGGCGCGTGCAGGTTGCGCCACCCGGTGCGCCACACGCTGTGGCGGTCCGCCCAGCGGGCGCTGTCGCCGGTCAGCGACAGTTCGACCGCCTCGGCGAAGCTGGACTTGCCGGAGCCGTTGCGCCCGACGACGACGGTCAGCCCGGGCTCCGGCGGGATCGGCAGCGTGCGCTCGGGACCGATGCCCCGGAATCCAGCCACGGTGACCGCGGACAGGTAGATGTGCTCGCGCGGTGTGTCCTCGCCACCATCCACCACGGCGAGCGTGGTGGGCTGGCCGGCGAGCGCCGCGACCAGGTCGTCGTCGCCGCTGACCGCGGCGAGGACGACTTCCGCGGTGGCGGCGGGTACGCCGTCCTTGGCTAGACGGTCGAACAGCAGCTCGATAAGGGGTTCCCGGGTCATGGCCGCCTCACTTCACCGCGACCGTGACGCCGCCGGAGAACGGCGAGTCGTGCAGCTCCAGCTTGGCCAGCTTCGCCGTCTTGGGGATGTCGAAGATGACGGTGCCGGTCACGGTGTTGCCCGGGTTGATCTGGTTGAGGAAGGTCTCGTCATTGCTGTTGGCGTACAGCCCGGCGGTCGAGTCGGCGGAGAACTGGGCGCCGTCGGCGCCGTATGCCTTCTGACTGCTGTCGTCGAAGGTCTGTGCCTCCTTGCCGATGTTGGCCACCTTGAGGGTGACCATGCAGAACTGGCCCTGTGCCGTCTTGTTGAGCACGCTGTCGCCGACCTTGGTGGCGCCGCACTGGATCTTCTGGACGGTGAACTCGAACTTGCCGTCCCGTACCGGCTGACCGACCGCACCAGCCGCGGCGGCCTTCCCGGTTCCGCCGGCGACGGTGCCGGCCGGCGCGGCGCCGCTGCCGGTGCCACCCGAGGAGCAGGCGAGCGCGAGGAGCGCGAGCGGGGCGGCGAGCAGCATGATCTTGCGCTTGTTCATGGTATCCCTTCGTTGCTGTGAACCCTCGTGAACAACGTACACAGTCTGTCAAGTCCACATCCGGGACCCAGTCCTAGCGTGAACAACCCGGCGTGTGTACGATGTCGCCAAGCAGCGACGGAGGTCTCCAACGTGATGGCGAACAACGAGGTGACGGCGGCGGACATCGCGCGGATCGCCGGCGTGGGGCGGGCGGCCGTGTCGAACTGGCGGCGCCGGCATCCGGACTTCCCCGCCCCGGTCGGCGGCCCGTCGAACAGCCCGACCTTCTCCCTCAGTGAGGTGGAGGCCTGGCTGCAGGCCAACGGCCGGGCAGCGGACGAGAACGCTCCCACCCGGCCCGGGGGCGGTCGATCCTCGCGGCCGGGCGACGGCGGGCTGGCCCGGTCGATGGCCGCGCTGCTGCCGGCGCTGTCCGGCGGCACGGTGCTCGACCCGGCGGGGGGCGATGGCTCGCTCCTGGCGGTCGCCGCCGAGCGGCTCGGCCCAGGCCCGCGATACGTGGGGCTGAACATCGACCAGGTGCGGATCGAGATCGCCCGGGCCCTACTGACCGAGGCCGGCGCCTCGAAGATCGAGACTTATGTCGAGTCGCCCGATGCCGACCCGGTCGCCGCCCTGGGCCGCGAGGCGGACGTCGTCATCGCGATCGTGCCGCCATCGGAGCCGCGGGTCGACGGGTTGACCTGGGAGTACGGGCAGCCGAGCCGCAACGACCAGCCGCTCGCCTGGGTCCAGGTCTGCCTGTCCCACCTCAAACCGGGCGGCACCGCCGTGGTCGCCGTCCCGTTCGCCATGGCCGTGCGCGCGTCCGCCCGGCGCATCCGGGCCGAGCTACTGCGAGCCGGTGCGCTGACCCACGTCATCGGCCTGCCCGAGAAGCTCGCCGCCGCCGGGGCCGGTCCGTGGCAGATCTGGATGCTGACCCGGCCGGCCGGCCGGCCGACGTACCTGCTGGGGATGGTCGACCTGACCGACCGAGCACCGGACGACCTGCCCGACGACGAACAGGCCTGGGCAGCGGTGTTCGCCGACGCGGCACACACCCGGGACGTACCCTCGATCGAACTCCTCGACGAGGACGTCTTCCTGGTCCCGGCCGCCCACATCGTCGCGGAACTGCGCGACGTCACGTCTGACTACGCCGCCTCGCGCGACCGATACGCCGCGTCCGTCCGCCGGCTCGCCAAGGCGGCGCCGACGCTCCCGGCCGGCGGCGGGCGGCCGACCGGCGAACTCGTCACCGTCGGCGACCTGGCCCGGTCCGGTGCCCTGGCGTTCGTCGACCGCGATGCCGCCCGCCCGGGCGACGTGCTGGTCCCGACCCACCCCGGAGGCTTCGAGGCGGTCGTCCTCGACGACGCCGGTACCCACGACGCCAAGCTCGGATCCGTCCTGCGCTGCGCCCCGGAGGCGCTCGACGCGCACTTCCTCGCCTGTTTCCTGAGGTCGGAGACGAACCGGCGACAGGCGGCCGGCACGATGGGTGGGACATTTCGGCTCGACGTACGACGCGCCCGCGTGCCACGCATGACACTGTCACAACAGCGCGACTATGGTGAAGCGTTTCGCCGCCTGATGGAGTTCGCCGGCCGTGCCGACGGGGTGGCCGCCGCGGCGGCAGACGCCACCCGAACTGCCATCTACGGCCTGACCGGCGGCATCTTCGCGCCCAACGAAGACGGAAAGTGAGCTGTTGACGTGAGTACCCACCAGGAGCTGGCCAGCTTCATCTGGTCGGTCGCCGACCTGCTGCGCGGCGACTACAAGCAGTCCGAGTACGGCAAGGTAATCCTGCCGCTGACCGTGCTGCGCCGACTGGACTGCGTGATGGAGCCGACCCGCAAGGCGGTCTGGGCGCTGGACGAGCAGCTCACCTTCAGCAACAAGGAGCAGATGCTCAAGCTGGAGGCGAAGCTGCCCTTCTACAACACGTCGAAGCAGACCTTCCACACGATCGGCGCCGATGCCGCCAATGTCGAGAAGAACCTCACCGACTTCATCAACGGGTTCTCCGCCGACGCCCGGGAGATCATCGACAAGTACGAGTTCCATACGCAAATCGCCCGGCTGCGGGCCGCGAAGCTGCTCTATCCCGTGGCGCAGCGCTTCGCCGACGTCGACCTGAGCCTGGCCCGCGTCGACAACCACCAGATGGGGTACGTCTTCGAGGAGCTGATCCGGCGCTTCTCCGAAATCTCCAACGAGACCGCCGGTGAGCACTTCACCCCGCGCGAGGTCATCCGGCTGATGGTGCACCTGCTGATCGGCTCGGACTCGGACAACCTGACCGGGCCGGGAAATGTCATCAACATCCTCGACCCCGCCTGCGGCACCGGCGGCATGCTGTCGGCCGCCGAGGAACTCATCACCTCGCTCAACCCGAACGCCAACGTGAGACTGTTCGGCCAGGAGATCAACGCCGAGTCGTACGCCATCTGCCGCTCCGACATGATGCTGAAGAACGAGACCTCAGACATCTACTTCGGCAACTCGTTCAGCGACGACGGCCACAAGGAGATGCGGTTCGACTACATGCTGGCCAATCCGCCGTTCGGGGTGGAGTGGAAGAAGGTCAAAACCGAGGTCGAGGACGAGGCCGGGCTTGGGTACGCCGGCCGCTTCGGCGCCGGCTTGCCGCGTATCAACGACGGCTCATTCCTGTTCCTCCAGCACATGGTGTCGAAGATGCAGCCGGTGGAGAAGGGCGGCTCGCGCATCGCCATCGTCTTCAACGGCTCGCCGCTGTTCACCGGCGCCGCCGAGTCCGGCGAGTCGAACATCCGCCGCTGGATCCTGGAGAACGACCTGCTCGAAGGCATCGTCGGCCTGCCCGACCAGCTCTTCTACAACACCGGCATCTCCACCTACTTCTGGATCCTGTCCAACCGCAAGGCGGACGCGCTCAAGCGCAAGGTGATCCTGGTAGACGCCCGCGACCAGTGGGTCAAGATGCGCAAGAGCCTCGGCGACAAGCGCAAGATGATCTCAGACGAGCAGATCGGGTACATCACCCAGCTCTACGGCAACGCGCTCGCCATCGCGGCCGACCCTGCGCACGCCGACCATGCCAAGGCGAAGGTCTTCCAGACCACCGACTTCGGCTACCAGCGCATCACCGTCGAACGGCCGCTCAAGCTGCGCTTCGAGATCACCGAGGACACGCTCGCCGCACTCGAAGAGGCCAAGCCCCTTTCGCGGTACGAGCACCGGGAGGCGCTCATCGGCGCGTTCAAGCCACTGCTCGGCACGGTGTGGCGGACCAAGAAGGAAGCGCGGGACGCACTACATGCGGCCGCAGCGGCGGGTGGGGCGCCATGGCCGGCGGCCGCCGCGGAGAAGGGCATCTGGGACGCGGTCTCGATCAGCGACCCGGAAGGGGAGGTGCAGAAGGTCAAGGGCCAGGTCGTGCCGGACACCGACCTGCGCGACTACGAGAACGTGCCGCAGGGGGAGGGCATCCACGAGTACTTCGCCCGTGAGGTGCTCCCGCACGTACCGGACGCCTGGATAGACGAGAGTAAGACCAAGATCGGATACGAGATCCCCTTCACCCGTCACTTCTACGTGTACAAGCCGCCCAGGCCGCTTGCCGAGATCGACGCCGAACTACGCGGCCTCGAATCCCAGATCCAAGAATTGCTGGGTCAGGTTACCTCATGACCGTTAACATCGCTCCATGGCTAACCAGCTCGCATTGGCCGACCGTGCCAATCCGGTATGTTGCTCGGCTGGGGACCGGACACACTCCGAGTAGGCAACATCCGGAGTACTGGGAAAACTGTACGATACCGTGGGTGACGCTCGCCGATGTCGGTCAGCTTCGAGATGGAACCGTCGATACCATCTCGGGCACGGCCGAAATGATCAGCCCCCTTGGTGTGGCGAACTCGGCGGCTGTTCAGCATCCGGCTGGAACTGTAATCCTGTCACGTACGGCGTCGGTCGGATTTTCTGCAGTTCTCGGGACCGACATGGCGACAAGCCAGGACTATGCGACGTGGACATGCGGGCCCCGTCTCGATCCGAAGTACCTACTTCACGCACTCCGCGCCATGGCGCCAGACCTTCGTCGTCTGGCAACGGGCTCTACCCACAAGACCATCTATATGCCGGACATTGCCGAGTTGCGAATACCTTTGCCACCGCTCGCAGAGCAGCGGCGGATCGCCGACTTCCTCGACGCCGAAACTGTTCGTATTGACACCCTCGTGGATCTTGTCAAACGTGCGATCAAGCTGCTTGAGGCTAGGCGGAGGCTGCACGTGCTCGATCTGATAGAACCAGTCAGAGACAATGTCGCTCGACCAACCGTGGCGTTGAAGTACCTTTCGTCCTCACTGTCGGTGGGCATTGTGATCACGCCAGCACGATGGTATGTCGATGGTGATGGCGTCGTTGCGCTTCGCGGGTTAAACATTCGGCCCGGTAGGATAAGCATCGATGATATCGTCCGGATCAGTCAGGAAGGCCATACGCTACACGCCAAGTCCAAGCTTCGCGCTGGCGATGTTGTGGTCGTACGGACCGGCCAAACCGGTGTAGCGGCTGTTGTCCCTAAGTCTTTGGACGGCAGTAATTGCATAGATCTCGTCATCGTACGACCGATATCTACAGTTGTACCTCAGTATATCGAGATCGTACTGAACTCCGACTTCGCTCGGCAGTATATTAACGAGTTTTCTGTGGGAACTATTCAATCGCATCTAAACGTCGCTGCCCTAAAGCAACTGCCGATTCCGGAGCGGGATCCGACGGAGCAGTTGGCTGTCGTCGAAGCGGTGGGACAGATCGATAGGGAAGTAGATGGCGCGCAATCCCTGATGACACGACAAATCGAGTTGCTGACAGAGCGGCGCCAGGCGTTGATCACGGCGGCGGTCACCGGACAGTTCGATGTCACGACGGCGCGGGGGGCTGATTTGTCATGAGCGCGGAGGTGTACAAGGAGGAGAAGTTCGAGGACGCCATCAAGGCCGAACTGCTCGCTGGCGGGTGGATCAAGGGCGTGTCGAGCTTCTACGACGCTGGGCTCGGGCTCGATACCGGGGAGCTGGAGACCTTCGTCGGAGCCACTCAGCAGAAGGCGTTCGAAAAGCTGATCGCCGCGTACGGAGACATCGCCACCGCGCAGCGGGAGTTCGCGAAGCGGGTCGCCGCCGAGATCGATAAGCGGGGCGTCCTCGATGTGCTGCGCAACGGGGTCAAGGACCGGGGCGTGACGATCCAGCTCATCTACTTCCGTCCCGGGCACACCCTTGCCGCCGGTGCGCTCGACGAGTACCGCGCCAACCGGCTGACCGTGGTGCGGCAGTTGCGGTACTCGGCGAAGACGGCCGGCGAGCTGGACCTGGCGCTGTTCGTCAACGGCGTCCCGATCGCGACCGCCGAGCTGAAGAACCCGCTCACCGGGCAGGACGTCGAGGACGCCAAGGCGCAGTACCGCAAGGATCGTGATCCGAAGGAGCTCATCTTCGCGCGGCGTACCCTCGCGCACTTCGCGGTCGATCCTCATCTGGTCTTCCTGGCGACCCGGCTGGCCGGGGAGCAGACCCGGTTCCTGCCGTTCAACGTGGGCTCCAACGGGCCGGGCGTGTCCGGTGGGGCGGGTAACCCGCCAGCGCCGGTGGATGGCTACCAGACGTCGTACCTGTGGCGGGAGATCTGGCAGCGGGACAACTTCCTGGAGCTGCTTCAGCGGTTCGTCCACGTGGAGCTGCCGCGGAAGGGCAAGGCGAACCCGCACACGAGTCCGCTCATCTTCCCGAGGTTCCACCAGTGGCACGCGGTGAAGACGATGACCGCGCACGCCGCGCACAACGGGGCGGGGCACAACTACCTGATCGAGCACTCGGCTGGATCGGGCAAGTCGAACACCATCGCCTGGCTGGCACACCGGCTGTCCAACCTGCACGACGCGGCGAACGTGCCGGTGTTCGAGAAGGTCATCGTGATCACCGACCGGGTGGTGCTGGATCGGCAGTTGCAGGACACGATCTACCAGTTCGACCATGTGGCCGGCGTGGTGAAGAAGATCGACGAGGACTCGCAGCAGCTCGCCGACGCGCTGATCGGCTCGACCGCGAAGATCATTATCACGACCCAGCAGAAGTTCTCGTTCATTCTGAACAAGGTGAGCGAGCTGGGTAGTCGCCGGTACGCGATCGTCATCGACGAGGCGCACTCGTCGCAGTCGGGGGAGCATGCGAACTCGCTGAAAAAGGCGTTGGGCCGGTTGGGTTCCGACGACATCGACTCCGACGGGGACCTGCTCACCGCCTCGGCGCTGGCCCGGGGTCGCCACCCGAACCTGTCGTTCTTCGGGTTCACCGCCACGCCGAAGTCGAAGACGCTGGAGCTGTTCGGCACCCGCAATCCGCAGACCGACAAGGACGAGCCGTTCCACGTCTACTCGATGCGTCAGGCCATCGACGAGGGCTTCATCCTGGACGTGCTGCATAACTACATCACGTACCAGGCCCGCTGGCGGCTGGCCAACGCGGCGGTTGAGGCTGCCGAGGCCGCCGACCCAGAGGTGGATCCGAAGAAGGCCAAGGCGAAGCTGGTGCGTGCGGCGGAGCTGCACCCCGAGTCCCAGGACCAGCGGGCGCAGATCATCATCGAGCACTTCCGCGGCGAGGTGAGCGAGCGCATCGGTGGCCGGGCCAAGGCGATGGTGGTGACCCGGTCGCGGGAGCACGCGCTCAAGCTGTACCAGGCGATGCGCAGGTACCTCGACAAGCGTGGCATCACCGACTGCGCCCCGCTGGTGGCGTTCTCCGGCACGCTGTCGATCGACGACATCGACTACACGGAGCCGAAGCTCAACGGTTTCTCCGAAGGTGCGCTGCCCGACGCGTTTGGCTACACGAAGGTCGACGACCCGCAGGCGGTGGCCCGCAACCAGACCGAGTACCGCATCCTGGTCGTGGCCGAGAAGTACCAGACCGGGTTCGATCAGCCCCTGCTGACCGCCATGTACGTCGACAAGCCGCTGGTTGGAGTCGCCGCGGTGCAGACGCTGTCGCGCCTGAACCGGATCCACCGGTACAAGTCGCAGGACGACGTGTTCGTGCTCGACTTCGCCAACGAGGCCGAGGACATCCAGAAGGCGTTCAAGCCGTATTTCGAGACGACGATCACCGAGCCGACCGACCCGAACTTGCTCTATGACAAGCAGCGCGAGGTGATGGACTACCAGCTGTTGGTCGAGTCGGAAATGGACGCGTTCGCCGAGGCGCTGCTGGCCGCCGAGCGGTCGTCCACGACCGAGAGCCAGCTGGAGAAGGCGCACGCCCAGCTGTACCGGTTCCTGCAGCCGGCGGTCGACCGGTTCAGCGAGCTCGCGTCGAACGACCGGGACCGGGCCGAGGAGTTCCGCTCGTCGGCGTCGGACTACGTGCGGGCCTATGGGTTCCTGGCCCAGGTCGTCGGGTATGCCGACCCCGACCTGGAACGGCTCTACCTCTACGCGCGGTTCCTGCTGCGGCGACTGCCGCGTGAACCGGGAGCGGGTGTGGACATCGGCGACACGACGCTGAGCCACCTGCGGATCGACAAGACCGGCAAGCACGACCTCGCGCTGCAACCGTCCGGGGCGCACCTCATTCCCGGCTTCTCCTCGGATGGGGGAGCGGCCCGGGAGGTGGAGGAGAAGCCGCTCAGCGAGGTGATCGAGGAGCTGAACGAGCGTTTCGGCTTCGATCTGAGCACCTCGGATCAGATCCTCATGGCGCAGCAGATCATCATCCTGGCCGAGGACGAGAAGCTGCAGGCCGTCGCGCTCAACAACGACATCGACAAGTTCGGTCAGGTCGCCGACCCGGAGCTGGACAACATCGTGGCCCGCAACCACGGACGCAACTCGGCGTTCGTCGGGAAGTACTTCGACAACCCCGAATTCCGGGCCGCCGTGAAGGATGAGGCGCGGCGCCGCGCGTACAACCTGATTCTCAGCCCGGCCCGGACCGAGGCGCTGCGCAAGCTGCGCACGCAGGTCTCCGCCGGCATCGACAATCATGAGACAGTTACTTCCGGGGGGTGATGATCCCGGGTGGAGGCGGGCGTGAACGACTCGGTACCGAGTGAGGAGTGGGTCTTCGCGGAGCGCTACCGCGTCGACGCGCCGATCGGTCGCGGCGGCATGGGCGAGGTCTGGAGCGGGTACGACCGGCAGCTCGACCGCCGGGTCGCGATCAAGCTGATGCACCCTGCCGCCACCCCAGCGGCACGCGCGGGCAGTGCCGAGGGCGGCGCCTTCGCCGAGGCGGCGGCGCTGGACCGGGAGCGGTTCCTGCGCGAGATCCGGACCACCGCCCGGCTGGAGCTGCCCGGCATCCCCGCCGTGTACGACTTCGGCATCGAGGAGTCGACCGGCCGCATCTACCTGGTCATGCAGCTGCTGTACGCCCAGCCCCTCGCCGATCTGATCCGCTCCCGCGACTATCCGGCCGACCCGTGGCCGATCTCCTGGGCGGCGGCGATTGCCGCGCAGGTGGCCGCCACGCTCGTCGATGTGCACCGGGTGGACGTCGTGCACCGCGACATTAAGCCGTCGAACCTCATGGTCAGCGCGAGCGGGCTGGTGAAGGTCCTCGACTTCGGGGTGGCGATCCTCCAGGGCGCCAGCGCGCTGCCGAAGCTCACTCAGATCGGCATGACCGTCGGCAGCCCGCCATACATGCCGCCCGAGCAGGTGCTCGGGAACCCGGTGGGCCCCGCCAGTGACGTGTACGCCCTCGGCTGCGTCCTGTATGAGATGGTGACCGGACGGGTCCCGTTCGTCGAGACGACGGCCCGCTCGTACCAGGACCACCACGTCAACACGCCGCCTTCGTCCCTGCGGCTGCTGCGCTCAGACGTGTCGACCGAGCTCGACGACCTGGTCGTTGCCATGCTGGCGAAGCGGCCCGCCGATCGGCCGGATGCCGAGACTGTCTACGACACGCTGCTTCCGCTTGTCCGGTCCGGTCCCGCCGACGCGTCGGACGACCGAGACCCACGAAGGCCGTTTCTCCGCCCGTTCGCACCCGCGCCGCGTCCCCCCGCCGCGGTGCCGGCCGCCCGCCCGCCGCGGGCGGCGCTGGCGCCGCTAACCATCGACGAGGCTTTGGACCTCCACGGTCGCGTCGCCCAGCTCGTCCAGGACTCGCAGCTTCAGCAGGCCATCGACGTGCTCGACGATGCCGTGGATCGGGCCGCTCACGATCGTGCGCTGCAACTGGAGATGCGGATCGAGCTGGCCACGACGCTGTACATGGCGGACGAGTTCACCCGCGCCGCGGCCGTGTTCGACGCCGTGCTGCCGAAGCTGGACGGGGGAGAGGACGTCGCGCTGCTGCGCTACTACGCGGGTGTCAGCCACGCGGAGACCGGGGACATCGACTCGGCGATCGAGTATCTGACCGCGTTCCTCGTCGACGCGAAGCCGGACGACCCGCTGTACCGGGACGCGACGTACCAGCTCGGCATGATGCTGCCGGCAGTTGGTCGACCCGACGAGGGGCTGCGGTATCTCGAAGGACTGCGGCCAGTCCTCGCTGCGGAGTACGGCTCGGATTCGATACATTTGAAAGCGCTGGAACGACGGATTATCCAGATCCGAAACGAGATTACCGGCGGTCCTTGAGTCGGATCGTGGCGAACCACGTGCAGCCGGGCTGGCAGTCCAAGGCCCAACCGTCAAACCTAAGAACGATCGCGAACCCCTGTTGTGTGAGCCGAGGAGTCCGATGGCCGTCACGCTGTACAAGGAGACGACGTATGGAGTCTCGCACTTGGTCGAGTCGATCCGGCGGGGCGAGATCGCTCTGCCGGACATCCAACGTCCGTTCGTGTGGCAGGCGACGAAGGTCCGTGACCTGTTCGACTCGATGTACAAGGGCTTCCCGGTGGGGTACCTGCTGTTCTGGGAGACCGGGGCGGAGCCGGGAGCGCGGCAGATCGGCGTCGACACGAAGCAGTCTGTACCGCGGCTGCTGATTGTCGATGGACAGCAGCGCTTGACCTCGCTGTTCGCCGTGATGACGAACAACGTCGTGGTCCGAGACGACTACAGCGAGGGACGGATCCGGGTCGCGTTTCGTCCGACCGATGGCACGTTCGCGGTCAGCGACGCGGCGGTTGAGAAGGATCCAGAGTTCATTCCCGATATCAGCGCCTTGTGGTCGGGTGCTGGCCGACGTGCCACGACCAAGCAGTACCTCGCCCGGCTCGGCAGTCGCCGGAAGGTCGACGACGCTGAGGAGGGGCGGTTGGAGGACGCGATTGACCGGCTCTTCAACTTGCAGAACTACCCGTTCACGGTCGTTGAGCTGTCGGCGGCGGTGGACGAGGAGCAGGTAGCCGAGATCTTCGTCCGGGTCAACAGCGAAGGCGTTACGCTGGTGCAGGCCGATTTCATTCTTACCCTGATGTCCGTCTTTTGGGAAAAGGGGCGGCGTGAGCTAGAGGACTTCTGCCGGGACTGCAAGCTTCCGTCGTTGAGTGGGGCGTCGCCGTTCAACTGGTACATCCAGCCCAAGCCGCCCCAGTTGTTGCGGGCGACGGTGGCGCTGGGGTTCCGCCGGGCTGTGCTGAGGCATGTGTACACCCTGTTGCGTGGACGAGACTTGGACACGGGCCAGCCATCGCCCGAACATCGTGACCAGCAGTTCGCGGCGCTGGCAGCGGCGCAGCAGCAGGTATTGAACCTGACGCATTGGCATGAGTTCCTGCAGTGCCTGGAGCGGGCCGGCTTCCGCGGGGCCAAGATGATCTCCAGCCAGAACGCGATCATCTTCGGGTACGCCATGTGGCTCATTGGTCGGGTGGACTACCGGGTATCGGTGTCCCGGTTGCGCGAGGTGATCGCGCGCTGGTTCTTTATGACTCAGACCACCTCGCGCTACTCCGGCACTTTTGAGACTCAGGTGGAGCGCGATCTGAGCCGGCTGTCCGAGGTGAAGCCGGGCGACGCGGACGGCTTCGTTACGGTCCTGACCCGGATCATCGATGGAACGTTGACGCCGGACTTCTGGCAGACCACGCTGCCCAACGAGTTGGCCAGTTCGGCGTCGAAGTCTCCGGCCCTGTTGGCCTACATTGCTGCGCTGAACATCCTCGATGCCGATGCGCTGCTGTCCACGGTGAAGGTGCGCAGCCGGCTGGATCCGGCGATCACGGCAAGGAAGGGCGTCGAGCGTCACCACCTCTTTCCGCGGGCGTACCTGCGTAGGTCAGGGGTCAACTCCACCCCACGCATCAACCAGATCGCGAACATGGCCCTGGTCGACTGGCCAGAGAATGTCGCGATTTCCGACAAGCCGCCGGCCGAGTATTGGCCTGAGCAGTTGGCCGTGCGTCACCTGCCGCCGGCGGTACTGGCGGATCAGATGCGTTGGCATGCTCTGCCGGACAACTGGACGAAGCTGACCTACGACGAGTTCCTTGTGCAGCGTCAGAAGTTGATGGCTGAGGTGGCTCGGGAGGCGTTCGCCAAGCTCGCCGATCACAGCTACGCGCCGGCGTACCCGGTCGCGGGCCAGCCCGCTCCGGTGAAAGCAACCAACCGGGTTCACTACGGTGTGTCGGTCGCCGACCTGCTCGATGCCGGATCGTTAGCCGCTGGCGCCCTGCTCATCAACCTAACTGACGATGTTGAGGCCACGGTGATCGGGGACGGTCGAGTCGAGTTCGACGGAACGGCCTACGATTCGCCGTCGGGGGCCAGCGACGCCGCCCACGGTGGGAGCACTAACGGGTGGCTCTACTGGCTGGCGGACACGAAGGAGGGCTTGCGCCCGTTGGCTGCCCTGCGCGACGAACTGCGGCAGCCGAGCGCTGATGAATCGTGAACGAGGCTTGGGCCGGAACGCAGGACGGGGCTCCGATAGCCGGACTCCGTCGTACTCCACATCGATCAGTTGTGCCGGGGACGAGAAGAATCAGCGAGCGATTTAGCGAACGAGGCCCTCGACAAGGCGAGCAACGTCTGCTGTTGTTGGATGCTTGCCAAGCTCGGTCCGTACGTGTCTGCGGAGGGTGATGAAGTTCTGCTGGTCGAGGGTCATCTTGGCGACGAGTGCGTGTTGTTGTTGGCCAAGGTTCGCCAGTAACCGGTGATCGGGGTTCGTGGAGTCGTACAGGGGGATGGGTAGTTTCCACAGGTGCTTGTCGATGTGGCGTTCGTCCTTGCCGTACGACATCAGGGGCCGGACCAGATCGGTGATGACCGGGCTGTTCAGGATAGCTGACAGGTAGTGGCCCTCGTGGGTTGAGGTAATCGTTGCCCAGTAGAGCGTGTGATCGATGACTGCGTAGGGGTCAGTGATGATGGCGGCGGTGACGTGCATGCCGGACTTGCCGTAGGCGAGGCGTAACGGTGGTGTGGGGAGCTGGGCGGTGAGCTTGCCTCGGAAGTCGAGTTGTTCGATCAGCGTCAGACGGGTGGTGCTTCTGTGCTCGTTCCAGACGGACTCTGCGCGATGCCACCAATCGGCGAGACCGGGGTAGTAGTCGAGCTCGGGGCTCTCGGCGCTGAAAAGCTGCGAGCCGACGAGCGGCACGACTGCGTCCCGGGCGCCGAGAACTCGGTAGGGGAGAACACTTTCGCCCAAGAGCACGGGTCTGATGAACTCGGTTTCTACTACTCCTTCGAGACGGGGCAGATCCTTCCAGGGGAACTTCTCATAGCTGCTGCGGGCGGATCGTACGGCGCGTCGCCCCCCGCCCAAGCCGAGTGGTCCCGAGGATTCCGTTTCCACGAAGAAGAGGGCCCGCGGCACGATGGTGGCTCCCTGCGTGAATCGGGGCCCGTAAGGTGACCCGGTGGTTGTAGAGGCTTTGCCGTGATGGTCGCCGCGGTGTCGGCTGATGTGCTGCGCGACTGATCTCCAGGATCTCGCTGGTTGGGGCAGGTGTCCTGACCAGACTTCCGCGGCCGGCGCCGTCTTACGGTGTCGAGTCAGCGGGATCCGGTTGCCCATGACGACGCAGCTTCCTCGGAGGAACAGGTGTGGCCGTAGCTTTCGTAGGTCCCAGGTCTCGGTGAAGGTGACGGCGGTGGGTTCGGCGGCGTCGTCGTACCATCCGGAGCGGAAGCCTGCGAAGTAGTCGCGGTCGAGGACGGCGTTGGGTAGCACGAACGCGAACGAACCCCCGGCGTTGAGGTACAGCTGGATTGTGCGAGCGACGAAGAGCGCGGAGAGGTCCTGGTGGGTGGCGACCTGCCCGCCGTGCCAGAGGCCGCGGTCGCGCGAGAGCTTTTTGAAGATTGTCTGCATGTCGATTGGCATGTGGCGGTACGACAGCCAGGGCGGGTTGCCGATCAGAACATCGACGCGGTTCTCTGGCATCGCGAGCCAGATTGGGCGGGCGAGGTTGCGGATGTAGTAGCTCCAGATATGGTTTCGGCTTTCGTCGTGCAGACGGCACATCGCTGCGAAGGTCTCACGGATCATCGGCTGGTCGTCGCTGGGGATGGCCATGCGGCGGAAGAGCGCCGTGAGGGACGGCACGGTGTTCTTGTCCCGTGGCTTGGCGGCGAGGTTGGCGAGGTTGGCGACGAGTCGGTCGAAGTGGTCGGGATCATCGAGGAGGTGCTGAGGGAAGCGTAGGAGATCGTCGAGGTAGCTGGCGCCGTGTCCAGCGTTGATCTTCAAGTGATCTTCCGTGAAGAGGTCGAGTTGTTCTCGCCACTGGATGCTGTCGCCGAGGTAGACGGGGATCGTGATCGGGCCCCTGCGTGGGTCGGTGAGTCGGTGACGGCCGATGGCTAACAGGTAGGTCACCCGGGCGAGGGCCACGGCTACGGGGTGGAGGTCGACGCCGATGACCTGCCGGGGAAGCTGCGACAGGGCGATGTCCAGCGTTTCGCCAGCCTGCTCGGCGGCGTTCAGGTATCGACGTACCGCGTGGAAGAGGAATGTGCCGGAGCCGCAGGCGGGGTCCAGCGTTCGTTGCTGTAGAGGTCTGGTGACTGCGGTCTCGACGATGTGCTCGGCCAGCCAGTCTGGCGTGTAGTACTCGCCCATGCGTTTACGGGTGTCGGCGCCGATGATCGATTCGTAGAGTACCTTGAGGATGTCGTGGTCGACGTGTGACCAGTCGAAGCGGGCGACTCGGCGTGCCAGTGACTGTACGAACTGTGCGCCGCCGGACACCTCGATGGTCCAGTCGAAGAAGTCCTGCTCGACGACGCCGAGGATTCCTGCTTGTTCGAAGCGCTGTCCGGTGAGCAGCGTGGCGGGCTCCATGTCCATGACGTCGAGTCCGACGACGAGGTGCGCGATGATGTCGGCGCTGTTCATGAGCAGGGTGTGTTCGATGAACAGGTTGTCGTCGTCGACGAATTGTGTGCCGAGCGCGCTCTTCAGTAGATCAGCCCATAGTTTGCGTTTGAGTTGAACCGTCGCGGTGTCGGCGTTCTCGTGGTAGAGGTCCGCGAGCGTCGCACGGTCCAGTGCGTAGGAGGTGCTTGATGCTCCGAGGAGTTGACCGATCTCTGTGGGGGTTGGCGGGATGTGCTGCCGGGTTGCGAGGACGCCTTCGAGCCAATAGAACAATCCGAGGCCGTCGGGGTCGCGGGTGGCGAGGGTATGGCTGGTGACGAGGTTCAGGGTGGCGCCGCGCAGGTGATAGGCGTGCCAGTGGGCGCCATCGGTCAGGATGCCGACGTATCGCTGGCCTGTCTGCTGATTGCGTGATCGCACGTAGCCTGCGAGTTGTCGTACGGCGTCGCTTACGGCACGAGGGGTACCCAGGTTCTTCTTCACCTCAACGACGGTGCGACCGAGTTCGATGTCGATCCGATGGCCACCACCCGCTGGCGCCTCTAGGTGGACGTCGAGGTCGTGTTCGAGAAGACCGAAGTCGCCAGCGAGCAGGAGTTGGCGGATGTCGGATTGGAGTGTGGCCTCGCTGCGAGGACGATCTCGGCTGACGATGGCAGTCAGTAGCGGTCGCAGCGACTCGGGAAAGCCGTCCAGCGGACGTGCCCGCGCTGTAGGGGAACCACGCCGGTGTCGAGCACCTTCGGCGTCGCCGCCATCGATGCCTCTCATGTGACGATCTCATCGCTGTAGGTAACTCGACGATAGTTCTGACTACTATCGGAAGTTAGACAGACGCGAAGGGTAGTCACGTTGGGTGGGATCGTCGACAATGAAACGTCGCGGCCTTACGAGACGTGGCGTCGCCTAGCGCTGCCGTCAAAAAATTAGTTTTGGCCCATGTGTACGGCGTTGTGTTCCAGCGACACGAACGGCGGGGAGTCGTCGTGATCGATGAGCAGGTGTTGAGCGCGATCGCGGTTGCGGTGTCGACCAAGGCTGTCGAGGGACTGGCCGAGGGCGGCAAGGCGACGTTCGCGACGTTGGTGCGGCTGATTCGCCGACGGTTCCAGTCCAAGGCATCGGCACGGGAAGCGCTGGGCACGGCTGAGGTCAGCCCTGGCGATGCGGCACGGGTCGCCACTCTGCGTGCGGAGTTGGCCCGGGTGATCGCTGAGGACCCCGACTTCGAGGCTGAGTTGCGCGAGATCTGGCGCGGGCTGGGGCCCTATCTGAACGGTGCCCGGGCCGAGGTGACCAATCGCGTGGTCGGCGACGTCAGTGGGAGTGTGGTGCAGGCCCGCGACGTTCACGGAGGGATCGCGATAGGTGCCCCTGGCCGCCAAGCGCCCGGGGGGCGATCGCTGAGCGGCTGATGCCGCCCCGCGAATCGCTCCTGCTGTCCCAGGACACCGCTACAACTCGATTGTCCAGCTTATACGCTGCGTAGTAGCCTGTTCACCGCAGGCAGTCGGATATGTCGATGAAAGCGAGGGCCGTCGTGAAGCTGACCAGGCTCTACAAGGATCAGAGTTCGGGCGGGAACGGGTGCCCGACGGTTTACCTCGGGGACAACGGCGAGTTGGTTGTGCAGGGGCAGTTGGTGGACGGCGACACTTTCGCCGAGCTGGAGAACGTGCTGCCGGGTGAGGGTGCCGTGCGGATCGACCCGGTCGTGGTCCTCGGCGCGATCGAGCAGTACCGCGCGGCGGGGCAGCGGTGATCGACGGTTGACCCGCTCCTTCACCTCCCTCGACGACGAAGAGTTCAATCGGCTGTTCCGGGATTTCCGGTACACGGCATACCGGTTGGAGACCCTGCAGCGCTACGACGTGTCCTACGAGCAGGCTGAGTTCTCTCGCTTCCTGGCCGGCGAGCCCCGAGGGGAGTTCCCGGGTATCGGGGCGTGGTGCGAGACCGTCCGGGAAGCGGTAGCGGCCGGTAAGCGCATGCACCGGGTTCACGTCGTGGTGGATCCGCTGTCGGACTACGTGAGGTTCGAGTGCGGCTGGGCGTACGAGCACACAGTCGAGGCGGGCGAGGATGTCCGACTGGTACCCGTGGCCGGCAGGGACTGGCCGGAGGGGTTGCCGCACTACGACTACTGGTTGTTCGACTCCTGCGACCTGGTGGCGATGTACTACGACGAGGCTGGCGCGTTCGTGTCCGGAAAGCTGATCACCGAGCCGGCCAAGGTGGTGGAGGCGAATCGGTGGCGGGACATGGCCGTGCACCTCTCCGTCCCTTATCGGCAGTACGCCACCGGACCTCAGCTCGCCGCTAATCCATAGGCCTGATGCGACCTGGAGGGCAAGCATCGAACCCTTGGCACGCAACGAGTCATCCGGGGACGCGAACGCGATCGTGCAGGCGGGGACGATCCACGGCGGGATCACCGTGCAGGGCCGTTCCGAGCCGCCGCTGCCACCGCCCCGGCAATTGCCCCGCGACGCGGCAGGGTTCGTCAACAGGGAACGCACCCTGGCTGACCTCGATGCTTCTCTACCGCTGCCCGACGAGGTGCCGTCGGCGGGTCACGCGGTGGTCACCACGATCGCGGGCGCCCCAGGGGTGGGCAAGACCGCACTCGCTGTGCACTGGGCTCACCGCGTCCGCCGTTGGTTTACCGATGGCGACCTGTATGTCGACATGCGCGGCTACGGTCCGGGTACGCCACTGGGTGTCGAGCAGGTGCTCGACGCGTTTCTGCGCGCCTTGCACGTTCCCGCGCAGCGGATCCCGGCCGAGGCCGACGCGCGGGCGGCGCTGTACCGCTCGATGCTGGAGGGTAAGCGAATCCTCGTTGTGGTCGACAACGCCGCCTCGGAAGGTCAGGTCCGGCCGCTGCTGCCGGCGGCGTCGACCTGCATGGCGATCGTCACCAGCCGCAGTAGGCTGTCCGGACTCGTCGCCCGCGAGGGAGCATCCCGCATGACCCTGGACGTCCTGTCAGCCGAGGAATCCCTCGGCCTGCTCCGCGACACCATCGGCCCCGGCCGAGTCGACGCCGAACCGCAGGCCGCGGCGGAACTCGCCCGACGCTGCTCGTACCTTCCGCTCGCCCTGCGTATTATCGCCGAACGGATCGCCAACTCGCCCCACACGTCGCTGGCAGACTTCGTCGACGATCTGGCCCGCGCCGACAGCCAGCTCGACGCGCTCCGAATCGACGAGGACGAACTGTCCGACGTACGGGCGGTGTTCTCCTGGTCCTATCGCGCCCTTGCGCACGACACCGCGAGGTTCTTTCGCCTCCTCGGCGCACATGCTGGCGCGGACATCAGCACCGCCGCGGCCGCCTCCCTGGCCGGAATGACCATCGCGCGGACCCGGGGTCTGCTCGACGTGTTGACCGCCGCGCACCTGCTCCAGAACCCGGCACGTGACCGATACGTCCTGCACGATCTGCTGCGCGTCTACGCGGCCGAGCGTGCCAACGCCGACGAGACACCGGAACAGCTGAGCCTCGTCCGCCGCCGGTTGCACTCCTGGTACCTGAACATGGCGGAGGAGGGGCGCAAGGTCATCCTGCCCTACTCTCAGGCCGTTCCTCTGGCGCAGGTCAAGGCCGGGGTGCAGCTTGTGCCGCCAACGACGGTTGACGAGGCAATGCGCTGGTTCGAGCAGGAGCGACTCAACCTGCTCGACACGATTCGCCAAGCCGAACAACTTGGCGAGTATGACGTGGCCTGGCAGCTTCCGGTGGTCAGCGACGGCTTCTGGGAACTGAAGTCGTACTGGTCGGATTGGCGCGACATCCACGTCATCGGCCTGCGGGCCGCTCGGGCCATCGGCGACCGGTACGGCGAAGCGTCCAACCTCCGCTGCCTCGGCGACGCCTACTGGCGGACGGATCAGCGCGAACAGGCTCTCGACTGCTATCGGCGTGGCGTCGAGGCAAGCCGCGCTGCCGACGCTCCCTGGGTGGAAGGCTTCTGTCTGCGTGGCTGCGGCCTGATCCACGAAGAACTCGGCCAGATCGACGACGCACTGGAGCACTACACGCAGGCACTCAACGTCTTCCGCGTCCACCGCATCACCCGCGGAGAGGGAATGTCCCTACTCAGCCTCGGCAACTGCTACCGAGCTCTCAGCCGCACCACCGACGCCATCGCCCACCACCAGCAGGCAGTGGCAATATTGGAGCAACTCGATGACCAGTGGAGCATCGCCTGGGCGTGTCATCCGCTGGGGCTGGCCTACCAGCAAGCCGGACAGTTCACCGAGGCCCGCGACCAGCATGAACGGGCGCTGCGCTTGTTCCGTGCCTTCGGAGACCGCCGCTGCGAAGGGACAACCCTCGCCGCGCTCGGCGACAGCCTGCATGCTCTCGGCGACACCGTCCGCGCTCAACGCTGCTGGCAGGACGCGCTGCTCATCCTCGACGAACTCGCTGATCCCCACGCCGACATGGTCAGAGCGCGCCTCGATCCTCTGGACGAGTCCCATGGATGAGTGCGGCGCTTCGACTTTTGATCCAGACGAGTCGGTGGCGAGTGGGTACGACGTCCGGCTCGGCGGGCGAGGACTCGCGGACGCTCTGCATGGCCAGATCTGCGAGCTGTACGACGCTGTCTTTTCGCAACCACCGTTCATCTGGACCGCGAACGACTCGCAGGAGCACGGGCAGGAACTCGCCGCGCTGCGTACCGATCCGACCTTCGGGCTGGCCGTCGCCATGCGCGGCGACGAACTGGTCGGGTTCGCCTACGGCGTGCGCCTGCCCGTAGACCACGGATGGTGGACGGGTTTTCCCGAACCGCTGCCGGACGACTTGACTCGGGAATGGGAAGCGCGGACCTTCGCGCTGATTGACTTCGCCGTTCACAGCGGTCACCGCGGGAAAGGGTTTGGACGCCGTCTCCTTGAGGTGCTGCTCCGGAGCCGGAGCGAGCAGCGGACGATCCTGTCTGTGCAACCCACCGCGACGGACACTCAAGCCGTCTATCAGCATCTTGGCTGGCGGTCCCTGGGGCGGAAGGGGCCGCTTGAGGGCATGAGACCCGCGTACTGGGATATCTACCTGCTGAGCCACGAGGATCGTCGGGTCGGTCCTTGAGCCGCGAGACACGGTTCCCGTCGACATGTTGCTTCGCCAGATTCCCTCTGGAGCAGGGGATTCGGGTACTTGCCCTTGATGCGAGCAGCCAGCGTGAGTTCCGGCGTTCGCCCCCATTGCCGTGTGCATACCAGGGTTCCTCCGGAGACAATGCTGGCAGGGTGGGCTGAACCGCAGTCCGACCCGACGCTCAGCTGCGTTGGCCATCCTCGCGCAGGCCAGTTCCCGGCTGTTGTCGCTGTGTAGTACCCGCGGGTGACCGCGATGCGTCCGCGCGTTTTAGTTCGGCAATGACGGTGGCAGCGGTAAGGGAGCGTCACGAGTCCACATAGGACATCTGCCAGCGTCCCGGGAGGCTGTGCACGAGCACGGGTTCCAGCTATAGTCGGGGTATGACCCCCGAAACCGGGGGAATTCCCGAGCGTGGGGGTTCAGCTCCCCCCTCGGACACCACACGTGGGTTTCTATGCGCAGTTTCCCGTGTCCGTGTTCAAACACCTTTGAACACTCTTCTCACTCTCTGTCAGTGCCGTCGGCGACCGCCGGCTGGGCTAGGGGGTGGTCGTGGTGAGCACCTCGCTCGTCCCCCCGATCATTCCCAGGGTCGTCGCCGGCCGTCATGGCGAGTCCGGCCCGGCCGGGCGGGCGCGGCACCCTGTGCCTGCCGAAAATTACGTCCAGGCAGTTCAGGCAGCATGTTGGTATTCGTGGATGATGCCGCCGAGCCGGTCGTTGCGGCGGACCTCCAGGCGGGCGAGAAGGTCCGGATCGGTTATGGGTGTGGGGAGAGTGCGGAGCGGAGCGGCCTGACGCATCGCCTGGTGGGGACGGTGCTCGTTGTAATGGATCTCGAACTCATGCAGGCACCGGCGCAGATGGGTTTCGTTCCAGATCAGTGTGCGGTCGAGGAGTTCGCGGCGACACGTGCGTACCCACCGCTCCATGATCGAGTTCATCCGTGGCATACGGACGCCGGTGAGGACGATGTCGATCCCGGAGTCGGTGAGAATCCGGTCGAACAAGGCGGGGAACTTCGCATCCCGATCACGGATCAGATACCTGACCTTGACGGCAGCCTCGTCCAGGTCCATCACCAGGTTCCTCGCCGCCTGGGTGACCCACGCCGCGGTCGGGTGCGCGGTTGTTCCGAGGACACGCACGCGTCGGGTGGCGTGTTCGATGGCGGCGAGGATGTACTGGCGTTGTCCGGTCAGGGTGATCGTCTCGATGAAGTCGACGGCCAGCAGTGCGTGGGCCTGGCCGCGGAGGAAGTCGGCCCAGGTGCTGGTGGGTCGGTGTGGTGCGGGATCGATGCCTTCGGTTTTCAGGATTTCCCAGACGGTGGAGGCGGCGACTGTGATGGCGAGGGTGGCGAGTTCGCCGTGGATGCGCCGGTATCCCCAGGACGGGTTCTCGCGGACCAGGCGCAGGACCAGGACACGGATGGAGCGCACCGTCGGTGGCCGTCCGGGCCGTTTCGGTTTCGACATGTTCGCGTGCCGTTGTTTCATGAGGTTGCGGTGCCAGCGTAGGACCGTGTCCGGCCGGACGATCAGGCGCAGCCGGCGCAACATCCCGCGGGGCAGGGGATGCAGCAGCGCGGCGAGGAACGCCCGGTCCGCGGGCGTGAAGGTCACTATCTGTGGGCCGAGGTGGCGCTGTAGCACGGCCAACTGATGGCGGAGGGTGAGGATCTCGACGTCCTTGTCACGATCGCTCATCGGCAGCATCCGCATCACGGCGAAGGTGTTGGTGACGGTGAGATAGGCCAGAGGAAGCAGCACCTCCCCATCGTGCCCGGTAACGCCCGCCCGCCCGCCGGCTGGCGCGGCCACCTGCGAACGCGCTCGTCCCACGCCAGAACCGTGTACACCGTCTGACCAGCACGGATGGGATTTTCGGCAGGCACAGGGCGCCGGCGGCTGCGCGTCCGGTGGGAGATCGATCGGGATCAAGTCGGGTCGTCGGCGCGCCTCAGGTAGGTGAGCACGGCCAGCACGCGCCGGTTGTCGGCATCGGCGGGCGGCAGATCCAGCTTGGTGAAGATGTTGGTGATGTGCTTGCCTACGGCAGCTTCGGTGACGTTCAACGCCGACGCGATGGCCTGGTTCGATCGCCCCTCGGCCATGAATGCCAGGACCTCACGTTCGCGTTCGGTGAGGCGGTCCAGGGGATGGCGACGGCGACGCAGCATCTGCCGGATCACCCGCGGGTCGATGATGGTGTCGCCCGCAGCCACCCGCGCCGCCGCCTCGATGAATTCGGTGACATCGGTGATGCGGTCCTTGAGCAGGTATCCGATACCGGTGTCACCGGGCGAGTCGAGCAGCTCGCCGGCGTACGTCAACTCGATGTACTGGCTCAGCACCAGCAAGGGCAGCTTCGGGCGGTCGGCACGCAGCGCCAGCGCCGCGCGCAGCCCCTCGTCGCTGAAGCCGGGTGGCATACGTACGTCGGTCACGACCAGATCCGGCTCGTACGCGGAGACCGCGGACATCAGGCCGGGCGCGTCGCCGACCGCCGCGACGACGTCATGGCCGAACCTGGTGAGCAGGCCGGCAATGCCTTCGCGGATGAGCACGCCGTCCTCGGCGAGCACCACGCGCAGGCCTAGATCGTTTCGCACGGTAACTCCACTCGAAGCTGAGTCGGGCCGCCCATCGGGCTGCTCAGGTTGAGACTGCCACCGGCCACGCTGATTCGGTCGGCGAGGCCGGTCAGGCCCGTACCCCGCGCCGGGTCAGCGCCGCCCACGCCGTCGTCGTCGATGTCCAGCACCAGCACCTCACCTTTCATCCGCAGGCAGACCGACACCTGCCGGGCATGGCTGTGTTTCGACACGTTGGTCAACGCCTCACAGATGAGGAAGTATGCGGTCGTCTCGACCGACACCGGCAGCCGGTCCGGTAGATCCGCGTCGAGCGCGACGGGTACGGGCGAGCGATCGGCCACATCGGCGATCGCCGCCGGCAGGCCACGATCGGTGAGGATCTGCGGATGGACGCCCCGGATCAGGTCCCGCAGTTCCTCGAGAGCCGACTGGGCCTGCGTGTGCGCCTGGTCGAGCAGGTCGGGCAGCTCCTCCGGCTCGGCCACCCGGGCCAGCCCGATCGTCATGCCCAGCGCGACCAGCCGCTGCTGCGCGCCGTCGTGCAGGTCCCGTTCGATCCGGCGGCGCTCCGCGTCGAACGCGCCCACCAGCCGCATCCGCGACTCGGTCACCGCGGTCAGCCTGCGCGCGAGTGTCTCGTCGCGGGATTCCAGGAACACGTGCACGAGCGACGCGCGCACCGCACCGTACGCGGTCGCCACGTAGAGGCCGGCGGCGAGCGCGAGCACGCCGAGCGGGACGGCCATCCACGCCCGCGCCGACGAGGTGATGTCCACCGTCTTCAACACCTTGACCTGATGGTCCGCGGCGAGTTCCAGGAGCATCGGCGTGGCCAGCAACGCGCCCGGGACCACCACGGCGACACCGGTGACGATCAGGTCGAGCGGCCACAATACGGTCGCCAGGAGCAGGGCGTACGCGAGTTCACGCCACGTCGCGGCCTCGCCGTAGCGCCGGGCGAGCCAGGCGCGTAGGCCGACGCCGCTCGGGGGACGGTGTGGATCGGCGATGCCCCGCTGGTCGATGAGCCGGATCCGCCAGCGTTCCACGGCGGCCACCGGCAGCCCGGCGAGTCCCACGGCGCCCAGCAGCACAATCCCGATGACGATGACGGCGGACGCCAGACCGATCCCGACGAGCGTGAGCAGGCCAAGCAGGGTCAACGCGCCGATCGGCACACCGCTGACGAGGTAGGCGCAGGCTCGCCAGGGCCAGCTCGACGCGAGCAGCCGTGGTTGGGTCAGGGCCTGCCGGACCGTTGTCGCGCGCATGGTTCGACGCTACGGTGCGGGCAACGGCGACCGGAATGCACCCAGCGCTAGGACAGCGGTAGAAGAACTTCTACCAACAGAGTCGATCCAGGCGTGATGCGCTCGGGCGGCGCGGCCGGTGTGCTTGACACATGGACGAGATAGTACGGCTGCGCTCAGTGTGCCGCACCTACGGCGCCGGCACCGGTGCGGTGACGGCGCTGGCCGATGTGAGCATCGGCTTCGCGGCGGGCGCCTTCACGGCGATCATGGGACCGTCCGGGTCCGGCAAATCCACGCTGCTCCAGTGCGCGGCGGGGCTGGAACGGCCGGACTCGGGGATGATCTGGATCGCCGGGACTGAGCTGACCAGGCTGAACGAGCGGCGGCGCACCCTGCTACGGCGTGCTCACGTCGGGTTCGTGTTCCAGTCGTTCAACCTGCTGCCATCGCTGACCGCCGAACAGAACGTCGGTCTGCCGGCCCGTCTGGCCGGCCGGCGCGTGTCTCGGACGGACATTCGCTCGGCGCTGCGGGAGGTCGGGTTGGCCGGGCGGGAGCACCGCTATCCGACCGAGCTGTCCGGCGGCCAGCAGCAGCGCGTCGCGATCGCGAGAGCCGTGGTGAACCGGCCCTCCGTGCTCTTCGCCGACGAGCCGACCGGCGCCCTGGACAGCCAGACCAGCCGGGACGTGCTCAGCATGCTGCGCGCCCTGGTCGACACGCGGGGCCAGACCATCATCATGGTGACCCATGACCCGATCGCTGCCGCACGAGCCGACCGGGTGGTGTTCTTCGCCGACGGTCGGCCGATCGAAGAACTGGTGGACCCGACGTCCGGCTCGGTCCTGGATCACATGACGCGGCTGGAGGCGGCGGCGTGCTGATGCTTGTACGCCAGTCGTTCCGGGTCAGGTGGGCCACCTATGCGAGCGCGATGCTGGCCCTGGTCCTGGGCGTCGCCCTGGTGACCGCGACGGGCGATGTGCTGGCTGGCACCTTCTCGCCGCCGCACCGCGCGCCGCAGCGCTACGCGCACGCGCCGGTGGTGGTCAGCCCGCTGAACAAGCCGCCCGCGACGGACGCCGGGCTGCCCGCTGCGGTGGTGACCGAACTGGCCGCACTCGGTACGGAAACGGTCGACCGGATCTTCTACGCCCAGATCGTCGACGGCCCCTCGGACCAGATCGGCCGCCCGTGGTCGGCGGCGGCGGCGGGGCCGTACCGACTGCTGGCCGGGAGAGCCCCCGCCAGCGACGACGAGATCGTCGTCCCCACCGGCGATGGACACGTCGGCGACCAGGTACGTGTGTTCACCGCGGGTGACGCCCGATCGTTCCGGGTGGTGGGCATCGCGTCGGCGGCTTCCTTCGAACACGCCCTGTTCTTCAGCGATCACGAGGCGGCGGTGCTGTGCCCCCGCGTCGACGCGGTGATCTCGATGGCACCCGTCGCGGCGGTGCGTGCGGCGGTCGCGGGTACGGCGTCCGTGCGGGCCGGGTCGGCGCGGCGCTCACTCGACCCCGATCTCGGGCGCGACACCGAGGCGCTGGTCGCGGCCAACTCGCTGGTCGGCACGGCCGGAGGCGTCGCGATCTTCGTCTCGCTGTTCGTGGTCGCCTCGACGTTCGCGTACGGCGTCGCCCGGCGGCGGCGCGAACTGGCGCTGCTGCGAATGATCGGGGCGACGTCACGCCAGATATCGCGACAGGTACTGGCCGAGGCGGCGGTGCTGGGCGTGGGGTCCGCCGTCCTGGGCAACCTGCTCGGTCGCGCCCTGTCGCCACCCATGGCGCAATGGCTTGTCCGCCAGGGCTTCGCGCCGTCCTGGTTCGCGGCGCCCGCCTCCGTCGTGCCCTCCGTGATCGCCATCGTCGTCGGGATCGCGACCGCGATTCTCGGTGCGTGGGCAGCCGCCCGACGCGCGGCGCGCGTGCGGCCCACGGAAGCGCTGCGTGAGTCGGGGCTGGAGGCCCGGCCGATGACCGTGCCGCGGTGGCTCGGTGCCATCGCGGTCGGCGGTGGAGCGCTGGCCATGCTGGTGCTGCCGCCCCTGTCCTCGCCGAACGATGCCCTCAATCGCAAACACTACGTGCCCATGACGATGCTGCTGGTAGTCGCGCTCGCGCTGCTGGCGCCGGCCATCATCGCCCCGATCACCCGGGCATTCGGCCGGGTGGTGGACCGATCGCGGCGCGCGGTCGGCCTCCTGGTGAACCAGTCGGCGCGTGCCGCCAGCGCGCAAACCGCGGCGGCCGCCGCGCCGGTCCTCCTCACGGTGGGACTCGCGGCGTGCCTTCTGAGCACCACGGACACCATCGACCAGACACGCGCGGCCGAGTCCCAGGCCCAGGTGATCAGTCACTACATTGTTGTACCGGACGGGACGCCGGGCATCGGCATGGCAGAGGTCGACCGCCTTCGCGCAGTCCCCGGTCTGGTCGCCTGCGCGTCGGCGCCGATGGTCGCGTTCCACGTCGAGGACGGCGGCTCGCTGATCCGACGTGATCTGCAAGCCGTCGACTTCGACGCGCTGGCTCAGGTGACGCATCTGCCGATCGTCGCCGGCTCGGTGACGGGCCTGGAGCCGAACGACATCGTCGTCGACCAGGACTGGGGCCGTAAGGTGGGCGACCCCGTGACGTTGTGGCGCACCGACGGCAGCACCGTGTCGCTGCGCGTGGCCGCCGTCATCCGGACGGGCGCCAACGGCAACGGCGCCTATGTGGCGCGGCAGTGGGCGCCGTCCGGAACGCTCGCGAGCCAGGTGCTGGTCAATCCGAGCCCGCGTGCCGACCCGGCCACGGTGTCGGACGCACTCCACCGCGCGACCGCCGCCTCGGGCGTGGCCGTCGAGTCGACCGCGGATTGGGCGCGATCGCTTCGTACGCACAGCAACGCCGTCACTCGATCCGGCCTCCGCGTGGTGCTCGGCATCGCACTGCTGTACAGCCTGCTCTCCCTCGCGGGCACGATGCTGATGGCGGCCCAGGAACGTCGCGGCAGCCTGCGCATGCTGCGGCTCGCCGGAGCCACCTCGGGCCAGCTGCTGCGCATCGCCGGCGCCGAGTCGCTCGCCGTTGTGGCGGTCGGGTTCATTATGGCCGCCGCCGCGCAGGCCCTCACGCTGGCCGGACTCGGCAGTGCGCTGGTGCGCCTGTCCGGTGCCCGCCCGGAGATCGTTCTGGCCTGGCGGCCGACGCTGGAGGTGACGCTCGTGTGTGCGGTGGTCACCGTGCTGACGACGCTGGTGTCCGCGACGGTGCATGTACTCGGACGCGAACACCCGCGTACCGGCTGACGCGTCCTGCTCCAGGCGCGTACGGGCAGAACCTCGTGCGAGCCGACCTGCACAGGCCGCCGGGGCGGGGGCGTGCGGGTCGGCGAGCACCACGCTGGCCCAGTTCCGGTGCCGGCTGTGCACGCACCATCTCGCCCTTCCCGACCCGATCCAGAGATCTCGAGCATTTCTCAAGCAACAGCTTCCAGCGTCGCTGGCATCAGCTGGTCTTGGTCGGCCGGTTCACGATGAAACTTCGACTGTCTTCTGCCAGGTTTCGTGGTCCTCGATGTGAGTGAGCATGTAGTGGGCGAGGTCTGCTCGTGAGATGGTCTTCGGGTTTGACAGGTGCTGGTTCGCCGCAGCCCGGTAGCGCCCGGTGAGCCGCCCGTCGGTGAGCATCGGTGGGCGGATGATTGTCCAGTCGATGCCGCTGGCCGTGACGACGCGTTCCATGGCGGTCATGTCTGCGTAGCCGTAACGGTAGAGACGCTGGACAAGAAGTCTGGTGACGAGCCGCTGGGGTAGCGGAGCCTCGGGAGGGATTTCGAGGCCGGCCGAGGACAGGCACACAAGGCGTCGCGCCCCGGTGTGGCGCATGGCGTCGATGATGTTGGTCGTGCCTTGGGAGTAAACGGTGGTGGGATGTTTGCGATCCCGGCTGCCCAGGCATGACAGGACGGCGTCATGACCGCCGACGGCGGCTTCCCACGTCTGGGGCCGCAGTACGTCTGCGGTGATGACGGTCGGCCGGGCGTGGTCGCTGATTGTGATCCTGTCAGGGTTGCGGGCGACGACGGTGACGTTGTGGCCAGCGCCGAGTGCCTGAGTCAGGAGTTGGGCGCCGGTGCCGCCGGTAGGGCCGAAGATGAGTAGCTTCATGATTGATCCGTGAATGTGTCGACCAGGGCGACGGCCAGGGCTTGCTGACCGGCGAGGGAGAGATGCAGTCCGTCGTCGAGGTGCAATTGCCCAGCGGCCTGCCGGCCGATGACGGGTCGGGCGTCGAGCGTGGGATCGGGTTGCGTGTTCAGGATCTGCCCGATGGCGTCGATGTCACGATTGTCTCGCTTTTCCCGACCTGGACCGTTCGCGGGTTGTGGCCAGTGGATCATGTGTTGGTCGTGGTCTTGTTGGCTCGGGTGCGCGGCAGAAGGAAACCGGTGGCGATGAGCCAGGCCAGCGCGGTGAACCGGGCTATGGGCAGCAGGATGGCCGTGTCTGAGACCAGGAGGGTGAGGTGGGACAGTTCGGCGACGGCGGCGATGACCAGGCCGATAAGCGCCAGTAGGCGCGGCAGCAGTCCGGCCAGCAGGCCTGGCACGGCGACACCCGCGACGAGCAGGCCCAGGAAGACGACGTGCCCGGTGCCGCCGGTAGCGAAGGCGAGGTCCTGCAGCGCCCGGACAAGGGCCGGCTCGTCGAGCACCTCCGGACGTGACAGCACCCAGCTGAACAGGCCGGACAGGCCCAGCATGGCCGCAGCCAGCACGCCGCCGACCAGGGCGATGGTGGCCCCGGGCACCCGGATGCCGAGATTACGCAGCCGGGCTGAGACGGTGGCGGCATAGATCGCCATCGGGACCGAGGCGGCGAACTGCAGGAACGCGCTTACCCGTACGGCGTCCTGGTGGCCGTGGAAATATGCCAGAATCTCGGGCGAGGAGCCGAACGGTGACGGGAAGGTGTCGCCGCCCGCCATGGCCGTGCTGATGGCGATCCCGCCGACGAACAGCGTCGTGAACACCACGGCGAGAATCCCCAGCGGGGGCCCACCATCGGCCTGTCGCGGGGTGCGCTCAGAGGTTGTCACACGATCACCCGCCCGCCGGTCAGGTCGAGGGTGACCCCGGTGACCCAGGACGATGCGTTCGAGGCGAGATACAGCACGGCCTGGGCGACATCATCAGGCTGCCCGATGCGGCCTAGCGGGAATGCTCCGGCCATCTCGTCGAGTTGCTCCGCGGACATGAACCGCCGCATGCGGTCGTTGAGCACCGCGGAGGGGGCCAGGCAGTTGACGCGGATGCCATGCCTGCCGACCTCGTTCGCCAGGTGCTTCGTGAACATCACCACGCCCGCCTTCGCTGCGGCGTATGCGGCGTTGGCGCCGCTCGGTTGGCGGCCTGCTGTAGAGGACATGGTGATGATCGATCCGCCACCTCGCTCGATCAAGGCGGGCAGGAACGTGGCCACCGTGAGATACACCGACGTCAGGTCGGACTCGATGACCGAGCGCCACTGATCAAGTCCGAGCTGGGTGGTGGGCACAGGGGTGCCCTGGCCACCGGCGAACGTCGCGAGGATCTCCACTGGCCCCAGCGCGTGCTCGACCGTGTCGCGCATGCTCCGCACCGCGGCCTCATCTGCAACATCACCGGGTGCCGCCACCGCCGTACCACCCTCCGCGGCGATCTCTGTGACGACTGCATCGATCGCCGCCTGGTCACGGCCGTTCACCGCGACCTTGACGCCGTTTGCCGCCAAGGCGCGGCAGGTCGCCGCTCCGATTCCTCGTGAGCCGCCGGTCACCAGCGCGACCTTGCCGGCCAGGCCCGGATAGCGCGGCGGGTGACCACCGGCTTCGCTGAACACCTCCATAGCTGCCTCCGTTCTCCTATGTGAACTATTCATAGCACAGAACTATTCTCTACCGCTACCATTACCGCATGACCGCACAACAGCAGGCCGGCCACGACGACGGATCGACACCTCGTCACCGACCCAGGACAACGGCGTTCCTCCTCGCGCAGGTGGGTGCGCACGCCGCGGCGCGGTTCGCCGAACGGATCAGCGAACTCGGGGTGATTCCCGCCGATGCCGGACTCCTGCGCATGATCGCCACACAGCCGGGGCGCAGTCAGCAGTCCCTGGCCGAGGAGCTGGGAGTCGTGCCGAGCCGAGTCGTCGCACTGGTCGACAACCTGGAACGCAAAGGGCTCATCGAACGACGGCGAAACCCACAGGACCGCCGAAACTACGCACTGCACCTCACCACTGAAGGCACACACGTGATGACTGAGATGCGCGGGATCGGCTCCGCGCACGAGGACGACATCTGCGCCGCGCTCGACGACACCCAGCGTGCGCGGCTCGCCGCGCTACTCGAAGCCATCGCCGCACAGCAAGGTCTCACGCCCGGCGTCCACCCCGGATACCAGCAACGGCCGCGGTGACCACAACAAACAGCCAGACCAGCAGAAGAGCGGGTAATGCCTGCTGGCGGATTGGTCGATCTCAGGACCGGACACGGGCCAAACAACGCGCCGGTATCCCCACGACCACGAGGACGAGCCTGCCTTTGACCGACATCGCCCACGGCGCGGACTGGAGTTCGTGACGCAGGACGATCATGTAGTTGGAGTTCAACTCGCTCGACTACACGCGGCCATGGCCATCCCGACCGCGTTGCCCAGGCCCTGGCCGAGCGGACCGGTGGTGGTCTCCGCTCCCGCGGTGTTCCCGTGCCCCGGGTGACCCGGAGTGAGCGAGCCCCACTGCCGCAGCGCCTTGAGGTCCTCTATCGCGAGGCCGTAGCCGGACTACGCCCAGAAGACGGCAGGCCCGATGACCCAGCCGCCGATCAATGGTTGGCGAGCCGAGGCATCACCGCCGCCGTGCGGTTCACAGTGGAGCGTTTCGGCAGTGACAGCGCACCCGAAGGCCGCGCCGCGCTCGGCCAGATCGTCAAGACCGTCCGCCGCTGATGCGAGTCGCAGTCCTTACCGGAGCTGGCCCTTCACCGAGGCACCACAGGCCCGTCGGCGACCAACGCACGCTCGATCGGGCGCAGCTCTGACCGCAGCTGCCCTCCATCGAGGCTACGACGCCGGTTGCCGCCTGCTCGACCCTGACGAAATGGTCGCGGCTCTGACCGGTGCGGGCGCGCCGGCCGGTCTCCAGCAGGGCTGGTGCAACCGGGGCAGAATAGGCCCCATGTATCTCATTCGTGAGCGGATTTTCGATCTGGGCGACGACTTCGACATCACCGACGATTCCGGCCGGCTCGTCTACCACGTCGACGGCAAAGTGCTGAGCGTCCGCGACCGGCTCGTCATCGAGGATCCGTCCGGGCGCGAGGTGGCATCCGTGTATCGCCAGTTGGTGGCGCTGCGCCGCACGTACGCCATCGAAATCGGTGGCGACAAGGCCGCCGAGGTGCGCAAGAACCTGTTCACGCCGTTCCGCGACAAGTACACCATCGACATACCCGGCCCGTCCGACTTCGAGATGCGGGGGGATCTCCTGGATCACGAGTACGCCGTGGAGCGCGACGGTCGAGAGGTCGCGACGGTGTCGAAGCGCTGGTTAAGTATCCGCGACACGTACGCGGTGAACGTCGTCGAGGGCGAAGATCATCTGCTGGTCCTGGCCGCAGTCCTGGCGTTGGACCTCGCCCAGTCCCGGGCGGAGGAAGAACGCGAGCAGCGCGAGGAACGCGACCGCCAAGGCGGTTGACCTCGAGTCCACGACGTTTACCGGCCCGCATCGCTGAAACAGTCCAGCAGGCTCCGATGCCCCTGTGTTTGTCAAGCGGTTCGTAGGGTGTGGTCTGCGGGGTTGAGTTGTTGGATGAGCTGGTAGGCCTCGCGGGCGATGTGGCGTTTGATGCAGCGAATGGCTTCGCAGCCGAGGTCGGCCGCCCGGCCGGGCCACCACCCATCCAAACCGGCCCAGCCCGCCCCGATCCCTGCCCCGCTGGGCGGGATTTTCTTCGCTAGGCCGGGTAGGTAGCTTGCCGTTGGTGTGAGGGTGACGCTGGCCGTCTCGCTCTCGATGGTCCAGGCACTGTGGTCGCTGTTCCTCGCTGACCAGCGGCGGGTGGGCGAGTTTTTGGGAGATGACCCATTTTGACGGCGGGGATGACGACGGCGCCGTAGATGTCGTCGTCGCGGAACGCCTCGGACATCTGCTCGGAAGTCATGTTGATGATCCGGATCCGGTCGGCGTCCGTTCCGGCCCGGACGGCGGTGGCGATCGCGTCGGCGGCACCGTCGAGTGCAGAGGTGCCGGAAGCGCCGGCCGGCTGCGGCTCGACCACCAGCGCCACGGGCAGCCCGCGCAGGTTCGCCGGCGGTTCGGTGATGCCGCTGAGGTAGCACGCCGGCAGTGCCCACTGAGCAGTACGATCATGATGATCGGGAGTCGCCAGACGTCCGGGCTCCGGAACGCGTGCGCTGACATGGTGCGTCCTCAGCGCTGGCCGGCGCCGGGAGTGTAGAGCTCCTCCTCGGTGACGACGGGGGCGACGATGTCCTCGGGGCGCCCGACTCGCGCGGCCGAGCCGAACATGGGGCCGCGGGCCGGCTGTACGGGGGCGAAGGCGGCGAAGCCCCGCTGCTTGGGGATGTCGTCATAGACCGCCTCCATCCCGCCGCGCAGCAGGTAGGTCTCGTGCCAGAAGCCGGTGCCGCCGCTGTCGCGCAGGAAGTTGCGCCACCAGCGCCGGTGCGGTTCGGACCGTGCCCACGACAGCAGGGAGGGAAGATCCCGCCAGTATTGGCGGATGCCGACGTGCATGGGGAACAGCGACCAGAGCAGCGACTCGTGGTGCAGCAGGCCCTCAGGTGTCTCGCTGGCGGACTGGCCGATCTGGGGGCCGTAGCCCATCAGCGTCCGCAGGCCGTAGAGCCGGTTGACGCGCATGCCGAGGTACACGACCACGAGGTCGGGGTAGGGCGACAGATCGACGGTCTGCCGGTTGACGCGAGTGGGCATTAGGGTCTCCTTGAGAAGGCTGCGGTGTACAGGGCCAGGCCGCCGGTGGTGAGGATGAAGCCCGCCCAGACGGTGGACAGGGGTCCCCAGCCCGCGTCGATGGTGAGGGCACCACCGATCGCGCCGAAGGCGTTGGCGAGGTTGAGGGCGGCGAGGTTGAGCGCCCCCATGAGCGTCGGGGCGTCCGGCGCCAGCCTCGTCAGCCGGACCTGAATGGTGGGGATCGCGGCCATCATGGTGGCACCGACGCCGAACAGGCAGGGCATCAGGAGCAACAGGTCGTCACCGGCGACGCCGATCAGGGCCAGGAACACCAGCACACCGCCGTAGCCGCCGATGAGGCCTCGGTGCTCGTACCGGTCGGCCAGGCGGCCGCCGAGCTGGTTGCCGGCCGCCATGCCGAGGCCGAAGACGGCCAGCGCGACCGGGATGAGGGAGGCATCGCGGCGCGCGGCGTCGGTGATGAACGGGCCGATGAACGTGTACACGGCGAAGATGCTGGAGATGCCGAGCGCGGCGACGGCGACCATCAGCCAGACGCTGCCCCGGCGCAGCGCCCCGAGCTCTTCGGTGATGGAGCTGCCGTGCAAATCCCGGGTCCGCGGCAGCCAGGCCACGAGGGCGAGGCCGGCCAGCAGGCCGAGAGCGACCACCGTCCAGTACATGGCGCGCCAGCCGGCGTGCTGGCCGACGAAGGTGCCCAGCGGCGACCCGACGACGGTGGCGACGGTCAGTCCGCTCATCACGGTGGCGAACGCCTTGCCACCCCGGCCGGGGCCGTACACGTACGCGGCGACGACGGCCCCGGCGCCGAAGAACGCACCCTGGACGCTGCCGGCAAGGAACCGGAACACGACCAGCAGCGTGACGTCCGGGGCCACCGCGGACAACCCGTTGCCGGTCAGGAACAACGCGACCAGGCCGAGCAGCAGGGTGCGCCGGTTGACCCGGGCGGCGAACAGGGTGATCGCCGGCGAACCGACGACCACCCCGAGCGCGTATGCGGTAACCGCGTGGGTGGCGACCGGGACGGGCACGCCGAGGTCTGTCGCGAACAGCTGGATGATGCCGTTACTGCCGAACTCGCCGGTCCCGATCGCGAACGTGCCCAGCGCCAGGGCGAGCAGCGCGAGCGCCGGGTTGCGGATCGGCGAGGTGGCGACGGTGTGCCGGACCTCTTCGGCGACGCACTGTCCTTCAAGGGCACGGTGATGCACGGTCGTCCTTGTCAGTCGGAGGGACGGCTCAGCACGCGGCGCGCGCGATGATGTCGGCCGCCGCGGCCGGTTGGGAGATCATCGCGACGTGTGATGCGCTGACTTCGCGGACCTGGGACCCGGCGCGCTGCGCCATGAACCGCTGCGCCGCGGCCGGTAGGACCTGGTCGTTGCGGGCTACCAGGTACCAGGAGGGGATCGTCCGCCATGCCGGGGCGCTGGACGGCTCGCCGAGGGTGCGGGCGTCGGCGGGCCGCTGGCCGGCCCACATCAGGTCGGTGGTGGCCCGCGGCACGTCACCGGCGAACACGTCGTGAAAGGCGTCCTTCTTGATGTAGCCGTCGACGAGCCCCTCACCGTAGGGGCGGAAGTCCAGCGCCGTCTCGTTGAGCCTGCTGCCCGGGTACTTCGTCTGCAGGCCCAGCAGCGTGTCGTTGACGTCCGGGGCGAACGCGGCCACGTAGACCAGGGCCTTGACGTTGGCGTTGCCGGTCGCCGCGTTGGTGATGACCATGCCGCCGTAGGAGTGCGCGGCGAGCACCACCGGCCCGCTGATGGTGGCCAGGACGCTGGCCAGGTAGGCCGAGTCGGCCGACACGCTGCGCAGCGGGTTCGCCGGCGCGATCACCGGGTACCCCTCGCGGAGGAGCCGGGTGGCCACCGCGTTCCAGCCGGAGGCATCGGCGAAGGCGCCGTGGACGAGGACCACGGTCGGCTTGGGTTTGCGGGCGGACGAGGCGGTTGCGGAGGTTGTGGAGGCGGTGGCCAGGAAGGCGCCGGCCGCCACAGCGGCGGTTCCGGCGAGTACGGTGCGACGAGTCGTTGTCATGGCTGGGAAACGTAGGGACCGGCACTTGACGGTGACTGAACGGAAGATTCATTTGCGGTCAAGTGCGCCGCCCTAGCTTGCCGGCATGAAGCATGCGAGCCGCGGCACCGCCGCCCGATGGGGTTTCTGAACCCATGTCGTCTACTACGTCGCCGCCAACCTGGTCCAGATACTGGTGTGGTGGCGGCTGGCGGCTGCGAACCCGGCGGTCGACGTGGTGCACGGCGACGCGACGTTTCTGGCCGACGTGCTGGCCCAGCGTGAACTCGGTCACGCCGATGTCGTGGTCAGTGGCCTGCCCTGGGCGGCGTTCGGGCCGGACCAGCAGCGGGCGGTACTGTCCGCGGTCGTCGCCGCGCTGCCGCCGCACGGCGTGTTCACCACCTTCGCGTACGTGCATGCCCGGTGGGCGCCGTCGGCGCGTCGGCTGGTGCGCTCGCTGCGGGCGCGGTTTGACGAGGTGGCAGTCAGCCGGACGGTCTGGGGGAACTTGCCGCCGGCACTGGTGTACGCGTGCCGGCGTCCATATCTCGCGGCCGGGCCACGGTGAGGAATCCGCGGACCGGGCCGACGCGCCGGGTCATGCTCCGCTGATCAGCGCCTCGGCGCGGCGCGCGAACAGGTGCGCGCCGCGGGCGTCCGACAACGCCCGGGCCCGTTCGGCGGCGGCCCGTACCTCGTCGGCGGGCGCGCCGCCGGCCGCCAGCAGGCGGGCTCGCAGGAGCAGCAGCAGGCCCTCGGCGTACCGTTCGCCGTGGGTGTCGAGCGCGTGCTCGGCGCGGTCGAGGGCGGTCGCGGCGAGGTCCGGGCGGCCGGCGGCGAGCCACATCTCTGCGATCAGCCCGCTCCATGCGGCCAGTCCGGTTACCGGCGGGTCGAGCAGGTGGGTGGTGAGCACGGCCTCGGCTTCGGTGGCCGCCGCGGCCGCGTCGTGGCCGGTCACGGCGCGCGCCCAGCACCGGTTCACGCGGGCGAAGGCCCCGAAGAACCGGAACGAGAAGCCGGCGTCCTCGGCGATGCCGCGTTCGGCGGTCCGCAACGCCCAATCCGGGTCACCGGCGAGGGCGGCGAGCGTCGACGCGAAGCCGGCCCACAGGGTGATGGTGTAGGGATCGTCGCCGGCGGCTTCCATGGTGTCCAGGACCGTCCGGGCAGCGTCGAGGTCACCGTGCAGGGCGAAGATCTTGGCGCGCAGGCCGGCCATGATCAGATGTAGTTCGCGGTGCAGCGAGTAGTGAGTGTACCCGTCGATATCCTCGAGGAGCGTGCGGTCGGACCGGCGCTGATAGTCGTACGCCTCGCCGAGGTTGCCGATGGACCACTGGTAAATCGCCCACATGTGCAAGCCGTAGGCGCGCATGGTCGGATCGGCCGAGACGGTGGTCTGCGCCAGAAACTGGCGGGCCAGCCGGCCGGCGCGGTCCAGCTGCAGACCTTGGCAGGACAGTGCGAACCGGGAGATCAGGAAGTTGACGGCGACCTCCGCCTGGCCGAGCTCGCGGGCCAGGTGCTCGGCGCGCTCCAGGAGGTCGTTCGTCGACTCCGCGTAGCCGGATCGACGAACAACCGCGGTGAGCAGCGACAGCGCGGCCAGTTCGAGCTCGGCCTGACCAGCGGTCCGGGCGACCTGCGCCGCCGAGTGCAGGTGCTGCGCGGCGGCGTCGAAGGCGGACTTGGACGCCGCCTGCCAGCCGGCGCGGATCAGCGCGTCGGCGGTCCGGGCCGGGTCGGCGAGCGGACCAGCGGCCCAGAGGTGATGCGCGAGGCGTTCGGCGACCGATTCGACCCTGGTGTCGGTGGCCGCCAGAGCGTCGGCGATGCGGAGGTGCAGCTGGATCTTGCGGTGGGGTGACAGCGCGGTGACGACCGACTCGCGGGCCAGGTCGTGGGAGAACTGCACGACGAGGGAATGGCCCTGGGCCGGCCGGAGCAGGCCCAGCTGCTCGGCCGGCTCGATGCGCTCGAGCAGGGTCTGCCCGTCCGTGGCGGTCACGCGGCAGAGCAGGTTGAAGTCGACGTCGCCGCCGATGACCGCGGCGGCCTGCAGCAGGTCGCGAGCATCGTCGTCGAGGCGGGAGACGCGGTCATGGACGACGTCTCGCACGGTCGACGGTACGGCGGTGACCGCCTCGCCGACCGCGAGCAACCGAACCAGTTCCTGGACGAAGAACGGGTTGCCGGCGGTGCGGGCGTGGATGCCGATAGTCACATCGCCGCCTAGGTCGCTGCCGATCTCGCGGCGCACCAGTTCGGCGACGTCGGCGGCGGGCAGCGGGCCGAGCCGAATCCGGCGGTGACCCGGGACCCGGCTGACGGCGGCGAGCATCCGCAGCAGCTGCGCATCGGGGACCGGGGCGCGGTCGCGCAGCGTGCCGATCAGCGCGACGCCGTCAGGCAGCCGGGCGGCCAGGTGACCGAACAGCTGGAGGGAGGCAAGGTCGGCCCACTGCAAGTCGTCGATGACCAGCAGCACCGGCTGCTTGGCGGCGACCTCTCGGAGTACGTTCACCGCCGCCTCGAAGAGCCGGAACTGGCGGCCGAAGTCGGACAGCGACGGTGTCGTCTGCGCGCCGTCCGCTGACACGACCAGCCGACCGAGCTCACCGTCGAGCCACTCCCGGCGAACGGCCGGGGGCAGAGCGCCGAGGACCGCGTCGACCGCGCGTATCCACGGCCACATCGCCGGCGCGCCGGAGCCCTCCAGGCAGTGGCCCCAGACGACGAGCGCTCCCTCGCCGCCGGCGTTGCCGACCGCCTCGTCGACCAGTCGTGTCTTGCCGACGCCCGGCTCCCCTTCGACCAGGACGAGTCCGGTGCCACCGGCCAGGGCGGACTGCACGGCCCGGCGTAGCACCGCGAGCTCGCCGGCCCGGCCGATCAGTCCGCCACCGGCCGGCCGGTCTGCCGCGGCCGGTTCGGCGCGGACGTGGTGGGCCGCCTGCAGGACCGGTCCAGGGTCGAGGCCGAAGTCGTCGGCGAGTCGGGCGCGGATGTCGTCATAGGCCGCGTCCGCCTCGGCGCCCCGCCCTGCTGCGGCCAGTAGCGAGACGAGGGCAGCGTGAATCGGCTCGTGAAGTGGCTTCATGGCCGCCGCCAGCCGCAGCGGGGCCAGGAGGCGATCCGGCTCGCCGAGAGCGACCGCGAGGTCGGCGGCCCGGGTGCAGGCGCTGAAGAACTCTTCGTCGAGCGCGCCGAACAGGAAGGTCGCCCGCGGCCCCGCGGGCAGGCCCTGGCCGACCGGTCCGCGCCACAAGCCCAAGGCCTGCGCATACAGATTGAGGGACGGTTCACCGGCGAGTTCCCGGGCCCGGTGCACCAGATCACGGAACTCGGTGAGATCCACCGTCATGACCGGCGCGTCGAACAGGTAGCTGTTGCCGCGCCGCTGCAGGTATGACCCGGTTTCCCGGGCCAGCAGAGAAGGCTCCAACAGCCGCCGCACCGCGCCCACATACTTTTGGACGATGTTGAGCGCGCTGGGCGGCACATCGCCCTCCCAGAGCACGTCAATCAGTTCGTCCGTGCTGATCGGTCGCCCGGCCCGGGCGACGAGCACCGCGAGCAGGAAAGTCTGTTGCCGAGGGCCGGTGTCCACGACGACGCCGTCGTGCTGCAGACGTAGCCGGCCCAGGATGTCGACGCGAAGCAACACCTCGCCTTTCTTCGTAGAGGCAACATTCTATTGGGCCGCTTGACCGGCCCACACCGTCTTCAGATGCCGATCTGCTGGTTGCCGTGCTTGCCTCCGCATGACCAGTGATGTCGCTGTTGGCGCGATGTGTGCCTACCCGTTTCGTCGGTAACACGATCGCCCTTCACGCCGCGCGCTCCGCGAGCGACCACACGATCCGGTGCCGCGCCGTCCGGAAACGCTCTGGTCCACGTGTGCATGATCAGCAACACCTGTGACAACAGGAGGTAATGGATGCCCAGCGGCAGCGGACGGCGGCCCGGCGCCGGTGGCGCTGGGGACATCCACGGCCGAGAGGGAGCGCTAGTCTGGCACCGACATCTTCTCGTCGAAGAGGACTCGAATGGCCGAATCCTCCCTCCCCCGACCGAACGCCGGAACCGAACCGTCGCTCGTCGCTGCGCGCGGTGCCGCCACGCTGGTCGACCCGGAGCGCGCCGATGACACCTTGACCGTCCAGATCCTCGGCCCCTTACGGATGTGGCGGGGCGGCGCCGAGGTCGACACCGGGCCGCGCCAGCAGGCGTATCTCCTCGCTCTGCTGCTGTTGCGGGCCGGTCACTCGGTCAGCTCGTCCGAGCTCATCGACCTCGTCTGGGGCGAGACCGTGCCCGCGTCGGCGCTGAACATCCTGCAGAAGTACGTCGGTACGGTGCGACGACTCGTCGAACCGAACCTGCCCGCGCGGGCACCTGGCTCGTATCTGCACCGCACCGACACCGGCTACCGATTCGACGACGGCCGCGTGCAGCTCGACCTGACGGAGTTTCGACGGCTGCTGCGCCTCGCGCGCGCTGCGGTGGACACCGACCGGCTCGACGAGGCGGCGGACACATACGAAAAGGCCCTGTCGCGGTGGCGGGGGTCCGTGGGCGACGGGCTGCCCATCACCAACGCCGCCAGCCCGCTGTTCGCCTCCGTCAACCGCGAGCTGCGCGACGCCTGCGTCGAGGCCGCTCAGGTTGTCGTGCCGCGCGGCCGGGCTGAACGCATCCTGCAACCACTGCGCCTCGCCGCATGGTTGGCGCCCTTCGACGAGATCATGCAGTCGACGCTCATGACGGCCTTGGACGCGTGGGGACTGCAGGCGGAGGCCTTGTCGGTGTTCGACACGGTGCGCCTGCGGCTGACCGAGGAGCTGGGCATCGGTCCCGGCCTGGCGCTTCGCGAGGCGCATCGACGCGTGCTGCGCGGGGCCGGAGCCGTCGTTGGTCCCAGCGCCGCCGGCGCCCACCGCGAGCCCCTGAACCCGACCGCATCCCAAGGGCAGTCCACGGCACGAAAGCGCTCCGACCACCGGTCCGATCGGCTTTTCGGGCGGCAGGAGCAGTTGGTCCTGCTGCACCAGGCCGTCGAGTCGGCGGTCTCCGGCCGAGCGCAGATTGTGCTCGTCGAAGGTCCCCCCGGGGCGGGCAAGAGCCGGTTGCTGGCCGAGGCCGCCGACCAGGCCGCCGCGAACGGTGTCGTCACGTTCTGGGGTCGATGCCACGACGGCGAAGGCGCTCCGTCGATGTGGCCCTGGATGCAGGTCGTCGAGGCCGTGATTGCGACCCTCCCGGAACACGACCGGGGGCGTTGGGTTGCGGTGCTCGACGACCTGCTGCGGCGCCCGGGACGCGAAGCGGACGTCCCGGCGCGGCCGGACGCCGGAGCACAGTTCCAACTCTTCACGAAGGTCGTGGCGCTGTTCGGCGATGCCGCCGCCCGCCGGCCGATCATCGTGGTCATCGATGACCTCCACTGGGCCGACCATGCCTCGCTGCAATTGTTCGCGTTTCTGGCCGGCTCGCTGCCGGCCCGCAGTGCGCTGATGGGCAGCGTGCGTGACCATGCGCCGACGCCCACGCAGCATCTGCGCCGGGTGCTGGCGGGCATTGCCCGCCAAGGCGGCCATCAGCGCATCACGGTCGGCCCCCTCAGCCCGGCGGACGTCGCCGAACTGGTCCATCAGGAGACCGGGCAGCGGCCAAGTCCGGCGGTCGCCCGAGACATCCAGGCCCGGACCGAGGGCAACCCCTTGTTCGTCCGCGAACTCGCGAGGTTCCTCGCCGAAGAGGGCCACCTGTCCGACCCGGCGGCCGCCCGGGCCGCCATTCCGGCAACGGTGCGCGACATCGTCCGCGACCGGATGGCCAGGCTCGAGGACGGGGACCGCCGGCTGCTCGAGGTGGCGGCGCTCATGGGCCGCAGCATCGACGTGCGCTTGCTGGCCGACGCGAACGACCTCGACGTGCTGCAGTGCGTCGCACGGCTGGAGGCCCTGGCCGACCTCGGCCTGGTCGAGGTCGACCCCGTTCCCCTGGGTGGCTGGCGTTTCGTACACGACCTCGTCCGTGAGTCGGTGGTCCGGTCGACGTCGCGGTCTGACGCGAGCCAGTTCCACCTGCGCATCGCGGCCCTGCTCGCGCAGACCCAGGAACCGGCTGAGCGTCAGCGCGAGGCTCTCGCCCACCATCTGCTCTGCGCGGGCCCGCTGGCCGACCCGGAGGAGACGGCGCAGGCGCTGATCGTCGCCGGCCGCATCGCGGCCCGGCGATCCGCCTACGACCGAGCGGAGCACCATCTCGCCGCGGCCGCCCAGACCGCGCGCAGCGCCATCCTCCTCGACCTCGAGCTGAGTGCGCTGACCGAGCTGACCGCCGTTGCCGGCATCTACGCCGGCTTCGTCGGCGCGCCCATGGACCATCTGGACCGCGCCGAGGAGGTCGCGCGGTTGCTTGGCCGGGAACGAGAAGCCACCGCATTGCTCTTCTCCCGCTTTCTGGCGCACGCCCAAGGTATTCAGCTGGATGCGGCCGGGCGCCTCGCCCGCCGGCTGCTGCACTATGGGCAGCGCTCCGCGGACCCCGTGGTGCGGGCGTCCGGCCATCACGCGTGGGGCGTCCATCAGTGGAGCACGGGCAACGTCGGCGAGGCCTACCGGAACCTCAGCGAGTCCGACGCACTCGTCCGGGCCGAACGGGACGCCGAGCCGCTGCGCCACCGGCTGCAGATGATGACGCCGGTCATGCTGGCGCTGAACACCGCGTTGCACGGTGATCCGGCCGCCGCCCGCCAGCTCTTGGACACGGTGGAGTCCCAGGCCGGCGACGATCCGTATGCCCTCAGCATCTGGGGCTCGTTCGCGGTCACCGCAGCGGCCGTGGCGGGAGACTCCGCCTGGGCGCTGCGGTCGGCGCAGAAGGCGATCGACGCCGATCCGAACTTCTCCTTCACCTTCTCCGGCAGCTACCCGCGGCTCGCGAAACACTGGGCAACGGCGATGTCCGGCGGTGACCCAGGCCAGGCGGCGCTCGAGATGGAGCGCCTGATCGAGAGCGCACTGGTCGACCCGCCTCGATCGAATCTCGCCACCTGGTATGCACTGCTGGCCGAGGTGCTGCTGCGAGCCGGGGACGTCGGCGCCGCTATCACCGCACTGGACAAGGGCGAGACGTTCATCGAGACCTACGGCGAACGGTACGCCGAGGGCCTGGTCCTGCTCATCCGCGCGCAGGCGCTGCGAGCCGGCGGCGACGTCGAGTCCGCGCAGAATGTCGCTCGCCGGGCCCTGACGCTTACCCGGGAACGCGAGGCCAACCTGTTCGCGGCGCGTGTCGGCGAACTGCTGGGGCTGTTCGAAGATCACCCGTAACCGCGCTTCCTAGGAGGCGATGACCAGGTTTTCCGTCGGCAGGGTCTGGCAGGCCAGCAACCAGCCCGCGGCGATCTCGTCGGTGGAGAAGAGCCCGCGGGCGTCGGTCTCGTAGCGGCGGGACAGGACCCGCACCCGGCAGGTGCCGCAGGACCCTTCGCCGCACGACTGCGGGAGCGGTACACCGGCCTCGTTGGCCGCGTCGAGCACGGTCTGGCCGGGCTCCGCCTGGGGGATCGGACTCGGTCTCCACCTGTGGTTCGCTCGGTCCGCTCCCCAGACCCCGGTCGGTCAACGCGCCTGATTCCACCGTCGCACCCAAGGCCGTCTGGACGTTGCTTGGCAGATACCGTGCCGCCGGAGCATCGGCGGCACGGCCTCAAGCGTCGGTACTCAGCCGGCCGTCTCCCGTGCCGCACGCTCGATGAGGGCCACCGTGGTGTCCGGGTGTGAGACGAACAGCAGATGTGAGGCGCCCTGGATCACCTCGACGGCGGCTTCGGCCCGCTCGGCCATGAACTGCTGGGCCGCCGGCGGGATGATCAGGTCGGCCGTGCCGATCAGGTGGTAGCTCGGAATCTCGGTCCACGCCGGCGCCCCGGCCGCCGGTTCGGCGAACGCGGCCGCGCTGGCCGGGCGCTGGGCGATGGAGTACACGGCGGCGTCCGTGGCCGGTACGTCGGCAGCGAACCGCTCGTGGTAGACCCGCGGGTCGATGTACAGGTCCACCTGACCGTCGGGCAGCGGCACCGGCTTGAGCGACTCGTTCACGGTACTGCCGGGGAACCGGTCGACGAGCTCTCCGACGGCCTCCCCCTTGTTCGGCACGAATGCCGCGAGGTATACCAGCGCCCGCACATTGCGGCTCTCCGCCGCGGCCACGGAGATGACTGCCCCGCCGTAGGAGTGCCCGACGAGGACGACCGGGCCCTCAACGGAGTCCAGCAGCGCCCGCACGCCGGCCGCGTCGGCGGCGACGCCCCGCAGCGGGTTCGGCGCGGCGAGCACCGGATAGCCAGCCGCCAGCAGGCGCCGGATGACGGCATCGAATCCGCTGCTGTCGGCGAACGCGCCGTGCACGAGCACGACGGTCGGCGTTGGCGTTGTCTCGGTCATGAGGACTGTCCCTTCGGTACGTCAAGGTCGGGCACGGGCACGTCGAAGCAGTTGACCACCATCGCGATGAGGCAGTAGCTGCCGATGAGGAAGACCAGCTCGCCGACGCCGTCATGGCCCAGCAGCCGGGCGGCGCGGTCGTATGTCGAGTTGGGCAGGATGCGGCCGTGGGTCAGCGCCGCCGCCACGTCGTGGGCGACGGCCTGCCCGGCGGTCAGCCCCGAAGGCCGGCCGCCGGCCGCCAGAGTCGCGACCTGCTCCGGTGCGAGGCCGACCTGGTCGGCCGTGTGCTCGTGCGCGTACAGCACGTAGCGGGCGCCGTAGGCGGCGCCGACGGTGAGGATGGCGATCTCGCGAACGATCGGGTCGAGGCGGGCCTCGGCCGCGACTGCCCGCTGCAGCATCAGCGCGGGCACGCCGAACGTCGGGAAGTGCAGCATCGCCGCGAACGGCCCGACGAGCGCGCCGTCGTCGTCGAGGATGACGACGCGGGCCTGCTCCTCTTTGACCAGGCTGGCGATGCCGTCGTGGACCTCGCGCAGCTCGGGGCCGAGTTCGTCGGGCGGGATGGGCCGAATGCGCATGATGGCCGTCCTCACAGTCCGTCGGTGTACTGGCCGTCGATGAGCACGAACGCGACCCGGCAGGTCTCCGCCGACCGATTCGCCCACGCGTGGCTGGTGCCGCGCTGGATCACGATGTCGCCGGCCTGCAGGATGGTCTCACTGTCCTCAAGCACAAGGGTGAGCTCACCGTCGATGACGATCGCGTAGTCGACGGTCTGCGTGCGATGCATCAACGGGTGTGGCGCACCGGCCGCCGCGCGGGCGGCGTCGGCGCCGCCCATCTGCGCGAAGTGCCCCGCCGCCTCGGCCCCCGACAGGTTGCGGATCCGGTCGTCCTCCGGCGGAAAGTCGATCACGCGGAGACGGGTGCCCTGCGTGGGCGGCCCGAGCACCAGGCCGTCCTCCGCCGGCTCGCCCGACTGCCGGTCGATGAGGGCAGGCGTCTCGCTGGTGTGCCACACCTCGTAGAACATCGCGCCACCCGGGCCGCCGATCTCGACCGCGCGGGTCGGCGGCGCGTCCTGGGTGATCACCGCGCGGCCGGACGGATCATGACCGGTCACTATTCTGCGGAACGATTGCGTCGCGCTCACAGCAACTCCTGCGTCTCTCGGGAGATGTCGACATCGACAGACTGTCGTCCCGCACTTGACTCGGACTGGATGGGCCGTGGCCGGCGATTCACTGTCCGTCAAGTTGGGCAGGTGTCAGCGGTATCGAAGCCGAGGACGTGGTACGCACGCTCAGCTTGGCGCCTACCTCCGGGCCGCACCACGCGCCTACGAGAGATGGTCGCATGCCAACCGACCTGGTCATCGTCCCCGTCGGCGCGGTCAACCGGCTGACCCAGGAGGCGCTCGGTGCCGCCCTGTCCCTCGGCGACGAGGTACGCGCCGTCACCGTCGTTCACGTCGAAGACCAGGCGGAGGCCGCCGGCATACGGGACCTCTGGAACCGGTGGCACCCCGACGTTCCACTGACGGTGCTCACCAGCCAGACCAGATCGTTGACCAGACCCATCGTGGACTACGTACGGCTGGTGGACGCCGAAGACGAGCACGACCGGGTGGTCGTACTCATCCCGGAGATGCAACTGCCCCGACCGTGGCAGCGGCTGCTCCAGAACCAGCGCGGCGCCGTCCTCGACCGCGCGATCCGCAAGCACACCAATGCCGTGATCTGCCGCCTACGCTTCCGTATCCAGGTGCCGAACTGACGGCGAGCGCCGTCGCCGCACCAGGCGCACCGCGAGAGACGACCGCCCCCGCTTTGATCGCGGCTTCCTCAACCTGGGCCATGCCGGCCCGATAAGGTCCAACGCGGCGTGCCCGCAAGGATGCTCGGCACCCTTGCAAGAGTTTCACCGAAAGGCTGTTCATGTTCATCCGCTCCTGGCTCGACCTACCACTGATCGTCGCCCGATGAGCGATGTGATCCCCTTCGGCCTGGTGATCGCCGTCGTCAGCGGGGCGGGCCTGCTGTCGGTGTGGTCGAACCGGGTCAGCGAACGAGTCCGGATCCCCGCACCAGCGATCTTCCTGATCGCCGCCGCGGTGACCTCGGACATCTTCACGCCCCTGGAGCACATCCCGGTGCGGGTGACGCAGCGGGTGGTGACCGCGATGCTGATCCTGCTGCTGTTCGAGGGCGGCATGCACATCGGCTGGCGGAGGCTGCGCACGGCCGCCGGCCCGGTTTTGATCATCGGGGTCGCCGGCACCGTGGTCACCGCCTCCGGGGTTGCCGCGGTGGCGCACCTGGTGTTCGGGCTCGACTGGCGCGGCGCGCTGCTGCTGGGCGTCGCCGTAGCTCCCACCGATCCGGCGGTGGTCTTCTCCGTGCTGGGCAGACGGGAGATCGCCGGCCGGTCGGGGACTCTGCTGGAGGGGGAGTCCGGGGCCAACGACCCGGTCGGCATCGCCGCGTTGGCCGCCGTACTGGCGGCCGGCTCGGCCGGGGGCTGGAGCGCGATCGGTGCCGGGGTGGGCGAGTTCGCGGAGCAGATACTCATCGGCGCCGCGGCGGGCGTCTGCGGCGGGTACCTGTTGGGGTTGGCGATGCGCCGGCTCCCGCTGCCCAGCGGCGCCTTGTACCCGGTGCAGACACTGCTGGGCGCCGGCACGATCTACGGGATCGCCACCCTCGCGCACGGCTCGGGATTCCTCGCGGTGTTCGTCGCGGGGATCGTCGTCGGGGACCTGCGTACGCCGTACAAGGCGGAGATCGAGCGCTTCCACTCATCGACGGCGAGCCTGGCCGAGATCGCCGCGTTCACGATGCTCGGCCTGACGGTGTCCGTGGCCGGGCTGGCGCACGGTACGGCGTGGCTGATCGGTCTCGCGCTGGCCGCGTTGCTCACCCTGGTGATCCGGCCGATTCTGGTCGGCGCGTTGCTGCTGCCGATGAAACTGAGCCGGGGCGAGCGGGTGTTCGTCATGTGGGCCGGGCTGAAAGGCGCCGTACCGATCCTACTCGGGACCTACCTGTTGTCGGCGGACGTTGCTGGCGCGACGCGCCTGTACAAGATCGTGGTGGTTGTCGTCGCGTTCTCCGTCATCGTGCAGGGCGGTCTGATCCCGACCATCGCCCATCGGGTCGGCGTACCCATGCGCGTCCTGGAACCCGAGCCCTGGTCGCTGTCCGTACGGTTCCGCCACGAACCGACCAACGTCCGCCACTACCAAGTCGCCGCGGGTTCGCCCGCCGACAACACCAGGGTCGCGGACCTCGACCTGGGCGAGGATACCTGGATCAGCCTGATCAACCGCGACGGAACACCAGTACCGGTCCGCGGCAACACCGTCCTGTACTCCGGAGACGAGGTGCTGCTCCTGGTCGACCCGGACCAGCCCGCCACAGCGGCTGCGCTGTTCCGAGCGGCTGGTTGATCAGGGCGTCCACGCCGATTGAAGGCTGTCGGCTGGTTCGGCCGGGCCGGATCACGCTGCCACGGTGAAGTGGCGGTGTCCATCATCATGGCTCGGCCAACGGCCGCCTTGAGAACCGGATCCAGGATGAGGGCGCCGACGCCGGCCACTACGAGATAGGCGGCCAGCCGGTACCGGTGGCGCAGCACCACGACGACCGCGCCCAGCCCGACCAGCCAGGACAGGATGCCGTACCTGCCCAGGGTGGTCACCACCCGGAGTAGCGCGACCAGTCCCCGATGGCCTGCGACCAGCGAGTTCAGGTCGGTGGCGAGCCCGTGGTCCACCGATTCCAGCGGCGTCCAGCCAGACCAGACGAGCAGGAGCAGCACCGCCAAGAGACTCCCCCCGGTACTGACCGCGATCAGGCCGCCGAGATTCCGCTGGCGCGGCCGGTCATGCTCCATCCGGGCAGCAGAGGTCGACATGGTGGACGTCGGTACCCGAAGCCCAGTCTCCTACACCTTGTCGTATTCGAGGTTTGCCGCATCGGCACATCGGAAACTCCCACCGTCATGTCGTCACTGGCGCGATCCGCCCGCCGTACCGCCGGCCGGGCCCGGCACAGCACCCCTCTGGTGGATCTGACCCGGGGCGGCTTCATCGGGTACGGCCTGCTGCATCTCGCCGTGGCGTGGCTCGCGTTGCAGATCGCGCTGGGCCACACCACAGAGGAGGGCGACCAGTCTGGCGCTTTCCAGATCCTGCTGCGCCAGCCGTTCGGCCGGCCGCTGGTCATCATCGTCGTGGTCGGGCTGGTCGCGATGGCGGTCTGGCAGTTACTGGAAGCGGCCATCGGACACCGGGACGAGCGCGGCACCCACCGCGTGTTTGAGCGGCTGGCATCACTGGCTCGTACCGTCATCTACGGCGCGCTCGCGTGGACCGCGTGGAAGGTGCAATCCGGCGCTCCGACGTCCAGCGCGGCCCAGCAGAAGGTCGCGACCGCGGGCGTGCTCGCGCACCCCTCCGGCCGCACCCTTGTCGCGGTCGCCGGGCTCGCGGTCATCGCCGTCGGCGCCGGCCTGACCGTGTACGGCGCGAGGCGCAGCTTCGAGAAGCGGCTCCGCCTCGCGCAGATGAGCGGCCGTACCCGGCACACCGCGACCCGGCTGGGTCAGGTCGGCTACATCGCCAAGGGGCTCGCGTTTGCCATCGTGGGCATCCTGCTGTTCAGCGCAGCGGTGAAGAACGACCCGGCCCGATCCGCCGGGCTGGACGGTGCGCTGCGCACCCTGGCCGGCCATCCGTTCGGCAAGTTGTTGCTCATCGCCATCGCGGCCGGGTTCGCCGCGTTCGGCGTCTACTGCTTCTTCCAGTCGAAGTACCGAAAGGTATGACCGGCACCCGCAGTGCCGTGGTGATCAACCCGGCCAAGGTGACCGACCTGGACGGGCGGCGCAAGGAGATCTGTGCCGCCCTCGCCGACGCCGGGTGGCCTGAGCCGCTGTGGTTGGAGACCACACCCGAGGACCCCGGCTGCGGCCAGACCCGGCAGGCGCTGGGCGAGGGTGTGGACGTGCTGTTCGTCTGCGGCGGCGACGGTACCGTGATGGCCTGCGCGGGCGAGCTGGCCGGAACCTCGGTCGCGCTGGCGGTGCTGCCCTCGGGTACCGGCAACCTGCTCGCCGCCAACCTCCGCGTACCAAGCGACGTGCTGGACGGGGTCGGGTTGGCTACCCGCGGTCAGCGGCGGCGTATCGATGTCGGCTCGCTGGAGAGCTACTGCTTCACGGTGATGGCCGGAATCGGCTTCGACGCCAGCATGCTCGAGGCCACCTCCGACCGGATGAAGGCCAGGATCGGGCCTTCGGCCTACGTCCTGGCGGCACTGCGCCACCTGCGGGACCGGCCAATGCGGCTGCGGATCCGGCTGGACGGGCATCCGGCCATGCGACGGCGTGCGCGTACCCTGCTGGTCGCGAACGTGGGCCGGCTCGAAGGCGGGGTCGAGTTGCTTCCGGATGCGCTGCCCGACGACGGGCTGTTCGACGTCGCCGTACTCACTCCCCGACACCTGCGGGACTGGCTGGCGCTGGCCTGGGGCGTGTTGCGGCGTCGGCCGGTGGTACCGCGGATGGAGACCTTCCGCGCCCGCCGGGTGGAGGTCATCGCCGACCGCCCGTATCCACGGGAGGTCGACGGTGACGTGATCGAACCAGCCGCCACGCTGAACGCGGTGGTCCGTCCGGCCGCGCTCTGGATCTGCGTGCCGCCGTGAGAGACAGATCCCTGGAGCGCGACGGGCAGATCGAGTCCGACGACCCCGGCGAGAACGGCCCGCAGCGGGGCTACCGGATCACCGAGCACGGCGGGGCCAGATCGACCTCGCAATGAACCGGCTGCCCTTCAGCGATCCGGTCCTTCGAGCCGACGCGATAATCAACCAACCCGGCCTCGATGACGTGGAGCAGCTCGCGGCCGTCCATCTTCGGCATGTGAGGTCGAGGGGGATCGGGTCGGGCCGCCGCGGTAGATCTGCCACCTCGCCGCCGCCACCCGCCGACGCGTCGAGGCCACCCACCGCCGGGCCCGAGCCGCGCTGCGCCGGCTCGACAACACCGGCCGAACCATTAACTCCGAAACCCTCGCAAAAGAGGTCCGAGTTTCGCGGTCCTGGCTCTATTCCCAACCCGAACTACGCACCGAGATCGAACGACTCCGCGACCGGCACCGACCCCACCAACCACACCCGAGCGTTCCTCCACGCCAACGCGCCTCCGACGCCTCCCTACTCCGCCGGCTGGAGGCCGCCACCGACCGCCTTCGAAGGCTGGAGGCCGAGAACCAAACGCGCGCGAGGCACTCGCGCACGCCCTCGGCCAACGTCGCGTCGACGATGTCACCTCCCGCCCCAATAGCCCCGAGTAGTGCAAGACCTGGCAGGCTCCTCATCATGCGACCAATGGACAGCGGTGACGTCGACCAAGCCGTGGCCGAGATCGTTCAGGCACTCGCACCGCATGAGTCCGCGGACTGGCAACGGCCCGCCGGCACCCTGGACTGGAGCTGCTGGGAAACGGCCGCGCATGTCGCGCATGATCTACTCGCATACGCCGGGCAGCTCGCCGCTCGGCCTGACTCCGCCTACCTCCCGTTCGACCTGGTGGTACGCGGCGACGCGTCTCCTCGCGACCTGCTGCAAATAGTCATCGGCGCAGGAAGATTGCTGAGCACTGCGTTGGCCGCATCCGACTCGTCGGTACGAGCCTGGCATTGGGGCCCGACAGACCCGAGCGGCTTCGCGGCGCTGGGCGTGAACGAAACGCTGGTGCATACCTACGACATCACCCAAGGGCTGGGCATCCGCTGGCATCCACCCGAATCTCTCTGCACCGCCGTGCTGACCCGGCTCTTTCCTGATGCTCCAGGCGGGGATCCCTTCCAGGCACTTCTCTGGTCCACCGGACGTGTCGAACTCCCCGGCCGTCCTCGACTGACTTCCTGGGTCTTGAAAGCTGCGGTCGGATAAGTCCTACTGCCAGATACCGTCGCTCACGCTGAATCACCAGCATCCGCTCACCGCGGCGCGACACGCCGAAACAGAAATGTTGATAAGCGGTCTGCGACTGCACATGACCACGACGACAACACCATCCACAACGTAAAACCGCAGCTCACAGCCACGATCACTTCGCCGGCTCAAGATAACCGCAGCCCTCGACCTGTGTCCGCACCTCGCGATCGGCCGGCGTCGCCGTGCCCGCGCGGACCGGCCCGGGGCGGGCATCACACCGCACCTCCGGCAGCGTGTCGAACTGCTCGCAGGTCAGGAACTCGTCGCGGAACCGGCCGTTGAACGACTCACACGTGCCGTTCTGCCACGGCGAGCCTGGGTCGATGTAGGCCGGGTCCGCGCCGGTGAAGCGGCACCAATCGGTCAGGGCGTGCGCGGTCAGCGCGGGGCCGTTATCCATCCGGATGTGCTCCGGACACCTGCCCAGGGTGGTGACCAGGTCGTCGAGTACCGCGATGGTGGCGTCCGCGGTGAACGACCGGGCCGCCCTCGTCGCCAGGGGCTTGGCCGGTGTACCCGTCGATGATGTTCAGGAACCGAACCTGCCGGCCGTTCGCGGTCACATCGACCTGGAAGTCCAACGCCCACATCTGATCCGGCCGCTCTGCCCGCATCCGCTGATGACGCGCCGAGCCGGTGCGGCGTTTCTAACGCACCACGGGTGGCCGTCTCAGACCCTCCTCGATCCACAGCCGATGGGTGCGTTTGCGGTTGACGACCAAGCCCTCCCGGGCGGCGAAAGTCGGGTGACCAGGTTGATATTGACAGCATGGTCTTGAATAACGGTATATGTGGAGTGATGGGCGGGTGCCGGCCGCGCTGCCGGGCGCCTGCAGGGCAAGGCCGTCGAGAGTTGCCGTCCGTTGCGGTGACCGCCATCTGGCGTTCATGCCCATCCCGCCGCACCGGTCGTCCGTTTTTCGTAGCGTCCGTGAACGTGCGCACCACTGGCCTGCCGCAGTCCGCTGTCAGGTTCGAACCGCTGCTGTCCGGTCGGTGTTCGACTGCACGCGAAGACGCGAAAGGGCCCTCCGAATGTCCGAAGAATCCAAACAAACTCGAATCTCTCGCCGCAACGCGCTCGGCCTGTTCGGCGCGACAGTGTCCGGCGCCGCCGCCGGGCCGGTGCTCCTCAGCGCCGGAACCGCCGAGGCGGCTCCGGCGAAGTCGGAGGTCACCGGTCTCACCACCGGCTCGGCCACCACCCCTGTCCAGGGCCTGCACCTGACCTTCGGCGCCGACCCACGCAGCCAGATGGTCGCCTCGTGGGTCACCGACGCGGCCGTCAAGAACCCCCGGGTCGTCTACGGCACGCTGAGTGGCGGCTTCGGCTCCACAGCGCACGCGACGACGAAGACCTACGTTGACGGCGCCTCCGGGCGGACCGTCTGGGTCCATCACGCGCTGATCAGCAAGCTCAAGGCCGACACCGACTACCTGTACGCGGCCCAGCACGACGGCGCCACTCCCGACGCCGGCACCTTCCACACGGCGCCGTCCGGCAGAGCTCCGTTCACCTTCACCAGCTTCGGCGACCAGGGTGCGCCGAGTGTGACGTGGATGACTGGAGCGAACCCGGCCGACGCCTCGGGCCGGGACTTCGAGCCCAACGCCACGCCCGCCGCTGCCGACATCGTCACCGGCGTCGAGAAGGTCGGCCCGCTGTTCCACCTCCTCAACGGTGACCTCTGCTACGCCAACACCGGGCCCGACCGCATCCGCGTCTGGCACGACTTCCTCACCAACAACAGCCGCTCAGCGCGATTCCGTCCGTGGATGCCGTGCGCGGGCAACCATGAGATCGAGCTGGGCAACGGCAAGCTCGGTCTCGACGCGTACCAGACCTACTTCGAGCTGCCCTCGACCGAGACCCAGCCCGAGCTCGACAACCTCTGGTACTCCTTCACGGTCGGCTCGGTGAAGGTGATCTCCCTGCAGAACGACGACATCGCCCTGCAGGAGGGCGGCGACATCTACATCAACGGCTACTCCGGCGGTCGGCAGCTCGCCTGGCTGGAGAAGGAGCTCAAGTCGGCAAGGGCTTCGAAGGACATCGACTGGATCGTCATCTGCATGCACCAGGTGATGATCAGCTCGGCGACCGCCGCGAACGGCCCCGATCTCGCGCTGCGCGCGGCGTACGGCCCGCTGTTCGACAAGTACGGCGTCGACCTGGTGGTCTGTGGCCACGAGCACGACTACGAGCGCTCGTTGGCGGTGCGTGGCGTCGTCCCCGGCAGCGTCACACTCACACCCAACCCGAGCCAGACCGCACTCGACGTGATCGACAGCGCGCACGGCACGACGCACATGGTCCTCGGCGGTGGCGGCGTGTCCGGCATCACCAACAACAGCTTCACCACCGACGACGCTGACGGTCACGGGCATCACTCGGCATTCGTCCAGACGGAGCACGTCGGCAAGTTCAACTCGGTCAAGGAGCAGGAGACGGCGATCTGGATCGGCGTCCGCGACGCGGAGCATCCGTACGGCTTCGCCGAGTTCACCGTCGACCCGGGCCGTCACCCCGGTGACATGACCCGCATCTACGTCACCTACTACAACATCATCACGCCCACAGGTGAGCTGTCGGTCTTCGAGAAGTTCACGCTCCAACGCCGTCGTAGTGACGGCGGCAACGGCCACCACTGACCCAACGCGACCAGCAGCAGTAGTCGTCAACGCCTGGGCCGGGACGACGTCCCGGCCCAAGCGTTGCTGGCCAGGGGTTGTTGACGGCCGCGCTCCTTATTCAGTGGACTTTGTGGATCATCGCCCCGCGCTCGGATCGTCGCGTGAGGTTGCGGCCAGGGCTACAGGACCACGACTGAGACCGACAATCGGATTTCGGTAGCGGCGAATCCGCAGGTCAGGGGGCTCGCCTAGCGGCCGATGGCGGCGGTCTTGAAATGAACACCGCGACGCGGCCTACTCGCTAATCGTGCTCTTTCACCTGGGCTCACCTGCGGAGCTACCGGCAGGCCCGAACAGGTCGGACGGATCAGCGGTCGCAAGACCAACGAGCTGTGCGTGGACCGCGGTGGTAGCCGCATAACCCGGTATGGCCGCGTGACCCAGCACGCCAGATGGATGGCTCGCTAGCCAGGACCCGCAGCTGCCGCGATTTGAGCGAGGTCCTGCGCCTCCACAGTTGGCAGTCGGCTGGCTGTGACCGCGTCAGGCTAGCCGCTGCGCCGCGGTGTGGCGGACCTCGTCGTCCTCGATGGGGTCGTCGCGCAGCTGGATGATCCAGTAGCGGGACTGGTCGGTCAGCGGGGTGTGCTGGGCTGCGAGCAGCCGTACGGTGGGCTCACAGTCGAGCAGGAAGAACGGCAGCACCCGGGTCGTGCGCGTCGCGTCGAGCAGCAGCAAGCTGCGCAGGTGACTGGCCCGCTCGTAGGAGTGCGGAGAGGCGATGAGTAATCCGCGCAGCTGCCGGACGAGTCTGGCGCGAGTGTGAGCGTGCGCGGAGTCCGGCGCGTCGGCGAGTATCCGGGCCAGACCCTCGGTGAGGGTGTCGTGGCCGCACCACCGGTCGGCAAGCCGGTCGAGCGCGGCGAGCAGTACCGGGATGTCCTGGACGTCGCCGTGCTGCGCGAGTAGGTGGGGGGCGTCGAGGAACAACGGGTGGTCGGGATCCGAGGCCCAGGCCCGGGCCAGTGGGACGACCAGCCGGCCTTGCGCGCCCAAGGCCCCGAGCAGCCCTGGCGGCCGGGCCAGTGCCAGCCGTTCTGCGACGTCGAGCAGCTGCGGTACCGGATGGCCCCGGCAGCGGATGTGGCGCAGCACCGCGGCGATGCTGCCGCGGCCGGCACCCGGCGCGAGCAGGTGACCGACGAGTTCGTCGTCGGAGGCCGCAGCCAGGTCGGTGCGGCGGGTTCGCGCTCGCGGGCGGTCGCGGCCGGCGGCGTCGAGCACCGTGTCGAGCCGCCGGTCGCGACCGTACCAGCGCTGCCACGGTTGGCTGTGCGGCCACAGCTGGGGTGCGTGTTCGGCGTCGATGCGCGCGGCGGCGGTCTCCCATAGGTCGTCCCACCAGTCGACGGGCCATTCGTCGCAGAGGCCCTCCAGCGTTTCGATCCAGCGGGTCCCGTCGCGGATGTAGTCGCGCAGTGCCTCCCGAGCCTGTAGGTCGCCGGTGCCGGCCAGCGCCGTCAGGACGCCGGCGGCAAGCTCGAACCGGTTGTCGTCATCGTCGGGGCCCGGCGGTGCAGCGCAGGCGCGAAGCTGGGCTACCACCGGGGCTGGGTCCAGACGCAGGTCGCGCAGCAGCCTGGCCAGATAGGTGTAGCGATCGTCGACCTGCCGGTCCCACCGCGTGTCCCGGCCGATACACGCGTAGACCAGCGACGCGTGTTCGGGCCGATCGCGTAGCCGGGCCGCCGCAGTCCCGTGTCCTCGCTGCAGCCCCCCGTACAAACCGAGGTACGGCGAATAATGCCAATCCATCATCACCGCAAGCATGAAGCCCGACTGGTGCTGCACTCCACCCAATTCTCGCCGAATGACCGAGAAAGCGGACCCTCGCCGTCCACTCAAGACCCAAGATCACGCGCGCGGCTGCGTCGCCGATCGCGCGCCGCTCATGTCCCCCGAAACGCACTCACATGCCGCGACCCGCACCGTTCCACCGAGATTCAGGCTTGTCAGGCCGTCAGGTATCTGCCGCAGCGCGCCATAGGCGAAGCGCTCGGCGGCGAAGCGGCTGGGAGAGTGTGCGCGAGTCCTTCATCTCGCCCACCACGTCGAGTAGGTCTCGGATCGGCCAGCCGGACTCCAACCAACCGAGTGCACATGCTGCCCCCTCGCGGCACGATCCCTCGTCTGTGGTTGACACGACCTGGAAGCACCATCTGGTTGCCTCCGACCGGAGCAACGATTTGCCGAGCAGGCCAGGAGCCGCAGCGTAGGTGGCTCCGCGTGGCGCAGCGACTTGACTGGTCGTTCGTGGTCGCAGAGGACCCGGCTAGACGGGCCTAGTCCAACACTCCGGCCCGTACGGCCACGCCGCCATCGCCACGGCCAGGTCCGCCGTGTCCTCCGGTCGATCCAGACGCAGCAACGCGCAAGCCACGTGGTACGCGGCCAAACCCCGAGCCTCCAGCGAATCCGCCTCCACCGCCGTCGCCGACCGGTCCGCCACCGGCAGCGCGAGTTCACCCACACCGAGCTTGGTCAGCAACTTCGCCGCCACCGCATACGCCGAGGGATAGGCCACCAACGCCTGCCGGGCACCGACCCACGGATCGGAGGTCGTACCCGGGTCGTCCTGAGCCTGTCCGACCGGGCGGTGGAGAGTTTCAGGTCACCAGGCCGTTGCGGTAGGCATACACCACCGCCTGCACCCGGTCGCGCAGATCCAGCTTGGTGAGAATCCGCGACACGTACGTCTTCACCGTCTCCTGGCTGATCACCAGGGTCGCGGCG
>NZ_BAABJQ010000039.1:0-72137 GCF_039543385.1 Rugosimonospora acidiphila
GTACGACGACAGTAAGTTCCAGAGCTGACCCGGCGCCGGTCCGGGGCCCGGTGGCCCCGGACCGGCGCGACCACAACCGCCCGGCCAGCCAGGCCGGGCTCGAATCAGCCGGCCCGGCCAGGCGCAAGGACGAGGGACGAGCGTGTCGGATCGCGGACCTGGTGGGACGAGTGACCCGGCCAATACCCCCACCTACGACCGGCTCTACCGTGCCTACCGGGACCTGTACGAGGCGACCGCGCCGATCGTGCACCGGCTCTCCGGCGAGCACTGACCCCCCCGTCAGGAGGACCGCCATGCCCGTCCCCGTTTCCCGTACCCGCCCCGCGCCCCGCGTCCGGATGCGGTTGGCCGCCGCCCTGGTGGCCGTGGTGACCGCGGTATCCGGCGCACCGGCCGCCGCCGGTGCGCATCCGGCCCCCGCCCCCGCCGGCGACGTCACGGTCACCGACTTCAGCACCACCTCGCACGTGGTGGCCGCCGGTACCTTCACCAACATCTACGACCCGAGCGTCGGCGAGACCTCGCCGTGGTACATCAACGATCACACGATCATCCGTGGCCCGGACGGCACCTGGCACCTGTTCGGCATCACCCACCAGGAGCCGGCCAACCCGGACAACGAGGTGAACTTCGCGCACGCGACCGCGCCGTCCCTGCACGGCCCGTGGACCAAGCAGCCCTTCGCGCTGGCCGTCGACCCCAGCTACGGCGAGAGCCACCTGTGGGCGCCGCACGTGATCGCGAGCGGTGGGCTCTACTACATGTTCTACGCGGGCGGCGGACCCGACCACGCCCAGTCCGAGATCAGCCTGGCCATCTCGCCCGACCTGTGGCACTGGACCCGGTACAACGGCGACCCGCTGTTGCGCGACGGGTTCGACGCCCGCGACCCGTACATCACCCGGATCGGCAAGCAGTGGGTCATGTACTACGACGCGACCAGCCAACCGGCCGGCGGCAACCACGTGGTCGCCTACCGCACCAGTACCGACCTGCTGCACTGGAGCGCCAGCAAGTTCGCCTTCACCGACCCGAGCACCGGCACCAGTGGCGGTCCGACCGAGTCCCCGTTCGTGGTCCACTACCGCAACTACTACTACCTGTTCATCGGCCCGCGCGGCGGGTACGTCGGCACTGACGTGTTCCGCAGCCGTGACCCGCTGCATTTCGACGCCAGCGAGCTGGTCGGGCACATCGCCTCGCACGCGCTGGAGGTCGTCCAGGACACCGACGGCTCGTGGTGGGTCACCTCGGCCGGCTGGGGGCAGGGCGGCGTATGGCTCGCCCCGCTGGACTGGTCCCGCCCGGTGGTCACCGCCGGGTACCGGATCTCCACCCCGAGCTACCGGGCGACGGTGCAGACCTCACCCAGCGCCGCGCTGACCTCGATGCAGGTGCCGATCGGCGGCTCCTGGCGGGAACTGCTCGACGCGCAGTTCCGTGGAACGCTGCCGTACGCGGGAATCGGTGGGTTCGGCGCCACCGACCCACCGGGCGCGGCCGCGACGGTGAGCACGTCCGCGGACCGGCGCACTATCACGCTATCCGGCATCCCGGTCGGCTCGCAGCCGGTGACCGTCGACTGGCGCCTACAGGCCGCGACCGGCTGGCTGGATCAATCATTCACCTGGCACGTCACCGGTGCGGTGCACGCACCGGCGTGGGAGGTCGGCTGGTCGCTGGACACCACCCTGCCCCAGGTCGGTGACAACCTCACCGCGGCCCGCTCCGGCGACGCGGCCGGCTTCCCCGAATGGACACTGGCCAGCGACAGTACGGTCAGCCTCGTCGCCGCGTACCGGCAGGGTTCGGCGTGGGCGACGACGAACCGGTGGTACGACCCGGCCGACGGGGCGATCTCCTGGCAACCGTTGTGGGCCAACGGCGGCACAGCGTGGCCCCCCGGCGACTATCCTGGCGGCACCTGGCGGCTGGGGGTCAGCCCACATCCGGCCGATACCGCTTTCGCGGACGCGCTCTACGGTGGTCTGAACGCGATCGGGTAGTAGCGCTCCCATACCCTGGTCCCGATCGAGAGATGACGGCGGTACGGCGTGGGCGATCGAGCCCCTGGTGGCGGAACATTCCGGAAAGCGGGCTTCATGGGCACAGTGACCATCACTGACGTCGCACGGACAGCGGATGTGTCCGCGGCAACCGTTTCCCGGGTGCTCAACAATCCCGACGGAGTGTCACCGGAGCTGCGCCAGAGGGTGATCGAGGCCATCGACGCCCTCGGCTACCGGCCGAACAGTTCGGCCAGGAGCCTGCGCACCCGGGCCACCAGGGTGCTCGGCGTCATCGTCTCCGACGTCACCAACCCGTTCTTCACCTCCATGGTGCGCGGGGTCGAGGACGTGGCGCAGAAGTCCGGATACTCCGTCATGCTGGCCAACACCGACGAGGATCTCGCGAAGGAGCAGCGCTACCTGCAGGTGTTCGCAGCCGAGCAGATCGCCGGGGTCGTGCTGTCCCCGGCCTCGGCCACCGACACCCACATCGACGTGCTGTCCAGTCGCGGGATCCCCGCGGTCACCTTCGACCGCCGGCTGCGCACCGCCGACGTGGACCGGGTGACCATCAACAACCGGCGCGCGGCCGAGCAGGCGACCGAGCACCTGATCGAGCAGGGATGCCGGCGCATCGCCTTCATCTCGGGCCCACCGGGGATCTCCACCTCCAGCGAGCGGCTCGCCGGCTACCACGCGGGCCTGCGCCGCGCCGGGTTGCCGGTCGAGCCGGGCCTGGTGTCCGACGGTGGATTCCGGGTGGTCAGTGGCCACGAGGCGGCTCTGCGGCTGCTCGCGCAGGATCCGCGTCCGGACGGCATGCTGGTGGCCAACAACCTGATGACGGTCGGTGCCGTCGACGCGTTGGACGACCTGGCGCTGCGGGTCCCGGCCGACCTCGCGTTGGTCGGTTTCGACGATCTGAGCTGGGCGCTGAATGCGCGGTCCCGGATCACCACGGTCGACCAGCCGACGTACGAGATCGGCGTGCGGGCCGCGGAGTTGCTGCTGGGCCGGGTGCAGGGGGAGCGCTCGCCGACTCGCCGGATCACCCTGCCGGCGACGTTGACGGTGCGAGACAGTTCCCGGCGCCTGCCGGTATCCGGTGGCCAGCCGGTGAGTTGATGCCGTTGCGGCAGGGCAGGATCTGCGGGGCCGCGCCAGGCCTGTCCAACGTTGGGATCGGTGATCGGGGCGGGAAGCGGGTACACGGCTGCCCTGCCCACGATGGGGTTGGCGTGCCGCAGCAACCCGACGATGGTGGGGCGGGTGCCCAGGCGGCGTGGAGGCGGGCCCAAGCCCTGGGCCGCTACCGGCGCCCGACCGCCGCCCACCACTGGCCGGGGATGCCCCGTCCCGTGTGGACCGTCACCTAGGTCGCTCAGCGGATTGCCAGTCGCAGGGATGCGCTTTCAGCGCTCGACAGCGAGGCGCACACCCAAGCCGATGAACACGCCGCCGGTCGCCACGTCGAGCCGGCGGCGCGCGGCGCGGCGTCGGCCAAGCCAGCCTCCGATCCGTCCCGCGAGGACGCCCACGGTGCCGTCCACCAGGAACTCGAGCGCAATGAAGACCGCGCCGAGGATCAGGAACTGCAGCCAGACCCGGCCCAGCCGGGGCTCGACGAACTGTGGCAGGAACGCGATCGTGAACGTGACCATCTTCGGGTTCACCAGGTTCGTCAGCAGCCCGCGAAGATACGCACGCCGACCAGAGACCCCGCTTCCACCCGCCTGCTCGACCCGCTCCTTGCCGCGGTGGCGGATGGCCTGGACGCCGAGATACACGAGGTAGCCAGCGCCCGCCAGGCGCAGCGCGGTGAACGCGGTCGGCGCGGCGGCGAAGAACGCGGACAGTCCCGCGGCCGCGAGCGTGATGTGAACGATCTCGCTGGTCGCGACCCCAGCGGTGGCGAGCAGCCCGGCACGCGCGCCGCCGCGCATCCCGCAGCCGAGGATGAACAGCATGTCGGGTCCCGGGCTGATCATCGCGACGAAGGTGGTGATGAGGAAGAGGGCGAAGAGGTGCTGCTCGACGGGCATGGGCTGATGCTCGTGCGGGCAAAGCAGCCACGCAAGCGATATTCGTGGACCGAGACATGACCGCCCGCCGCCCGAAGTCCTCCCAGCCTGCGCGTCCGGCGTCGCTCAGCAGTATCTTCCCGCCGCTTCCTCAGTCGTTGCCACGGCGCGGGGTGTAGCTGCCGCGCCGGGGTGGGGTGGTGCAGCGGTCGATCGACCGCATCTTGGAGGCGGCGTTGGAGGCCGATCAGAAGAGAATGTGAAGGATGACAGGCGTCATTACGTAATCAATATCATGACGACGAATCGGTTTGTGACGGGTGGCATGCCTACTCGTCAACCCCGCGAGGTACCTGTGACCGACCTGCCCACCCTGAATACCGCGGACGCCGACTACACCCGCGACCCATACACCCCGCTCGCGGCGCTGCGCGAACAGGAGTCGCTGTCCCGGACAGTCGTCGACGGCCTGCCGCTCTGGCTGGTCACCCGCTACGACGATGCCGTTCGGGTGCTGTCGGACCCGCGGATCAGCAACGACGGCTCGCGGCACGGCGGTCCCGGAGCGCGTGGTGTCGCCTGGACCGGCACAAGGGGAGGTCTCCATGCCCACCTGCTGCGCGTCGATGCGCCGGACCACACGCGGCTGCGGCGCTTGGTCTCGAAGGCATTCACACCACGGCGCGTGGCAGCTCTCGAGCCGCGGATCCGCACGATCGCCACGGAGTTGATCGCCGCACTGCCGACCGAAAGCGAGCATGTCGACTTGCTCGCGGCCTACGCGAGTCCACTGCCGATCGCGGTGATCGCTGAGCTGTTCGGGGTGCAGGCGGCGGACCTGGGGGAGTTCCGCTACTGGACCGACGCTTATGTCGGGGTCTCGGCGAGCGATGGCGGCCTGCAAGCTGAGGCGGTGCGGCGACTCGGGATCTTGTTGGTCGATCTGATCCATCGACGCCGCGAGGAACTCGGCGACAGGGGGCTTGACGTTGAGCACGAGGGGACGCTGCTCGATGGCATGATCAAGGCTCGCGACCACGACGACCGCCTCGACGAGCCGGAACTGCTCGCGATGGCCTTCCTGCTTCTCGCTGCGGGCTACGAGACCACGGTCAACCTCATCGCCAACGGGCTGCTGGTGCTGATGTCCGAACCGGCCCGACTGGCGCAACTCGTCGCCGAACCCGGCCTCCTGCCGGCGGCGATCGAGGAGTTCCTCCGCTTCGAATCCCCGGTGAAGACCGCGGCGCCGCGCTACGCTACCGAAGACCTCTACCTGAGCGACACGCTGATCAGCGCAGGCGACGCTGTACTGGTCCATCACAGCGCCGTCAACCGCGATCCGGCAAGGGCCGCCGACGCCGATGTCTATGACCTGCGACGCAGCGCCACGCGGGCAGGTGGATCGCACCTCGCATTCGGTCACGGGCCGCACTACTGCCTCGGGGCATCGCTGGCCCGGCTGGAGGCTCGGGTGGCCTTCGAGGAACTGCTCGTGGCCTATCCCGGGACGGAGCTGGCGGTGCCGGTCGACGCGATCGAGTGGCGGCACAGCCGGCAGATCCGGGGCGTTCGGGCTCTGCCGGTGCGGCTCGGACACGTACCGGCATCCGGCCATCGCTAACGAGTTTCCGGGGCGCGAAGGCGATCGCCTCGCCGAGCCGGCTCAGGAGGAGCCTCGCTCCTTTTGAGCCGGCGGACTCAGAAGAACGCCCGAAGGATCTGGAGATCCCTGTCGCAGGCTACCCGCCGGAGATGTCGGGACGGACCGTCCTCAGCCATGGTGCGGCGCCTCGCCCGGAAGGCCTGCGGCTGTCGTCAGCTGGCGGGGCAGGGTGGGCAGGAACGGGGGAGCCGTACGCGCGTGTGTCGCCTGTTCAATCCTTGTCGGCGCGGTCGTTCACTATCGCGCCGACAGGCGGCTAATCGGGGCCGGTGCTGCCGCTACGATCCAGCAGGTTCGACCGACGCGGTCCCGCTACGATCTGGCAAGCCGTGCGCGCACCGATTCGGCGTCAGCGTGCCCCAACTCCTCGTACATGGTCAGAGCTCGCTGCCAGGCATCGCGTGCGGCGTTCTCCTCCCGTGCGTCATGCAGCGTATCGCCCAGGGCCGCGACCGTCGTCGCCTGATTGATGAGGTCGCCGAGTTGACCGAATGAGGCGGCAGCCTCCTGGTAGCAGGCGATCGCCTGCTGATGCTGACCCGATCCGCGGTAGGCGTAACCGAGGCTGTCCAGGCACGCCGCCCCGCCATGCTCGTCGCCCAGTTCGCGGAACAGTCGCAGCGCCTGCCGGCACAGCTTCAACGCCTCCGGGTACCGTGCCAGTCGGGCGTAGGCGAAGCCGGACTCGTTCAACGTCTTGGCCTGGCCGACGACGTTGCCTGCCGCCGCGTAGAGGTCATGTGCCCGCCGCACGTGTCGCAGGATCTCCTCCCACTCGCCGAGGCAGAAGTGGAGATAGCCGATGCCGCGGTGGACGTGCGCCTGCCCTGCTGGATCGCCCAACTGCGCGTAGAGCCCGAGGGCCTCGGTGAACTGTTGTCTCGCCTCGTCCATCTGGCCCGCCCGGGTCAATGCGTGTCCCAGATCCCGGTGAGCATCCGCCTCGAGGCGGGGATCGGCCCTGCGCTGCGCGGCGGCCAACGCGCTACGCCTGGTCGCGACCTGCTCGTCCCCGCGCCCCTGGCGGATCTGAAAGGTGTCCAGAGTCCAGGCGAGCTGGTAGACGTGCGTGTCGAGGCCAGCCGACTCGGCACGATCCACCATGGACAGCAGCACCGAATACTCCGTGGTGAACCAGGCCAACGCCTGTTCGCTGTCCTTGACCAGTTCCGTCACCACGCCCGACGCCGGATCGGTCAGCGCGATCGGCTCCCTGGTCGGTGACAGCAGCAATGCGGCCCGGAACGCGGTGTGCAGATAGTGATCGAGCAAGCGCAGCACGGCCCCGTGCCGGACATGATCCGGGTCGGTGGCGAGCAGTTCGGCCGCGTAGCTGTGGAGCAGGTCGTGCATCCCGTACCGCCCAGCCGTCCGCTCGTCGACCAGGTGAGCGCGGGTGAGTTCGTTGAGCACGGCACGCACCTGCCGTACCGGGAGGCCGAGCAGGCTGGCTGCGGCACCGGCTGAGATGTCGGTACCGGGATGGGCACCGAGGAACCGTCCCAGCATCGCCGCCACGGGGCTCAGCGATCGGTAGGACCAGGAGATGACGGAGCGGGCGTCGATCGCCGGGTCCAGACCGCCAAACGCGTCCAAGCCGCCGTGCGTGTCGACCAGTTCGGCGGCGATGGCCTGGAGCGGCAGGCTGACCTGCGCCACCGCGCGGGCGGCGACGATGGCCAGCGCCAGGGGTAGCCCCGCGCACTGGTCGATGATCTCCCTGGCCGCCGGGTCCTCCCTGGCGGTCCGGTCCGCGCCGATACGACGGGCCAGGAAATCACGTGCCTCCGCCGCGGTCAGCACGCCAAGGGTCAGCAGATTCGCGCCCTCGGCGGCGACCAGGCCGACCAGTTGGTTGCGACTGGTGATGATCACCAGGCAACCCGCGGAGCCTGGCAACAGCGGGCGCACCTGCGCCAGGTCACGCGCGTTGTCCAGCACGATCAGCACCCTGCGCCCGGCGACCCGGGTGCGAAACAGCGCCGAGCGCGCATCGAGGCCCGCGGGGATATCGCGGCCGCCGACTCCCATCGCGGTGAGCATGTCGTACAGCGCGTCGTCGGGCGACACGGGTTGGCCGATCGGGTCGAACCCGCGCAGATTCAGGTATAGCTGACCGTCGGAGTAAAGGTACGCCACCTGGTGCGCCCAGTGCACCGCGAAGGCTGTCTTGCCGACGCCCGCCATCCCGGCGATAACGGTAATCGCGACCGCCTCTGGTGCCTCTGTCCGCTCCGGATGCGATGCCAGTGCTTGCGTCAACTCGGCCCGACGGCCGATGAACGTGGGCAAATCGGCCGGCAACTGGGCCGGCCGCAGCGGCGACGCCGGCGGCGCCATCCCCAACGGCGTCAGGTCGTCAACAAGCTCCGCCAACCCATCCAACTCAACATCCTGCCCGGCAAAGGGCCGCAGATCCGCCGGTAGATGAGCCGGCCACGATGCGGCCGCACCGACCACCGAAGCGAGCTGATGCGATGTCGGTGGCGTCTCGGCCAGCACCGCCTGGTGGGCTTGCTGCAGCAATGGCCCCGGCTCGATGCCGAGCTCCCGGATCAGCAGGTCACGGAGCCTACGAAACCGCTGCAACGCCTCCGCTCGCCGGCCCGCCGCGGCGAGGACCCGCAATGCCCGCGCCTGCAGCCCCTCGTCCAGCGCGTACCAGCCGGTCGCTCCATCCAGCGCCTCGATCAGCGGGTGCACCCGCCCCATCGCCAGAGCCAGGTCAGCCGCCTCGCACAGCACCGTCACATGCTCGTGAGCGAGCGCCGCGAAGATCGGATGTTGGCGCACCTCCGGTGCCAGGTCCGACACGACCGGCCCGGACCACAGAGCGGCCGCCCGTGCGTACACCGCCCCGGCCGCCTCGTTGCTGCCCTGGGTCGCCAACTGCCGCGCCCGCGCGACGAGCGTACGCCACCGCCGGAGGTCCACGTTGTCGTCGCCGGCGACCAAGTGGTAACCGCCGGCGACCCGGCGGATGACCCCGGCCGGGTCGCGAGCCGAGCGCTCCGGCTCCAGTACCCGACGAAGCCGGCTGATGTACTGCTGCAGCGTGGCCACTGCCGCAGACGGCGGGGTGGCACCCCACAACACATCCGCGAGTGTCGACGAACTCACCGGTCCATCGCCGGCCGCTGCCATCACCGCCAGCACCGCACGCTGCTGCGGTGGCCCAAGCTCCACGTGGGCACCGTCCCGGCCACCCCGCACGGGCCCCAGCAACTTCAACCACATATTCAGCGAGCGCTCCCATCCGACGCCCGACATCGCGGCCGGATCGAGCTTCCGACGGCCCCGGCGGAACTACTTCCGCAGATCGTAGCGGCTACTTGGGCTCGCTGAATCTCAGCTTTTCGATCGAATTTATCTAGTCGTCACCGTGCGGTAACACTCGACGGGACGACGCTGCCCTCTCAGGCGTGGCGCTGCCTGTCGATCCCTGGGGTCGAGGGGCGGAGGACGTGGCGTCCACGAGGTCTCCGGCACCCAGGATCAGCTTGGTCGCTGGGCCATCTGCCGGAGACCTCGTCATTCACGGATCACCGATACCCGGGCAGGCCCCTCACGCCCGGGTACGACAGGCCGCAGGATCTGCGACAGGCTAGGGCAGGGTGGGCAGGAAGGTAGGCGCCCGGCGAACGTGGCTCGCCTGCTCGAACGCGTACCCGAGGCTGATCAGCGTCGACTCGCTGAACCGGCCGCCGATGAAGGACATGCCGATCGGCAGGACGCCGTGCGAGTCGTAGCCGGCCGGTACGGTCAGGTCCGGGTAACCGGCTACCGCGGCCGGCTCGGAGGCGCCGGTGAGGTCGGTGAGGTCATCGCCGTTCTGCACGCTGGTCACCCAGGCTGGTTTGTTGGTGGGCGCCAGGATCGCGTCCAGGCGATTGGTCGCAAACGTCGAGTCGAACGCGTTGCGGACCGTCGTCGTCGCCCACGCCCGCAGTTGCTGGTACGCCGGATCGGACTCGTCCCCGCTGGTCGCCTGCGCCTGCTCGAAGGTCTCCTGAGCGAAGTAGGGCATCTCGACATCAGCGTGCGCCTGATTGAACGCGATCAACCCGGCCAGATCGGCGGGATGGTTGCCGGGGGTTTCGGCGAGGTAGGCGTTGATGTCGTGCTTGAACTCCACCAGCGCCGCCGGGAAGTAGCTGTCCAACACGTCCTGGACGCCGGGCAGGTCGACGTTGTCGATGACCGTGGCGCCCAGCCGCCTCAGGGTGGCTATCGTGGCCGCCAGTACGACGTCGGCGTCCGGGTTGTCGCCGCCCCCGCGCCACACGCCGATTCGCTTGCCGCGCAGCGCGCCCGGGCGCAGCGCCGCGAGGTAGTCGCGGTTCGCGAACGGCGCCGCCGCCGCGGTCATCGGGTCGCGCGGGTCGACGCCCTGGATCACGCTCAGCACCGCTGCCGCATCGGTCACGTTGCGGGTGATGGGCCCGGCGGTGTCCTGCTGCGCGCTGATGGGCACCACGCCGCCGCGGCTGACCAGACCGAGCGAGGGCCTGATGCCGACGTCGTCGGTCGTGCCCGCGGGGCAGACGACCGAGCCGGCCGTGTCGGTGCCGATGGTGACGGTGGCCAGGTCGGCGGCCGTCGCCACGGCCGATCCGCTGCTGGAGCCGCACGCGTTGCGGTCGAGCACGTAGGGGTTGTTGGTCTGTCCGCCGCGCGCGCTCCAGCCGCTGGACGAGTGCGTCGAGCGGAAGTTGGCCCACTCCGACAGGTTGGCCTTGCCGAGGATGATCGCGCCGGCAGCGCGCAGCCGCTGCACGAGGAAGGCGTCACGGGCCGGCTTGTCGCCCAGCAACGCGAAGGAGCCGGCCGTGGTGTGCTCGCGGTCGGCGGTGTCGATGTTGTCCTTCAACAGGACCGGGATGCCCTCCAGGGGACCGCGGCCGCCGTGGCGCTGCCGCTGCTGGTCCGAGGCCAGGGCATCCTTCAGCGCGTCCGGGTTGGTCTCGACGACTGCGTGCAGGCTGGGGTTGAGGGTACGGATCCGGTTGAGGTAGAAGGTGGTCAGCGCGGCCGAGCTGAGGCGGTGCGTGTCCATGGCGTGCTGTAGGTCCAGCACGGTGACGTTGTCAAGGTCGATGCCGTGCAGGACCGGGGGAGCCGTCGGTGGGTGGTTGGTGGTCGCCGCGTTCGCCTGGGCGGTACCGGCCAGGACCAGGGTAGCCACGAGCAGGACGGGCAGCCAGCGGGGGGTTCGCATCCGTTTCCCTCCGGGGAGACATAGGCAGTGTCGGTCTTCGATCTGACCTTCGGACCATCACGACGCGCCGGGACGGCGTTTGATTCAAGTCGGGATGAAGCAGCCCGGAATGCTCAAGGTGAGAGCCGCTGTGGTCGGACGACGCGTCCATCGTCGGAGGCGATGGAGATCGCTTGCGCCGCAGCCCCTTTTGCTCCTTCCAGACGGTGGCGATGGACCAACCGTGCGGGGGTTGATGAACGGGGATCGATCGACTAGATATGATCCATGGCCAGTCCCGCAGCGTCCGACGTAGATCGGATGATGGCGCTGCCGGTGGTCCGGCACGCGGTGGCCTTCGGGCCGGCAGCCGCCACGTTGACTGCGGGCCGCGGTGGGCGGCGGCTGGTCGGAGATCCGTTCCGACCTGGTCCGGGGGGCTCGTCCTCGTCGTGGTCGACACCCTTTTCGTGCTGCTCGCTCAAGCGGCGGCGTCGCGCCGCGGCGCGCAGGTATCCAGGTGACCGGCTGGTGTGCGAAAGGGATGGCGGGTGTCGAGGGATGCGCTCGATCAGTCGGCGCGGGATCGACGATTTCTAGGGGGAGTGGTGGTCTACGGTCATCCGGTCCGTAGGGAAGGACTGTGGCTGTCGGTGCTGGGGCCGCTGCGTGCGTGGCGCGACGCAGAAGAGATCAACCTTGGCGCCCCACAACAGCGGACACTGCTGGCCGTCCTGCTGGTCCGCTGCGGCGATCCGGTGATGATGCGGGAGATCATCGACGTACTCTGGCCGGAGAACCCACCGTCGACGGTCACCAATGTCGTGCAGCGCTACATCAGCCAACTGCGGCGCCTGCTGCCGCCCGACACTCTGATGCGCAGCGCGGGCGGCTACTTCCTCGATCTGGGGCCGGACAGCGTCGACCTGATGGAGTTCCGCGGCCGGGTAGCGGAGGCGGCCGCGATCGAGCACCGAGATCCGGCTCGAGCGACGGATGTTCTCGTTGACGCGCTGCGACTGTGGCGGGCGCCAGTGGCGGCCAATGTGGACTCCGCGATCAGGTTCGCACCGATGTTCGTCGAGCTCGACAACGAACTCGTCACCGTCGCTCTCCAGACGACGCGCCTGGCGCTCGGGCTGGGTCGGGCCGGACAACTGCTACCCGTCCTGCACGCGGCGGCCGCGGCAGCGCCGTTGAACGAGCGTCTGCAGGCCGCCATCATGCAGGTACTCGCGGCAACCGGCTGCGCCGCCGAGGCCCTGGCCCGGTTCGCCGCGTTCCGCAGCAGACTGTCAGACGAACTCGGCGTGGAGCCCGGACCACAGCTCATGGCCGTCCACCGGGCCATCCTCGACGGCGCACCGCTCGAGTCAGGGGCGGCAGCGGAGGCAGATCCACAGCCGGCGGCCCGGCCGGGCATCAGGCTCGCGCAGTTGCCGGCCGACCTGCCGACGTTCGCCGGACGCAGCGGGGCAATCGAACGCCTGTCCTCCTTTCTGCGCGGTCACGGCGACGGCTCCGCCTCGGCACGGATCGTCGCGGTCAGCGGTCTCGGCGGGATCGGGAAGACCACGCTGGCCGTGCACTGCGGGCACCTGCTCGACGCCGACTTTCCCGGCGGGCAGCTCTACGTGAACATGCGCGGCTTCGATCCGTCGGGCGCCTGCGTCAAGCCGCAAGACGCCCTCCGGTCGTTCCTGACGGCCCTCGGCGTGTCGGAGAGGGACCAGCCGCAGGACCTGGACGCGCAGGTCGCGCTCTACCGAAGCATGATCGCGGGCCGGCAGATCATTGTCGTCATCGACAACGTCCGCGACTCCCAGCACGCGCGGCCGCTGCTACCGGGCACGCCCGGCTGCGCCGCGATCGTGACCAGCCGGGATGCGTTGACCGGGCTGATCGTTGCGGAAGGGGCGCTGCCGGTCGTCTTGAACCTGTTGAGCCGGGCCGAGGCCGAGGTGATGCTCGAGCAACGCCTCGGCGCGAGGCGGGTAGCCACGGAGCCGGGCGCCGTCGACGAGATCATTGCCTACTGTGTCGGCGTCCCGCTGGCGCTGGCGATCTTCAGTGCCCGCGCCGCCACCCACCCACAGTTCGCGCTCGGCCAGCTGTCCGCCGAACTCGCCGAGGCCAGCCACCGGCTGGACTCTTTCGGCCGCACGGACGGCGACAACGATCTGCGGGCCGTCTTCTCCTGGTCGTACGATCTGCTGGGCGACTCGTCGGCCAGGCTGTTCCGGCTCCTCGCGATCCATCCCGGCCCCGCGTTCGGCGCGACAACCGCCGCCAGCCTGATGGCCGTCGACACCAGAACCGGCGCCGAACTGCTCGGTGAGCTCGGCCGGGCGAATCTGCTGATCGAGTACGAGCCGGGGCGGTTCCGGATGCACGACCTGGTGCGCGCCTACTCGGCCGAGCTGTTGGTCTCCGGCGAGCCGGAGGACGAGCGGCGGACAGCCACCCGTCGGCTGCTCGACCACTACCTGCACGGCAGCCTGGCCGCCACGGCGCATCTGGACTCGCACCGGAGGCTGGACAGCGCGGCGCTCGAACCGCCGGTGGCGGGGGTGACCGTGGAGCGTTTCGCGGACTTCGAGACCGCCCTGAACTGGTTCGCCAAGGAGCGCCCAACGCTGCTCATGGTGCTGGACCAGGCCGTCGCGTTCCACGCTGACACACATGTGTGGTACCTGGCGTGGGCGATGGATAGTTTCGTGCGCAGGCACGACTTCTGGCGGGACTGGGAGGCGACCCAACTGTGCGCCCTCGCGGCCGCACAGCGGCTGGGCGACGTCTGGATGCAGGCATGGTCCTCACTCGTTCTCGGGCACATCTATTACGAGTCCGAATGGAACGTCTCGGGCGAGGGCGAGCACTACCTACTTGAGGCCGTTGCGCTCTTCGCCGCCGCGGGCGATCGGCTGCACCAGGCACACGCCCACCGGAACCTCGCGGCGCAGTTGGGCGACTTCGGCCGGCCGGCCGAAGAGCGTCGCCAGAACGAGGCGGCGCTGTCGCTCTACCTGGAGTTGGAGCGGGACAGTCCGGGCAGCGTTCCGCCGGACTATATTGCCTCCGTCCACGAAGCGCTGAAGATCTGGGAGCAGGGGCTGCCGTACGCCCTGAAAAGCGTGAAGTACCTTGATGGCGCCGGCAACCACCGTGAGGCCGGCGCCTGGAACATACTGGCGCATATTCACGTCGGGCTGCACAACTGGACCGAGTGCGTCGCGGCGGCCGAGCGCTCCTTCACCCTCTACCAGGCTATCGGCAACGAGTACCTGGCCGGCGTGGCGCTGCATCAGGTCGCGATAGTCCTGGTTCCGGCGGGCAGGCCCGTCGAGGCCCGCGCCATGCTTGAGCGCGCGGTGCAGATCTTCCGGCGCATCGGGCACCAGCGTGCCGAATCCGCGCAAGAGCTCCTCGACAGCACAGGCACTCAACAGACGACGGAGTCCGAGACCGACTCACCGGTCAGCGGCGTTCGTTGACCTCGCGCCCCGCTCTCGCGCCCGCCGGAGTGGTCGGCGCGTTGATCGGGGACCCGGGCTCCGGGATGACGGCGATGCGGACGACCGGATGACACCACCGTGGTGTCCAACCGGCCGTGGATACCGAGACCCAACATAGCTGCGCGCCGCCCCCGTCGCGGTCCAGGAGCTTGCGCACCAGGTACGGTCGCTGGTCATTGCCCATCACCAGTACCTCGGTGAGCGGCGCGGCGCTATCGTCGCCCGACCCGTCCAGGCCCTCGTTCGCCCCGGCGATGATCAGCGACTCGAGTTGCTGCTCAGCGATCTGCGCAGCCGTGCGCATCAGGTGACGCATCCTGCCTCCCTGCCCGGTCAAGCTCCGGCCGGTGTCGCCACCGGCTACCTACACGACGTATCCAGTGGCGCCTGCATTCATCGATCGACTGTCGATCTCCGCCAGCGCCGGCATCGATGACGTCGGGTGCGGGTCGTGCGGCCGGCGCACGCGGGCTGACCAGCGCGTCAATCTGACGACGACCTCTTGTCGACCTCGCGGGCCTTCACTGGCAGTGCCGAACAGCTGGTCTTGCGAGGAGCCGTGATGATCAGGTCAGATGACAATACCGTTACTGTGGATCGGGCCCGTTCGACGTCTGCCGAGCATCGGATGCGGCAGCTGTACGAGAACTCGGTCGCGGATCTGTTCCGGTACCTGGTGCGGGTGACGCTCGGGCGCCGACAGTTGGCCGAGGATCTGCTGCAGGAGACGTACCTGCGCGCCTGGCGCAAGCTTGACCAGTTGCCCACGGAGCCGGCGCAGGCGCTGCCGTGGCTGTTCACCGTGGCTCGCCGCGTGGCGATCGACGCCGCCCGGGCCCGTGAGGCGCGTCCGGCCGAGGTTGGCGCGTTCAACCTCGTCGCGGTGCCCAGCACGGACAACCACGCGGAGCGGGTGGTCGATGTGCAGACGGTGCGTGCCGCGCTGGCCAGGCTGACGCCGCAGCACCGGGAGGTGCTGTTCGAGGTCTACTTCCGCGACGCTTCCATCCAGGATGTCGCACGGCGGCTGGGAATTCCGCTGGGTACCGCGCAATCGCGGACGTTCTACGCGCTGCGCTCGCTGCGCGCCCTGCTTAGCGAGGGGCAGCGGGAAGGCGCCGAGCGGCAGGGCCGGGTCGCGCCGCCCGGCAAGCGGGAGCCGTCGGTGCGTGCGCGGCAGGCGGTCGGCGGCTGGTGACCTGCCCCGGTTGATGCCCTTTTGGGCGGCTGGGTGGCGGACTGAAGGAAAGCTGAACGACTCGTTCAGTACTTGATACATCTTCCTTACCAGCCAGATTCCCTACCCTTTTTTTATGCCTGAAATCCAATCATCGTCCTCCCTGGACTTCAGCTTGCTCGGCCCCGTCCGGGCTCGGCTCGGCGGCGTGGAACTCGACCTCGGAGCTCCGCAGCAGCGCACCGTCCTCGCCATGCTGCTGCTCCGCGAGGGAGCGGTGGCCACGCTCGGTGAGCTCATCGAGGGGCTGTGGGGCCCGGAACCGCCACGGTCGGCGATTGCCAGTATTCGCACGTACATGTCCCGACTGCGGAGCGTCCTCGATGACGCCGGAGCAGGCATGGACACTCGGGTGGACTCGGTGCGCGGCGGCTACGTCCTGCATACGCTCCACCACGCGGTGGATGTGTCGCGCTTCCAGCGGCACACGGCGCGCGGGGCCGAAGCGGCCCGGCGCGGCGACTGGCTGACCACCGTTGCCGAGCACGGCGCGGCGCTGAAGCTCTGGCACGGCCAGCCACTCGTCGGCGCGCTCGGGCCGTACGTCGAAGGCCAGCGCCTGCGCCTGCAGCAACTGGCCGCCGCCGCGCGAGTCGATCTGTTCCGGGCAATGGTCGGCCTGGGACGGTATGGCGAGGCCCTGCCCGAGTTGGCGGCCATGGCCGCCGCCCACCCGTTACGGGAGGACCTCCAGGGGCTGCTCATGACCGCGTTGTACGGCAGCGGTCGGGTCGCCGAGGCGCTGCAGCAGTACCAGCAGACCCGGCGCGCGCTGATCGACGATCTGGGCATCGAACCCGGTGTCCAGCTGCGCGAGGTACACCAGCGCATTCTGGCCGGGGACCTGACCCTGGCCGCCGCGGTCTCCGGGCCGCCGGCGCCAGCAGGGCGAACCGACCGGCGTCTACTCGCGCCGCATCGGGTCCGCACCAATGTCCGGCTCTCCCGACGCCGATCCCTCGCCTGACTGGTCCCGCTGGCCGATCGTCCCGCTAGCCCACCCGTCGCCCTCGGATCGAGGTCGCGAAACTGTGCTCCCCGGGGTACTACGCCTGCAGGCGCCGATGCGCCGTGCCACCACGCGAGCGGCGCCGTCGGCGCCGGAGACATCCCGATGTGGCCGGAAGGCTGTGCATGGCCGCATCCCGAGATGTCTCCGGCGCCGACGGGTACCGGATACGTCAGCGGTTACCGATGAAGGTCTGCACCGAACCGGCGGGTGGCTCGGCGCCGATGAGCTTGGCGAGCAGCTGACTGGCGGGGTTGTTGAATCGCATCACCGCGTCCGGGGGGAGCAGGCCCAGATCGATCATCAGATTGCCGGCGCGGTGCATCAGGATCGCCAGCCGTACCCCGGCCCAGACCTCGTAGTAGTCAAGGTGGTCGACGGTCCGGCCGGATGCCTTCTCGTAGATGGCCACGACCTGGTCCCTGGTGGGGAAGCCCGCCGGTGCAGGCAGGCCGATCCCCTCGGTGTGGTGGCGCACGAGGAACAGCCACCAGGCCAACTCGATGTCGGGGTGCCCGAGACCCACCATCTCCCAATCGAGGATGGCGTTCACCGCGAGGTCGTCGCCGAACATCATGTTCCCGATGCGCGCGTCGCCCCAGTTGAGTACGGGCTCGCGCCGGTCATCCGGCCGGTGCGCGTGAAGCCAGGCGAAACCCGCCTCGATGGTCGGGTTGACCTCGGCACCACGGGCCCAGTCGTACAACTCGCGCCACTTGCAGACCTCAGCGTCGAAGACGTCGGTACCCTCCGGCGGAGCCAGGAACCCGAGCCCGAGGCCTTTCCAGTCGACGTCGTGAATGGCGGCCAGCGCCTCGATCGACGCCGTACACAGACGCGACTGCTGCTCGGGCGAGAGCTCGAGCACCCAACCGCTGGCCGTGAACGGCGGGTCGTCGGCTGGGACGTTTCCGTGTGCCCGCTCCATCACGAGGAACGGCGCACCCAATGCTGCGGGGTCCTCCTCGACCCAGCGCACCGCGGGTACCGGCTGCCCGATGCCGGCCAGGGCCGTCATCACCACGGCCTCCTTGCCGAGGTCGGGATCCTTGAAGATCGCCGGGCCGTCGGGTGCGATCCGGGCGACGAGCTGCCTGCTCGTCAACGTCCCGTCGGTGGACCAGGAGGCGTTGAACAGCACAGTTGTGTTGGACATTCCACTCGCGCTGGGAATCTCGAAATCGTCGACGACGACGTCGGTCGCCTCGGGCAGCTGCGCGGCGAGCCAGCGCCGCAGGCTGTCTCGGAGCTCCTGCGGGTCCTTGTTGGTCAGTGCCATGAGAATCCTCCCGTCAATCCGTGGCCGTGTGGCGGCTGCGCGCCTTGACCGCGCGGTGGTAGCGGTCGAACCAGGTCTCCTGGTAGGTGGAGTGGGTCACCCGGCCCTGCTCGTCCTCCCAGCGGTAGACGCTGTCGTGGAAGGAAACATTGGGCCAGGCGGGAAGCGTCGCCGTCGCGATCGCCTCCCCGACGAACCGGTAGATCCGGCCATCCTCGTCCTCGGCCTCGATCTCCTGGCGCAGCGACGCGAAGGTGTGCGGCTGCCGCTGCAGGACGTTGCGTCGCACCCGGGTGATCTGCTTGTTCTCGCCATTGCTGTGCAGCCAGGCGAAGTGGTGGGTGGGTGCTCCGTCGGGAACTTCATAGACGCCCAACCACTCCGGGTTGGTGTCCGGTGCCTCGAAGCCGACCTGGTTGAAGATCAGGTCCGGGCCGAAGTACATCGGGGTCCACCCGACCGGGGGAACGGGCACCCCGCCCTGCGTCTCCTTGCGCACCTGGCGCCACGACCGATCCCGGATCGCGTAGCAGTCGATGTCGTAGTGCTCGCCGCGCAGCTCCAGCTGACCGGTGCAGTGCATGAACTGCTCGCTACCGCCAGGCACCCGGCCCGGAGCGTTGTGATAGTTCTCCTCGCCGGGCATCACGTGGCCGCGCGCCAGCAACGGTGTCACCGCGGTCTGGATGAGGTCGAGCTTCGTCTGTCCGTCGGTGCTGGCGTAGCTGATACGCACCTCCCGCCCCGGCTCCATGAACTCGATCCGCAGCCCGTTCGCGGTCGTGATGGTGTTTGCGTCGATGTCGGGCCACGGCATCGTGATCTCGTAGTTCAGGTGGTCGATGTCGAGGACGTTGATGTTGTCGGTCCCGCGGAAGATCGCCGCGCCCCCCTGACACAGCGGAAATGCTGGCTGGTAGCGGAGGTAGAGGAAAGCGCCGATCTGCGCGTGCGGGATCGAGAAGCTGAAGTAGTGGGTGTGGATGGTGTGCGGGTCCCAGTGCTCGCCGTCGGGCAGCGGGACGATCAGATCGGTCTCCGGGGGATGGGTGGCGTGTCCCAATGTGATGAACCCTTTCTCTCGGACGAGGCGTGCGGGTCGGGATGGGCGGAGCAGGGCCGCGCCGGTCACGGTCAACTGCGGTGTCAGCGCGCCCGACGCTGAATCAAACGGGGCTCGTGGCCGTTGTAGGGGTGTGGCTGAGATGCCTGATGAGCACCGGCGGCTCCGGTTGTCGCTCGGCGCGTACGTTCTCGGTGAGATGTCGGCTGCCGAGGCCGTGGCGCTCGAGCGGCACCTGGCCCGCTGTGTCGACTGCTCCGTCGAAGCGGATGGCCTGATCGAGGCGCTGTTCGCCCTCACCCTGCTACCTGAGCAGGAGGGTCGCAGACCCGCCGACGAGTAGGACATGTCGATGCCCCCGGTCACTCGGCCAGGTCGAGATCGGGTAGGTCGTCCCCCATGAGGGTGCTGAGCTGCTCAGCCGTCACCGACGCGGCACTGTCGACGAGGCGCCGGGCGTGGCGCTCGGTCATCTCCTGGAACACCTTGCGGGCGAACCGCCCGTTGCCGAAGCCTTCGCCGCGACCGGTCGCGTCGAAGAACGTCGCCAGTGCGGCCCGGGTCGGCGGGGGCAGCTCGTACTGGTGGGATGCCGCCTGGTGGGCGACGATGTCCACCAACTCCGCCGAGGTGTAGTCGTCGAACGTGAGCGTCCGGGTGAACCTGGACGCCAGGCCCGGGTTGGCGCCGACGAACCGTTCCATCTGGTCGGGATATCCGGCGACGATCACGACCACCTCGTCGCGGTGGTCTTCCATCAGCTTGACCAGCGTGGAGATCGCCTCCTGGCCGAAGTCGTTTCCGCGGCCGTCGGGAACCAGGGCGTACGCCTCGTCGATGAAGAGCACTCCGCCGAGGGCACGCCGGAACGCGGCCTGCGTCTTCGGTGCGGTGTGCCCGACGTACTCGCCCACCAGCATCGAGCGGTCGACCTCGACCAGGTGTCCGGTGTTGAGCATGCCCAGCGCGGCGAGGATCTGCCCGTAGAGGCGGGCGACGGTGGTCTTGCCGGTTCCAGGATTGCCGGCGAAGACGAGGTGGCGGGAGAGCGGAGGAGGCAGCAGGCCGGCTTCCTGCCGTTGCTTGACCATCTGCATCAGCTTGACCAGTGTGCCGACGTCCTGCTTGGCCCGGCGCAGGCCGACCAGCTCGTCGAGCTGGTGCAGCAGCTCGGCGAGGCCACGGTCATCGGCCGCGGCCTGTGCCGCGGGATCGCCTCCCGCGCCGATTCGCGCCATGCCGCTGGGCGGGCTCGCCCGGCCGGATCGCCCGACCGGCAGGTGGCTGACCCGCACGCCGCTGACCTCGCAGTCGACGATGACCGGTTCGGCCTCCGCCGCCAACTCCACGTCCTGTTCGACGTCGCGGATGTGGCAGCGGCGCAGGGTGGGTGCGGCCGACGGGCCGACGTAGACGGCCGGCGCGCCGGTACCCGTGATGCTGCAGTCTTCCAGCTTGGCCCGTACCCGCGGGGCGAGGTAAATGCCGTTGCCGTGGCAGTCCTTGACGGTGAGCGACCTGATCAGCGGGGTACCTCCGTCCCAGACCACGAGGCCGTTGCCGCCCGCGTCGGTGATCTCGCAGCCATCGATGCCGGCCTGGCTGTCCTGGTCCAGGAACACCCCGGTGGCGCCGCTGTTGCGGAAGCTCGAGTCGCGGACGATCGGGCTGGTGCCCGGCCCGGTCTCCAGGCCCGAGGTCGTGGTACCGGTGACCGTGCAGTTCACGAGCAGCGGGTGGTGAGGTGTGTCCTGGACGCGGATACCCACGTTCGCCTGTGTCACCGTGACCCCGAGCACGGTCGCGTCGCCGCTGTCCTCGATCTGCAGGCCGGTCATCCCGACGGCGTTCAGCGCGCCGCCGGCCAACCGCAGCATGCCGCGGTCGGTGCAGCGCACGCCGTGCTCCGGTGTCCCGGAGACCGTACAGTCGTGAAGATCCACCTTTGCCTGCCCGCCGATGTGCACGGCGCTGAACCCGGATTCACGGATGGTGCATCCGGTCAGGTTCACCGACGCCTCTTCACCGGCGAGAAGCCCGTTGGCCGCGGTTCGCGCGATGGTGGTGTCCGTTGCGGACAACCGAGCCGACTTCTGCACGACCAGTCCCGTGCTGGCGCTGCCGATGATTCCGCAGCCCGCCAGGCTCAGGGTGCTGGTACCGGTGGCGAATATGCCGGCCTTGCCGGCGTCGCGCACGTGCGAGCGGTCGATGCTCAGCTGTGCGGCGCCGGTGGCGAGGATCCCGCTGCCGACCGCGCGGGTGATCGTGGTGTCGACCACGGTGACGCCGCCCACCGCTCTGGGGTCGACACCACCGTCCACCGTGGAGGATCCATCGTCGATGCGGGCGCAGCAATCGGTCACCCGCACCGCGTCACCCCCGATGTCGCGCAGGCGACTGGAGTGGATCACGAGTGCGGCGTCGTCATCGACCAGTACGCCGCACTCGCCGGCCTCGGCGATCTCGCAGTCGACGACGCAGCTGGCGGCGCTGTCGCTCAGGTGCAGACCGGCTGCGGTCACCCGGGACACGGTCGTGGTCACCAGCCGGGCCTGGCTCGACTGGGCCATCGCGATGCCGCTGCCCTCGACGTCCTCGACCGCGCAGTTGGTCACCTGTATCCGGGAGTCCCCGTTGGCCCGCACCGCGGCATCGTCGCAGTGGTGGATGCGGCACCCGGTGATGTCCGCGACGGCCCACCCGGTCAGCGCCAATTCCCCGACCGAGATGTCGCAGTCCTGCAGGGCCAGGGCGCCGGCCGATACCAGGACCGGCGCCCGCATCGTCAGGCCGCGCACGCCGACGGTACCGGCACGCACGTGCAGTCCTGGACCCTCCGCAGAAGTCAACACGACGGTGCCGTCCGTCGCCTCGGCGGTGATCGTGACGTCCCGGTCGACCACCAAGGTTTCCTGGTAGACCCCCGGCGCGACGACCACCACTCCGCCGTCGGCCGCTGCCCGCAGCGCCGAACCTATGGTGCGGTGGTTCCCCCAGCCGCGGGCGGCCACGCGTAGTGGCGGACCGACCGACCTGACCGCCACGGTGACGAACTCGCCCGGGGCGCTCGCGGTCAGCGGCTTCCCGCCGGAGCGCCCGACAGACCCAGTGGCAGCAGTTGATCTGGCCGACATGCTAGGCGCCCGCGTTCGTGTCGGCCGCCGCTGCGCGGGTCCATCCCACTGCTCGATCGCCCCGTCGTCTCACGCTGCGCTCCTCGACGTTGTCTGCGCTGTCAGACCGTCATGACGGACCGGAACGGGGTTTCATTCAGATCCAGATGAAGGAACTGGGCGCCACGGCCGTAATGACCCGGTGAAGGCGACGGTCCCGCGACTTCGGGAGGCGAACGTGTCAGCCAGCTGGCGAACTGACGGCCGGCGCCCGGCTGGCGACCTGCCGAGCGCGGTGCCTTCGCGCGCGGCGCAGCATCCACCATTCACCGCCGGCTCAGCTTTTGCCGGCCCCGAGGAGCCTCAGGAGGCCACCGTGTCGGAATTGCCCGCGGGTCGGATCGCCGTCCCGCGCATCCGGAAAGACGTTGGGGGCATCGCGCTGGACATCGCGGCGCGGCCCGACCGAGACAACGCCCACGCGACCGCCTGCCGGTCCTGGCACTGAGCGGCGGGGAGCTACAGATGCTAGACGGGCGCAGTCGGGTCACGGTTGTCGGGGAGCGCCGCCGAGTGGACGTGGCGCTACCGAGCACGGCACCCATCGCCGAGTATTCAGCCAGCCTCGCCAACCTCTGTGGCCAGGGCGGTCGCGGCGTCACGCCGCCCGCCTGGTCACTCGCGGTCGCCGGAGACGGGCCGCTTTCGCTCACCACCTCGCTGGCCGACTCAGGCGTGGTCGACGGGCAGGTGCTGTACCTGCGTGACCTGACCCGCCACCCAGGCTCAGAAGCGATCGTGGCGGACATCGAAGAGCTCATCGCCGGTGCGGCCGATGACCAACGCAAAGCCGACTGGCCGCGATCGTTGGTGGTCATGACTCTGGGCCTGTTGTGGGTCGCCGGGGCCGCGCTGCTGGCGCTGCGGCATTCGTCCGGGCCCGTGGTCAGCGCGGTCGGACTGCTGGTCGCAGGCCTGCTGCTGCTGGGTACCGGCTGGGCGCTGGCGCAGCGCCGGGTCGTCGTGCCGGCCACGCTGTGCCTGCTGACGTCGCTGACCGCGGTGCCCTGCTTCGCTGTTGCCGGCGCGCTGCTGACGCGGGCGGTCGCGGGGGACGCCTTCTTCTGGGTGGGAGCGATCGCCGGTGCGGCCGCCGCAGTACTGATGATCATGGCTACGACGCCGGAGGCCGTCGTCGTTCTCCTCGGGGTACCGCTCGCCGTCGCCGTCCTCGTGGCACCACTGCTGCTCCTGGTCCACGCCACCAACGTCCAGGTCGCGGCCACCACGGTGGTGGCCATGCTGGCCGTGCTGGGGCTGTCGAAGACGTGCACGGCGTTTCTGACGTTGTGGTCAACCCGGCGAGCTGGTGATTCGGCCGGGTTGGCAGACGGTGCGACCGCACTGCTGATCCGGCACCGACGCCTGCTCGCAGTCCTGATGACGGTGCCTGCGTTGAGCATCGCGGTCGGCCTGCCGGTGCTCGCCGCGTCCGGCAACAGCTTCGCCCTCGCGATGGCGGCGGTCGCCAGCCTGGCCGTGCTCATCCGCGCCCAGCAGGTCGGGTTCGCCAGCGAATCGGTACCGCTGAACAGCGCTGGTCTGGTCGGACTCTTCGCGGTGGTGGCCGTGGCGGCCACGGACATCTGGCGCAGCGACGTGGCCACCACGATCGCGCTGCTCGTGGCCGGACTCGCGCTCATCGCCCGCTCGACGGTTTCGATGGTGCTGCGCGCCGGCGGTGACGAGGTGGCAGACCTGCCGGCGGGCTTCCCGGCCGGCACCGGCCGCCCCCGCGGCCGCCGGCGGTTCGTCGACGTCGTCGGTGTGCTCTGCACGCTGGCGACCATCTCGCTGGCGCTCGGCGTCTTCGGCGTGTACGGGGAGCTGGTCGACATGGGACGGGGAATCGTCGGCTGAACGGCGTGCCGTCGCGGCCGCAGATGCGCGCGACGACGGGCACGGGATCGACTCATTGACGACAAGGTGAATGTAGCGGCGCACGAAGCCGTAATGGAGCGTGTCGCCTGCGTTCGAGGGAGGTCAGTTCGTGCGGATGAAGACGCGGCTCATGCTCGTCGCCCCGCTGCGCGCGGGGCGTGAGCCGAGCGTTGTGGACGCTGGCAGCGGATGCGCGGTTGGGGAGTGAGCCGTGGCTACCGCCAGAACAACGACGGCAGGATCGGCTCGGGCCGAGCGGCGCGAGGCCGCGCGGGCCCTCGTCGAGCACAGCTGGGCCGAGGTGGACACCCCGCGACCGACGGCCCGGCCGCACCTGGTGCTGACGGTGGTCGCACTGGCCGCTGCCGCCGCGCTCGGAGGCGGGGCGGTGCTGCAACTGGTGCATCCGCTGCCACTGAGCGAGGCGAGTGCATCGACGGTACCGCCGCCGGTCACCGCGGCACCGTACACGGCGGTCAGCGGCTGGGACTGTGCCACCGCCAGCGACCACGGATTCGACGTGCAGGGACGCACCGCCGACTGGTACACGGTCGCCAGCGGTGGGTGGGATCGCGACGGTTGCCACGGGACGTTTGAGGCGATCCCGATGAGCGGGGACAAGAGCAAGGACGATCCGAACCAGCACGCGGTCTGGTGGTTCACCCCGACCGCCGCGATGACCCGATGCGCGATCTCGGTCTACGGGCCGGCAGCGCAGAACCCGCAGGACGCGGCGGCCGCACCCGCCCAGTTCTGGGTGCTCACCGGACGTACCGGTGCCCGCCTGGCCGGCTCCCTCATGGACCAGACGGCCAGCCGGGGTACCTGGGTCTCGTTGGGCACGTACCCGGTCAGCGCCGCTGGGATCGCGGTCGAGCTGGTGGACCGGGGAACTCCGGCGACGCCCGCATCCCGGCTTGCGGTAAGTCAGGTCCGGGTCCAATGCACGGCCTGAGCACTGTGGATCGAGGACAGTCATGAGTCGACTCGCGATGCATCGTCCCGCGCGGTTCGCACCGCCTCCGTTGCCGGACGAGAAGATCGTGCTACCCACGCCGCCGGAGGTGCAGCAGAAGCAGGGTGGCGCCATGTGGATCACCCTGGCGTTGCCATTGCTCAGCAGCATCGGTATGGCCGCCTACATGATCACCTTCGGTCGGCCGATCCTGATCGTCATCGGCGTGCTTTTCGTGCTGGCGGCGATCGGCACCACCGTAGCGACGCGGATGCAGACCCTCAACGCCCACCGGCACAGCAGCCGCCGGCAGCGCCTGCGCTACCGCGACCACCTCACCACCGCGCGCGGGCACGCCCGGAATGTGGCCGCCGCCCAGCGCGAACTCGCCGCAGTGACCCACCCCGACCCGGAGCAGCTGTGGGCGATCACGACAAGCTACGACCGGATCTGGGAGCGGCGCCCGGCCGATCCCGACTTCCTGCACGTGCGCGTCGGTCTCGGTGAAGCCTCGTTGAGCACGCCCCTGCAGATCGGTAACCGACTCGACCCGCTCGCCGACTACGACGGGGATTCACTGCGCGCGGCACAGCGGCTCGTCACTCGCCATGGCACGGTCAGCGGGCAGCCGGCGGTCATCGATTTTGGTGACTGTGGGGTGCTCAGCATCCTCGGTCCACGGGAGCGCATCGAGGCGTTGACCCGTGCGGTGCTCTGCCAGATCGCCGTGCTGCACGCACCCGACGACGTGGGCATCATGGTCGAGCGCTCCGGTCCGGGCGACTGGGATTGGGCCAAATGGCTGCCGCACGCGATCGAGGAGGACGCGCCGGGACCAGCCGGCGTGGTACCGCTGGTCGCCGAGAATCCCGCCGGACTGGCCGAAGTCCTCGAACGTGAACTGCTGTACCGCCAGGAGCAGACGGCACGCCGCGGCCACCTCGGCGTTGGATTGCAGGCTGCCCGGGCACCGCGCCGGCTCGTCATCGTGATCACCGGATTCCAGCCGGTGTCCGAGTGGGGCCGCTCACCGTTGCTGCGGGCACTGCTCGCCGGCGCCGGCCCGCAGCTGGGCATCACGCTGGTGTTCCTCGTGGACCGGGACACGGACGAGCCGGAGCGGGTCGACCTGAGGCTGCGTCTGACCGACGAGGGCCTCACGATGGAGGGGCGAGCGGGCCACATCAAGTCCGCCGTGGAGGGCGCCGTACCGGACGCGGTACCTGTCGCGCTCGCCGAGCTCATCGCACGGCGGCTCGCGCCGCTGCGGCTGACCGACGAAGGCGAACAGGTGCTCTCCCGCACCATCTCGTTGACCGAGATGGTGCTCGGTGCCGATCCGCTCACTGCCGACATCGCCACCCGCTGGGCAGAGGTGAGCGCCGACCGGCTGCTGCGGGTCCCGATCGGCAACGACGGCGACGGCGAACCGGTCATCCTGGACATCAAGGAGCCGGCGCAGGGCGGCTTCGGCCCGCACGGGCTGATCGTCGGCGCCACCGGGTCGGGCAAGAGCGAGTTGCTGCGCACGCTGGTGACCGCGCTGTCCCTGACTCACCCGCCCGAACTGCTCAGCTACGTCCTGGTCGACTTCAAGGGCGGCGCCGCGTTCGCCCCGCTGGCCGACCTGCCTCACGTCGCCGGCCTGATCACCAACCTGGCCGACGACGCGGCGATGATCGACCGGGCGCAGGCGGCGCTGGTCGGCGAGCAGCAGCGCAGGCAGCAGCTGCTGCGCTCGGCCGGCAATGTCGACTCGATCCGGGAGTACCAGCGCCGGCGCGACGCCGGGGGAACGGACCTCAACGGCGAGCCACTGCCGCCGCTGCCGTACCTGCTGTTCATCGTCGACGAATTCAGCGAACTGCTGTCCGGCCGCCCGGAGTTCGTGGACCTGTTCGTCCAGATCGGACGCGTCGGCCGCAGCCTCGGTATCCACTTGCTGCTGGCCACCCAGCGGCTGGAGGAGGGGCGGCTGCGCGGCCTCGACTCGCACCTGTCCTACCGCATCTGCCTGCGCACGTTCAGCGCCGCCGAGAGCCGGACCGTCATCGGTACGACCGACGCGTACCGGCTGCCCCCGATCCCCGGCTCGGCGTACCTGAAGGTCGACGAGTCGATGTACCAGCGGCTGCGGGTGGCCCACGTATCCTCGCCGTACCTGTCAGCGCAGGAACGCGCGGAATCGGCCCGGGTACCGGGATCGTCGGTCGTGCCGTTCGTCGCGTCCCGGTCGCTGGATGCCGAGGTACCCGCCACGCCCACCCCGACGCCCGCCGAGCCGACCGCGACGGAACTGGCGGTCGTGGTGGACCGCCTGGGCCGCATCGGTCATCCGGTGCACCAGGTGTGGCTGCCGCCGCTTCCCGCGGCGATTCCGCTGGACTACCTCACCGGTGCGCCCGCCATACGTCCCGGGCGGGGACTGTCGATGCCCGCCTGGCCGGACAACGGCCGGTTGGTCATCCCGATCGGCGTGCTGGACCTGCCGTTGCAGCAGCAACAGAAGCCGTTGACGATGGACTTCAGCGGCCCGCACGGACACCTGGCGATCGTCGGTGCGCCACAGACGGGCCGCAGCACGGCCCTGCGGACCGTGATGATGGCCGGCATGCTCACGCACACGCCCGAGGAGATGCAGTTCTACTGCATCGACTTCGGAGGCGGCAGCCTGCACCAGTACGTGGCAGCACCGCACGTCGGCTCCGTGGCCGGGCGCACCGACACCGAGCGCACCCGGCGCACCCTGGCCGAAGTGCGCGCACTGATCGTTGAAAGAGAGGCGACCTTCCGGGCGATGGGCATCGCGTCCGTCGCCGAGTTCCGCGCCCGCCGCGCGGCGGGCCGGCTGCCTGCCGGACTGCGTGCCGCGGACGTGTTCCTGATCATCGACAACTGGGGCGGACTGCGCGGCGAACTCGACGACGTCGACGGAGCCGTCGCGGACATCGCCGCGCGCGGCCTCGGGGTCGGGGTGCACCTGTTGCTGACGACGAGCCGGTGGAGCGAGATCCGCCCGGCACTGCGCGACAGCATCGGTACCCGGGTCGAGCTGCGCCTCAACGATCCGACCGAGTCCGAGATCAACCGCCGGCTCGCCGCACGGCTGGCACAGGCGGTACCGGGTCGGGGCCTGGCCGCGCCGGGTGCGTACTTCCAGCTGGCCCTGCCGCGACTGGACGGGCAGGAGACCGCGGACGGAGCCTACGAGGCGCAGCAGGACACCATCGCGAAACTCGCGGCCGCCTGGGCGGGGCCCAAGGCGCCGGCCATCCGGATGCTGCCCGAGCTGTTACACCTGACCGAGATACCGCAGTCTCCCGCATCCGGGGCGCCGATCGGCATCGCGGAGGCGGACCTGGGGGCGGTGCACCTCGATCTGACCGCCGGCGACCCGTGTTTCCTCGTCTATGGCGACGCCGGGTCGGGCAAGACGACCTTCATGCAGACCCTGGTGGCGGGGATCGCAGCGACCTCCACCGCCTGGGATGCACGGATCCTGCTCGTGGACTACCGGCGCTCGCTGCTCGGTGCGGTACCCGAGGACTACCTCGCCGCGTACGCGCCCGACCTGGTGGCCGCCGGGACCTACCTCGAGCAGCTGTGCGAAAAGCTGGCCGAGCGGCTGCCGCCGGCCGGCGTCACCGCGAAGCAGCTGGCCGCCCGGTCATGGTGGGAAGGCCCCGACCTCTACCTGCTGGTCGACGACTATGACCTGGTCGGGGCCCAGCCGTTCGCACCGCTCATGGACTTCCTACCCCACGCCCGCGACATCGGCCTGCATGTGGTGCTGACCCGCCGGGTCGCGGGATCGAGCCGCAACGCCTTCGCCGACCGGTTCCTCACCCGGATCCAGGAGCTCGGCTGCGGCGGCCTGGTGCTGTCCGGCGACCGCAAGGAGGGTCCGGTGCTCGCCGACGAGCGGGCGGCGATCCGGTCGCCGGGGCGCGGGGTGCTGGTGCGCCGTGGTGAGCCCAGCAGGCTGGTCCAGATCGCCCTACCGGACACCGACGAGCGTGACGCGGTCGCTGGCGCCAGCGCCCGCGACAACACCTAGGCCCTGACAGCAGGGGACTCGAGAAAGCGAGGAGCACCATGCAATTCGAAGTCACCGCGGCGGAGCTGAACAACGCGGCGTCGAACTGCCTGAACGCCAACGAGACGATCCAGGGCGAGATCACCGCGATGCGCAACTACGTCGCCGGCCTCATGGGTGCCTACCAGGGCCCCGCCGCGATGGCGCTGCAGAACCTGTCCGACCAGTGGGGCAGTGACGCCCTGGCGCTCAGCAACGTGTTGACCACCATCGCCAACAACCTCACCAGCAACGCCAACAACTACGTCGCGAACGAGGACACCAACACCAAGAACTATGCGAACCTCACCAACAATCTGCCACCGGCCCGGTTCTAGACCGGTCGTCGAGGCTCACGAGAGATCCCAGACAAGGAGCACGACATGGCAGACGCAAGCGGATCGAAAATCGCGGTGACCGACGACCTGGCGAACAGCGGCGCCTCGATCATGGCCATCGCGACGCAGCTCGGCGACAATCTGACCCGGCTCACCGCCATGCTGGCGACACTTCAGGAGTACTGGACCGGCCAGGCGAACGTCACCTGGCAGGACCTGCAGACCCAGTGGAACACCGCCGCCGCGGACCTGATGACCGCGCCCGGTCAGCTTGGCGCGATCTCCAACGCCGCATCCACGAACTGGCAGAACTACGTCGACACCGAGACGGCCAATGTCTCGAGCTGGAGTCACTGATCGCTGATCCGGACGTGGCACGTGGGTCGGCTTTCCGCTACGGCGGATAGCCGACCCTTCTGCTTGCGCCGGGTGAGCCTCCTGTGATAGCCCGCGTTCACCAGCAGGTCGGAGATGGCGCGAGCGCCGTCGAGGCGTATCAGCAGGCGGTGGCGGCGACACCAGCGGACATGGGGTGGGACAGGGCCGAGGCAATGGCTTCCCTGGCCGAATGCCAGGCTCGGTTCGGGTATCGCGAAACGGCGGGTCGCACCGCCGCCCACGCCCGGCGGCTCATCGACGGCATCTACCACGCCTCCGCCGGGCGCCAACGAGCCAGGCTGGACGCAATCGCGCCGGACGCGACGTGAGAGGCGGCGGACTCCGCGGCCGGCTGAGCTACCGCCACCACGCCAGGCTGGTGCTCGGGGCAACAGATGGGGCAAAGGTTCCCTGACGCGGCACTAGCCGTTTGGGCCGGGAGTGGCGGGCGGCGGGCCACCGTCGGCGGGCAGGAACGAGTCGAGGTCGGCCCTGGCGTACAACTGGGCCGCGTTGTTCAACGCCCGGGTGAACTGGCCCGTAAGCTCCAGCGTGTCACCGACATTCAGCAGCAGTCTGTCCTGTGTATGGGTCATTTCCCCGACCATGTTGGGCATGTAGAGGCCGTCGGGCAGTGCGTTGGCCACCGCGGTCTTCAGCGAGTCGTAGTTCGCCAGGTTCGCATCGATCTCGGCCAGCACCGTGTTCTCGACGTCCCGGATGCCGCCCGGCTGCACCAGATATGCCGCGTGGTGGGGCGGCGAGGTGACCTGCTGCGGCGACCCGCTGCCGTTGTCGGCGCTGACGATGTTCTTCCCGGTGACGTCGGGAGCGACCCCACCCCAGGTGTCCTTCAGCTCCGGCGCCACGACGTCCGGCGGCGGCGGCTTGTTTCCGTCGTAGCTCGGATGCTGAGCGTTGTTGGGGAGGTGGTCCGGGTCGGTGAGCTCGTCATAGCTGTACGCGTGCAGGTCGTTCTGGTTGGGGTCGTCACCCCACACCCACTGCGCTCCCTTGCCGTAAACGTGCCAGGAGCCCTTGTTGCGGACGCCGGTCGGATCCTGCTGGACGTCGGTGACCGCGGCGTGGCCCCACTGCTTGACCAGGTTCGGATCCGGCTCTTTGTGCGCGTTCCAGGTGAAGGTGCCATCGCTGTTCTGTGACCAGGAACCGTTCCATACCCAGGTCCAGCCCTGGCCATTGTTATAGTCCATCCACTGGCCGTCCGGCGACTTGGGCGGCGGGACGGGTCCGGGGTCGTTCTGTCGGGGGCCCTGGCTCTGCGACGGCATCGCGCACTCCTTCCGCGGGCGAGTCGAAGCTTCAGTCTCAGGCGCTGGGACACAGCTCGGCAATGTCCGCCTCCGTCGGCCCGCCCGACATCTGCTGGCGTACGCCATCGCCCCGTCCCCTGGATGTCCCTCCGGTGAGACTTGTCCCGTCCCCACCGGGCGGCTGTAGGTTCGCGTGACTATATGCGTCGCGGTTCGGCCGTGCCTGCCGGCCTGCGCCCAGCAGCGGAGGTGTCATGGTGCCGGCGCCAGCCAACTACAACGATGCCAGTCTGACCATCAACGTCGACCCGGACGCCGTGTGGAAGTACGGCGCCACCGACCTGCCGGCACAGATGAAGGCGATCGGCGACACGGTGGGTCGCATCCATGACATCTGGAACGGGCTGAAGCTCGGCTGGGCGGGTACGACCGCGGACGAGGCGCAGGACTTCGCGGACCGCTGGAACGGGGCGGTGACGACATTGTTCGGCTCGCAGGCGAACCCGAACTCCAGCGTGCTCTACCAGATCACCGTGGCGGTGCAGACCGCTTCGCTGAACTACGCCACGACAGAGGAAGAAGTGTCGAAGATGTTCTTGGACTTCTACGACGCGCTGCCGGGCGGTGGCGGATCGAACCAGCCGCCGACGCGGGATCAGGATCTTGGGCCGGTCACCGAGCAAGCTCACTGGTGACGTGGTAGTCGTGGGGATGCGAGGTTAGTTCCAGCCATGCCTGTCGTCAACACCAACTCGTCGTCGACGACGAAGCCGCAGTATCCGGACGCCGACAAAATCGACGCACTGGCCAATCAGTGGCTGCAGATGGCCACGTCCCTCAGGGCACTGAAGACCACGGTCTCCGGGTCGTTGGACCACGTGTCGTGGCAGGGCGACGCGTACACCATGGCCACGATGGTGACCGTCGAGGTGGCCGACCCCATCGGCAAGACGGCCGACAACTGCCAGACCATGGGGGAGCATCTCCAGGAGTACGCCAAGCAGGTACGCGAGGCCATCAAGACGCAGAACGCGGTGACGTTGGCCGGGATCCTCGGGCTGGTCTTCGGCGTCGTGGCGTTCGCGGTCGTTGGTCCGATCTCGGCGGTCACCACCTCGATTCTGGACGCGGTCGGCGAGTTCAGTGTGCTGATCGACAACCTCGCGTTCGAGCTGCCCAGCCTCGCTCCGATCGCGAGCACCGTCGACTTCCTCGCGCAGAGCGCCAACGTGATCGTGCCGATAACGGAGTCGGCGGCCCTGACCACCATCGACACGGTGGTGCCGATGGTGATCGCGGATGCGGTGTATGGCCTGCCGCCGGAGATGGACCCGGGAACCGCTGTCGTGACCGGGATCGTGACGCTGTTCGGCGGGTTGGCGGCGATGGACCGGCCGGCGGTGAACCGGCCGAGTGAGGACCCGTTCGGGTTCACGAACTGGCAAGACAAGATCGCTGAGTTCAAGGGTCCGGGTAACGGAGGGTTGAACGGAGTTGACCCCGAGACCTTCAGCGTCAACTCCAAGGGACTTGTCGACGAGATACTGCCGCCCAGCTCGCTGGAGTTCAAACCGCCCGCCGTGAAGGAGTACGAGGGCCCCGGCTACGGTTGGACCGAGTCGGCCTCGGCCAAGCCGGTCTCGCTCAACAGCCCGGATTCGCTGGCGCCGCCCCGGTCCTCGTCGTCGTCGCCCGAGCCGCCGGACGAGTCGGTGAGATCGGAACACCTGGGCTCCGACATCGTGGCGCCGCCGTCGCTGTCCCGGACGGCTCGCGGTTCGAGCACTGTGGACACGCCTGCTCCAGACCTCAACGAGACGCAGCCACCGGTGTCGTCGACGACCTTCTATGCGAAGGGCCAGCCGGTCACCTTGACCGAGGAGTCGGCGGCCCGGGACTGGGCGGTGTCGGCGGCCGCCGATCGGGCTGGGCCCCCGCCACATGGATCGGGTGTGCGGCCGGCCACGATCGACGACCTGCCCGCTGACGGTGGAGTGTCGGCCGCCCGGAGTTTCCAGGTCGCGGAGGGACGTCCCGGCCTGCAGTTGCCCAGCCCGGGCGCGCCGCGAGAGCTGGACGCGACCGCGTTGGGGCAGGTCTGGCGTGGCCGCAACGTGCCGGAGGACGTGATCTCGCAGCAGCTGACGCAGCACCAGGCGATGCAGTCAGCCAGGCCCGAACCGCTGGTGGGCGGTGGCCCCCGGTACGCCAACGGTGATCCCGTCCCGGCGAACATCGCGGCGCAGGGGCCACCGCGTCCGGCGCAGGAACCGCCGGTCGGCACGGCCGGAAACCCGGCGACCATCAATGACCTGTCACCCGGCGGTCTCGGCGCGGATCACTCGTTCCAGGTCAGTGCCGGCCGCAGTCCGCTGCCGGTACCGACGAAGGACGCGGTGCGCTCGCCCGACGAGATCGCCGCCAGTGGCGCGGTCCGGCAGGCGCGGGTGGACTACTTCACCAAGCCGCCACAGCCTCCGGCGGATCCGGTCGACAGCCTGGCGGGCGTGCATTCCCCGCCGCCCCGAGCCACCGGCGCCGGCGATCCGCCACCGGCCCTCGACCCGCCGGCACCCCACACCACGGCGCCGGCCGACCTGGCCCCCGCGACCCACTCCGCGCCTCCCGCAGCCCACTCCACGCCTCGGGCCACCCACGAAGCGCCGGCCACGACGTCACCCGGTGCCGACCGGGGACAGCGGATCAGTTCGGGTGGCACCCGGAGTCCCGAGCCGTCCCCGTCACGCTCTACTGTGGACATGCCGCCGTCTCGCCCGGCCGGCGACCGGACCACGATCGAGGGATCGGCCACTCCGTCCCCAGGCTCCGGCAACCCATCGCGATCCAATGCCGCCCCGAGCCCCGCCGATGCGTCACCACAACGGCCGGGAACGACCACCGGTCGGGGATCCGGGGACGATCTCGCGCCGTCACAGACGCCGCCCACCTCGGTCACCCGGTCGACCAGCCCACGACCGGCAACGGCCGACCAGGCGCCGCCATCGTCGTCCCCGAGCCGCAACGCGCCGTCGGATCCGCCGCCGTCACGCAACACTGATACCGCAGCGCCGGCGAATCCGTCCGGTGACAGCCTGTCCGTACCCGAGGCATCCGCGGTGACCCGACCGCGGACCGACCACACCCCCGCGGGCAATGACACGGCCCCGTTCACCGACCCCGGCCGTCGCCTCAAGGACGGGGCGGTGGTACCCCCGCCGCAGCGAGCGCCCGCGCCCGACAATTCCCGCTTCCCCGGTCCCGGACAACGCCTGCACGACGGCCAGGTCCAGCCCGCCGCGCCCGCCGCCGCGAACAAACCTCCGCGACCGGCACCTGAGCACCGCCCGGGTGAGCCCACCAGTAACGGTGGTAACGGCGGCGCCAGCCCGCCACCCGCGCCGCACGCGCCTGGCCGCTCCGGCGGCTCCGGCCGGCTGATCCACAACAAGGGCGACAACACTCAAACCGTACTGGAGGAGCCGGCACCCACCACGCACACCGCCGAGGTCACCCACAGCGCGACGGACACCGCGGACCACGCGGCGACGGACACCGCGGACCACGCGGCGACGGACACCGCGGACCATGCGGCGACGGACACCGCGGACCACCCCGCGACCGAGACCGCGACCGACGACGCGTTGCCGACCCAGTCGCAGACGCAGACCGTGGAGACAGCGACCGACGACGCGTTGCCGACGCAGTCGCAGACGCAGACCGTGGAGACAGCGACCGACGATGCGTTGTCGACGCCGACGCGGACACCGACACCGACGCGGACCGCGGACACCTCGGTCGTGAACAGCACCGACCATCAGGCACCTGTCGCGGATCACCCGCAGACTGACAGCGTCGTCACCGAGCAGGTCGGCGCCCAGACGGCTCACCCCGCGGCCACGCAGGCCGACCAGCCGCCGACCACACCCGTCCAGGCCGAGCGTCCGGTGGTCGAGGCCGAGCGTCCGGTGGTCGAGGCCGAGCGTCCGGTGGTCCAGGCCGAGCGTCCGGTGGTCCAGGCCGACACCACGTCTTCCGCGCCGTCGACCGGCTTCGACAACCCAGCACTGACGGGTACCGAGCCGGTACTGCCCGCGCCCCACGCGCTCGCCGACCCGTCGTCCACCCCGGCAGTTGCCGAGGTCTCTCCCACGGTCACGGAATCCTCCATGGCCGGTGGGGATCCCCGCACGGCGCAGGCGCCGCCGGCCCAACCGCAGTCGCAATCGGCGCAGCCGCAATTGGCGCAGCCGCAATCGGCGCAGCCGCAATTGGACCAACCGCAGCCGGAAACGGCGCAGCCACAGGTGACGCGGCCGGTGGCATCGAACCCCGTCCATGCCGGGTTCGACCGGGCCGACGCGCAGTTCCGTGACCGCCTGCGGCAGGCCGGCCAGCAGGAGCGAGCGTTGACGGTGGCGCAGTACGTCCGTGAGGTCCGCACCGGGGTGCCGACGCCGGTGCGGCCCGCTGATCCGAGCGCCGAGCCGCCGGTGATGACGTTGTCCGGGCAGGCAGCCGTCGAGCGGATGGAACAGCCGGCGGTGTCACCGGTCGGCCACCGCCAGTTGACGCCGGACGAGCGCGTCCAGGTGGCGATCGCCCGTGGTCATCGTCGGCAGGAGATGCAGCAGGCCCGCCAGAACACGCCGGCCGACACCGGCCAACCGGCCCGCGTCCCCGACCCGAACCGGACGCAGGCGGGCTTCGACCGGGCCGATGCGGGGTTCCGTGACCGGCTGCGGCAGGCCGGCGTGCCGGAGCGGGCGTTGACGGTGGAGGAGTACGTCCGCGCGGTGCGCACGGGTACGCCGGCGCGGGTAGGTCCGGGCGTGCTCAACCCGGCGGCACCGGCCACGCCGAGCCCCACCCCGGCCGACGCGCCGCTGCAGCAGGCCCCGCCGGTCGACAATCAGGCCACGTTGACGGCCAGCTCGTCGTCGGCGCCGGCAGAGACGGAATCGACACCGAACAGGCAGGCCGCTCAGGCGCGGACCTTGCCGGTCGGGCAGCCGCAGGCTCAGGTGCTGCCGGTCGGTGAGCGCCGCCTGACCGCGGACGAACGCGCCAGCATCGCCATCGCCCAAGGCGAGTACCGACAGGACCTGCGGGCGACGCGGCAGCAGCGGCTCGCGCAGCAGGCGACGGTTCCCAGCAACGCCGCGGGTGGGTTGGACGCCCGCTGGGAACGGACCGAGGCCAACTTCCGAGCGGACGAGGCGGCATACCAGGAGCAGGCGCGGGCCGGGAACCGGCCGGTCAGGCCGTTCACGGTGGCCGAACACCTCAGCCGGATCCAGGCAGGCGTGGATGTGCGCGCTTCCGGCGGTGTCCTTCCCCAGCCACGGCGGCTGCGGTTGGGGGAATTCCTCGACATCCGGCTGGCCCGCCGTCACTACGCCGCGGCCATCCGGTCGGCCCGGCAGACGGTCGCTCCGCCAGCGACGCGTGAGGGGTCCGTCGACCGGATCCAGGCCGGCTTCGACGCGGCCGACCGGCAATACCGTGACCGGTTCCCGGCCGGGCAGCCGGTCCAGGCCCTGACGATGGAGCGCTACCTGGAATCCATCCGCACCGGCCGGCCTCCCCGGGTATCCCGGGCCACAACGCCCGCCGCGGCCCAGGGGACGCACGAGGTGCCGCCGGTCGGTGCGCGCCGCCTGACCCCGCATGAGCGGGCCGACATCAGTCTGGCCAAGCGGCTGCGGACCGAGCAGAGGAAGAACGTCGGCGGCGACGATTCCGCGCGGGTCCGCGAGACCATCGCCCGCAACACCGAGGCGTTCCAGGCGCAGGCGCAGCGGCGTGAAGCCGCGCACGCCGCGGAGATCGAGCGGATCTCCGCCGGGCTGGACCCGGATCTGGACGTCAGGATCCAGGACGACGCGGTGGTGCTGTTCCGGGGCGCTGCGCCCACCCGGCAGGTGACCGGCGGGTCACCGCGCCGCACCGTCATCGTTGTCGATGAATCAGTCGGCGACGCCGGGGCGGTCCAACGCTTCCTGCGAGGCCTGCCGTCGGACTACACCGCGCGCCCGCTCACCGTGGTACTCAACTGGACACCCCAGCCAGGCACGGCGCGGCGATGGCGGAGACTGGCCGACCGGCTGCTGGACGGCATCGGTGAGCAGACCGCACTCGTGGTACCCGCGGCCGCCATGACCAGGCCATTCGAGCACGATCCCCGGATCGAACCCGTGGACCACCGCAACCAGCCCACCTTCATGGAGTTCGCCGACCGGATCTACATCCACCCGTCCAGCGCCGCCGAGCCGACCCGCACTCCGTTCCAGCTGGCGCCGGGCGGCACGCCGGGCAGCTACCAGCTGCACGACGGCTGGCAGATCGAACAGACTCCGGCAGGGCTCAACGTCCGACCCGCGGCGGCCGATCCGGCCCCGCCCAGGGCCGACCGCATCGGCGACACCCCGGTGATCCATGTGGACGTGCGCACCGCACCGGTACCGGCCGCGGTGCGGGTGCAGCTCGACCGCATCGCGGCGGGACAACCCGACTGGGCCCGCCCCCGGGTGGTCGAGCGCGGTACCGACGCCGGTCTCGCGGCGCTGTCCCACGGGCTGAGGGAGGGGTACCAGATCGCCCGGGTACCCGGCGGCGTGATGCTGTTCAACGAGGAGGAGCGGCCGGACCTCCCGACCCTCACCGAGGCGTTGGCCAGCCCGGCGGGCGGCTTGACCGTCCTGGTCGCCCCGACGATCCGGGACATGCGCGTGGTCCGGCGGTTCCTGCGCGGGCTGCCCGACCTGCCGGGCGGGGTGACCGTAGCGCTTCGACCGACCGACGCCACCATGAAGCCAGGCAGGGCCGCACGTTTGGCCTCCTGGCTGGCTCAGGGGTCGCGCAATCCGGTCGAACTCGTGCTGCCCCGTACCGGGTTCGCCGCCGTGCCCAGGCTGGATGGGCGGTTCACCGGCCTGGGCGACCACGGCCGCGACACCCTGCCGGGCCTGGCCCGGCACATCGCCGTGCGCCCGGTCGCGACCCCGCCGGCCGTTCCCGAGGGGCTGCAACCGGTCGATGGGCGCCCCGGAACCTTCGCCGTGCCGGGGGTGCCCGGTTGGTTGCTGGAGGAGACGACCGGCGGGGCATGGCTGCACCCGGTCGGTGCGGCCGCTGCGCCGGTATCGCCGGCCGGGTCGGACCAGCCCCACATCGTCGTCGGCGGCGCCGGCGTGGAAGTCCCAGCCGGGGTACGCGAGCCGCTGCTGTCCCAGATCCGGGCGCTGGTACCGGCCGACCAACCCGCGCTCGTTCACCTCGACCCGGCGGCCGCGGACGTGGCCGGAGACCTGAGGGTCCACACGCTGCCGGGCGGCCGGCTGCTGTACCCGAAGGACATGCCAGTCGCCGTCACGGTGGAGACGCAGAGTCAGCTGGCACCGCCCGGTCAGCTCCCCATCACCGTGGTGGGCTCGGTCACCCACGGCACCGTGTACCGCCATCTGGCCGGGGTACGGGCCGCTGCTTCGGATCCGATCGTGCTGCGCCTGCCCACAACCGGGTCGCGCACGGTGGAGCGGCTGTTGACGCATGCCCGCCAGATGCTGCGCGACCTCCCCGATGCGGCGCTGTTCGCGCCCGTCGCGGAGGTGACCGGGCCGGTCGGACCCGATCCGCGAGTCGTACCGGTCGACGCGTCCGGTCATCGCACCCTGCCGGCGCTGGCCGTGGGCTACCACTTCCTGGCGGCCGATCAGGCGGCGGCACCGTCCACGACGGAGGCCACCCGGCTCGATCTGGGCGCCGGCTGGTTCCTGGAGCACACCGGCGACCGCACCGCCTGGGCGCACCCCGGCCACGCTCCCGCCGTACTCGCCGGGATGCACGCGAGCCTGCCCAGCAGCGACGCGCCACGCGTGGTCATCGACGCGGGCGCCCCGATGCCGGTCGCCGTGCGCACCCGCCTCGCCGAACTGGCAACGGGCCTGGACACCGTGGTGGTCCCGGGACGTGCGACGGGGGCGCGGCTGGATCTGCCGCCCGAAGGGGTGCTGGAGGTACCCGGAGCCCCAGGCGTGTACGTCCTGCCAGGCTCCGCGGCGGCCGCCGCCGAGGCGGTGCAGCGGGCCTTCGCCGCCGGTACCGACCTGGCCGAGCAGGTGGCGGGGGCGAGCACCATGGTCGTCATCGACGGTACGGTCGACCCCGCCATGGGCACCGTGCAGACTTCGCACGGCCCCGCCGATATCGACGACCTCGTCGGGCAGTTGTTCGCGATGCCCGCCTCGGTGCCGGACATCGTGGTCTTCACCGACCCGGGTGCCGCCACGGCACGTCCCGACCGGCCTGCTCTCGCCGACCTCGTGGCCCGGCAGCTGCCGGGCATCGTCGCCGTACCCACCGCACCGGTCGAGATCGCAATGGGCTGGCGGTTGGTTGCCGGAGGCGCCGACCTGCCGCGCGCCGCGTCCGGTGTTCCAGATCCGTCCGATGCCGGCGGTCGCTGGCAGATCACCGCCGGGGGTCAGCGGATCGGATACACCGGGCCGGTATTCCGGCTACCGGCGCACCCGATCGCGGATCCGTCGCCGGCGGCCGCGGCCGAGCCGCAGCCGCCGCAGGCCGGGCCTGACCGGCCGCCGGTGCCGACCATCGTGGTCACCCCGCCGGATGTCGAGGCGCAGACGCCGCCCACCGTCGCCGACACCCCGCCGGCAGCTCCGTCCGTTGCCGGCGCCACGCCGGTGGATGCGGAAGCCTCCAGCCTCGCATCGAGCATGACCGATCCGCTCAGCGAGGAAAGCGACGCGCCGGCCACGAGCACGGATCCCACCAGTGTGGATCCGCTGGAGCCGGGGGTGGGCAAGCCCGCGCAGGGTACGTGGTTCGGTTGGCAGGTACTGGCATCGGACCAGACGCTCAGCCCGGCCGCCACCGCGAAGCTGTCCGATCTCGGGTTGCACGCGGTGGCCGCGGATGCCGACGAGACCGCGTACCAGGTCGTGGCCGAACAGGTCGCTGCGCACCTGGGCAGCCAGCAGATCCAAGGGGCGATCAACGCGCCGGCCCGCGTGTGGACCGATGCCATCGGCAAGGCGCTGCTGCATGACCGGAAACAGCCGTCACCGGACTGGCCACTGCTCGGGTTGACCGCACCCGATCAGGACACCGTCGCGCAGGTCGAGCAGTGGATCGCCAGCGGTCTGCCGGTTGACGCGATCCCGGCGGTGCTGACCCGCGGCGCACCGGATGGTGCGGAGAAGATCGAGGCGGTCCTGCCGGCCGTGGCCCACACGTTCGGCTTCCCCATCCGGCTGGTGCGATCGGACGGGCAACCCGTCGTGTTCGCTGCCAAGGATTCCGGTGACCGTCCAGTGGTGACAGTCGTAGCGAACGGGCAGGGCGTGCTGGGCACCGCGCCGGCCAGCGCCCTGCCGGCGCTGCTGTCGACCGACGGCGCGGCTCGGGTGGTCCGGCCGGTCCAGGGTTCGACACCGGTCGGCCTGCCCGCCGACCAGGATCTGCTGCATGACACGGCCGTGTTCCTGTCCCGGCTGTCCGGCCGCAGAAATCTGCCCCTTCCGCAGCTCGCGGACCTGAAGGACAACCTGCGGCGGGTGGTGCGCGACGATGTCGCGACGTTGACGCCCGGCCAGGGGCTGGGCGAGTCGATTAGGGAAGCGCGCGCGGCCATCGCCGCCGGGGCCAGGCCGGTGCCGCTGGAAGCCACCGCCACAGTCTGGGTGCCGCGGCAGGAGCGCCTCGGCGATCCCCACCAGCTCAGCACGCAGCAGCGTGACGACCTGCGCCGCCTCGGTCTCGCCGCGGTGGCCATGCCTGCCGGACCGGACAACTTCTTCGCCGCGCTGCGGGTGGCCGGGCAGTATGAACAGGCGCGGCTGCTCGGACTCAACGATTGGAGCAGCGAGGACCTGCGCGGCCTGTTTGCCGGGCTGCTGCAGGCCGACCTGGCGGCGTCCGGCACCACCTGGCCGTTGATGAACTACACCAGTCGCGAACTGCTCGCCGCGCACCGCGCGGCGATCCTGCCGCTGTTGACGGACCTGGCCAATGCGGGCAGTCCGGCACCGCGGGAGACGCCGGAGCTGCTGTCCCGGGCGATCGCCGAGGTCTTCGGGGTCCGGGTCGTACTGCTGAAGCCCGCCGCACTGCTCGAGGTCGAGCCGTCGGGGTGGACTGGTGAGGGCGAGCGGCCGACGGTGCACCTGGTGGTCGGCAACGACGGCCACGTGATGCCGACGGTGCTCAGCGAGACGGTGCCCGGTGCGGTGGTGACCCCATTGGAGAGCACCGCCGCGGACAACCCCGACTCGCAGCGGCCAGGCACGCCCGCCGACGAGGACGACACCCGGCCCGATGAACTCCCACGCAATCCGCAACCGGAGCCGGACGTCGACCAGCACGGCGGTGACGATCCCGAGCGGGACACCGAGCCGACGCCGACTCCGCCGGCCGACCCGGTGCCTCCGACCCTGCCACCGGCGGACGCCCCACCCAGGTTGCATCCGATCGCGCTCTGGGCGGGTTTGCCGAAGCGGGGGCTCCCACATCTGACCCCACTCGTCGACGGGTTGAAGCAGCTGGCCCGCGACAACCACGTCGACCTGAGCGACGCGGAATGGGAGGCGGTGCCGCAGCGGCTGCTGTCCAACTACCGGGCCATCGGAGCGGGCGGCTACATCCTGTCGATCGGCGGAATCGACGTGCTGGTCAGGCTGCAGCTGACCGCTGAGCGCAAAGAGGCGTCGGCGGCCAACAGGGACGGTGAGTCCGGCGGGGTCATCTCCAACGAGGTGATTCAGGGCACCTTCCAGACCGGCGCCTACAGCGAGAGCACGACGTCCCAGGCCGGCGCGCTGCGAGCCCAGCTCGCCCTCAACGCCGCCCTCGGCATCGGAGTCGCCACGCTGAACATGGGCCTGTCGGTCACCGGTGTGGCGAACTCGGTCAGCCGCAGCGGCTCCGCCGCCCTGGACGCCGAGGTCGGACACGTCGAGGACACCCGCGGACCGTCCACGCTGTACTCCTTCGAACCGACCTGGTACTACCGCATCCTCGATGGGGCGCAACGCCAACGCCAACACCAGGTGGCGCCAGTCGCCGAAACCGATCGCCTGTACCTGTGGATCCCGGACCACTACCTGTCCGCGGCGCCGACGGATGTCGTCCACTCGCAGGATGTGTCGGAAGACCAGCTGCGCATGCCACCCACGTTCTTCGTCTCCGGTCTCACCGGCCTGCCCGAGCTGTACCAGGCCATCGTCGCGAGATTGCGCGATGGTATGAACGCCAGCTGGCTGCCTACGCGGTCCAACCGCGACCGGTCGGCGGCGGTCGGCGGCGAGCTGATGCAGAAGCTCTGGAACGTGGAAACCCATCTCGACACCGTGGTGAACTCGGCGGACGGGTACCGGTTCCTGCTGTTCGACACCGGCCGGCCGGTGGCGGAGGTCGTGATCCGTGGTCAGCTGTTGCGGCGCCCGACCCGGGTCGGCGCCACGAGCAAGGTGGCCCACCTGGAGCGGGTCCGTACTGCGATCAACGGCTACAACACCGGCTTCAACCTCACGAACTCCAGCACCGTGCAGGGGACGCTCGGCGGCGGATGGAAGGCGGTGCCGCTGCTGAAACTCACCGGCTCGGCGGCACTGAGCTGGACCGCCAGCAACAATGACGGCCTGTCCGCCAACCGGATCGGGCTGTGGGTCGTGGTTTCCCGGTACGCCGGGTACACCGCGGGGTACCTGGCGGAGCTCGGACTCACCGCGAGTGTCTCGGTTCGCAACCAGCCCCGCCGGCGAGCTCGGGTGACTCCCAGGATGACAGTGACCGCGCTGCTGCGGGCACCGGAACGGGAGGCATTCGAAAACGGGTTCCCGGTCGACCGCGACGCCGTGGTTGGCGCGCCGGCCAGCGGTGACACCGTGCCGCACGCCAGCGAGATCCGGTACGACAAGCCCGCGCAGCCGGTCACCGGCATCGCGCCGCCGCAACATGTCCTGGACAACCGGGGCATCGGACAGGGCATGGCCAATGTGGACAGTGTCGCGGTGGAGCGCCTGCGCGCGCAGGTCATCCGCGAGTTGCGACGCAGGCAGTTCCTGCCGCCCGATCCCCGCCGCCCGTTCGCGGTTCCCGAGCCGGACGCCAACGGTCCGCGGAAGCTGCGGCGCAAGGCGGGACGGTCGCAGAAACTACGCAACCTCGACCTGGTGGACAAGCTGATCTCCAAGGCGTCCCTGGAAAGCCACTTCGACCAGACGCTGCAGGACGGGCTCTCCTTCACGGTGCGGCGCACTCGGGAGGGCAGGATCGAGAATGCGCGGGTCACCATCCGCGCGAGGCAGAACCTCCAAGACCCGGCCAGCGCGCCGCGCTTCATCCGGCGCACGGGGGAGTACCACCTGGTCAACCTCTCCATGGGACTGGACATCGCCGGGCAGAGCGCTGGCGGGTCGCAGAAGCTGGCCCTCAACCTGAAGTTGAGTACGGGTTTCCCGGAGTTTCCCCACGTGTCGAGTGCCGACTTCTCCGGGGAGTACGCCATCTCGAAGGGCGCCAGCGAATCGGTGTCCACCATCGTCAACCGGCCGGAGCTGCTGGAGTATCCGGGCGACGTCGACGAGTTCGTGTTGCCGACCACGTACGAGATCACCATCGATTACTACACGACCGCGCCGCCGAGGCGAGGCTGGCCGAGTTGGGCGAGGGCGTCGGAGATTCCGCGCTGGAGCTCGGGTCCGAACAGGACCGATGTCCTCGTTGCACTGATTCCCCACTTCAATGCCAGCGACCCACCGCAGGCGCCTCAGGCTGCCGCGGGCAGCGCGAACCAGCAGCCGACCACGGCGCAGCCGGCGGCGGCCCCGCAGCCGACCGCGGGTCAGCAGGCCGCCACGGCGCAGCCGGCGGCCGACAAGCAGACCGCCGCGGTGCGGCCGATCGCGAACCCTCAGCCGGCCGGGTCGGGCGCGACACCCGCCGCGGTGACGCCCCCGGTCGCGCTGAACAACGCGGTCATCTACTACCTTGACTCCACCGGTCTCGAGGCCGCCGCGCGGAGGGTACTACCGGGCTTCGGCCGGATCGGACACGTCACCGATCAGCAGATCGCCAACTTCAGCGGCCATACCGCCGTCGCCGCGCACTTCATGGAGATACTGGCCGGGCAGTACTCAACCGACGGACTGTTCGAGGGCAGTCTGGGCTACGACAACTACGGCGCCCTGCGCATCAACGCTACGCTGGGCGCTTCCCAGTTCGCCGGTGCCAGCGCGGACAAGTACGTGCTCGGCCTGATCAAGCTGGCGCTGGTCCAGGCATCGCAGAGCTCGACGTCTTCTATCGGCCCCAGCGTCAATGTGGGCACGGGCGCCGGTGGCGACATCAGCAATTCAGGCGTGTCCAATCTGACTGGTGGCGCCGGGGCGGGACGCACCTGGGCGACCTCCAGCACCAGGGGGCAGCGCAAGACCGGTGGCAAGGAGTTCCTGGAACTGAACTTCCAACGGGCGTACTCGTTCCGCAGCTCAGTCGACTTCGAGGTCAGTGGATCGACATCGCGGCGGACGAAGCTCCTGCTGAATACCGACCGGACCCGGCAGGCGGATCCGATCCGCGGCCGTACCGTCATCTATCTGCTGTCCGAGCCGGACGCCCTCGACGCCTACGGCTTGCATAACCTTGACATTCCGCCGGAGCAGCTCGCCGATGCGGTGTCTCGATGGACGTCGGGCGAGACGCCGCTGAACAGCTCAGTGGTGGCCCGGGTACTGCTGCGCTGGCGTCGGGTGGTAGGCCCGGATGACGACCCCTACCGGGTGACCCGGGCCGCCGCCGCCGCACGGCTCGGCTGGCTGCATCGCAGCGGGTATGGCCCGGTCGAGGACCCCGAGGTCCTCCGGGGAATGCTGGAGGAATTTCCGGAGACCTTCGGCCCGACCAGCGAACCCTTTTCGGCCAGGGCGCAGGACGTTGAACCGCCCGTACGCGTGCCCACCCATCTGAACGTCGCCGCGCTGACCCGGCCGGGGCCGGCCAGCGAGGCGTGGGTTCCGCCCTACCTGTCCCGGAGGGGCCCGCGAGCGGTCGGCCATGCCGGGATCGACCGGCTTGAGCTCTGGGCAGCGCCGGATCACCTCGGCTATTCGGCCAACGGCCGCGAATCGTTGTTCGACGTCGCGGCCGCGATACTCGGCGACGGCAACCGGTACCCCGAGATCGTCGCGATGAACCCGCGGGACGTATTCATCACCGCGCCGGCCGTCACGCAGGCGCCGACCGCCGCCGGTAACGCCGCGCCGGCGGCGCCTGCGGTGAACGGCAGTGCCATCGTCGCGGAGGGTTTGATCAGGGTACCCGCCTCGGCCACCGGTGACGGCGTACAGGATGCGCCGTTCTGGGAAGGCCCATCGACGCGCACCTTCGACGTGGTGCGCCAGGCGGTCGAGCAGGCAGCGCCCGGCCTGCTCGGTGGCCACGGCGAGGGCAGTTGGCAGGCGACGCCGGAGGTCTGGTGGGAGTCGCTGCGAGAGCAGACCAGGGTCGGCCGGTTGCAGGGCGGAGTCGACGCCCTACAGGCGATATTCGCCGGCCACCGCGACCATCCGATGGTCGAGGAGATGCTCTCCGGCAACGGATTGCGGTTCTACCTCATCGACCCCGAGGGGTGGATGAGTGCGCGGGTCGTCCAGTTGACGGTGCGGCTGTCCATTGCCAGTGACGTCAGCTACGGCGAGTATGTCGCGGAGAGCGGCCTGGAGAACTATGGCCACGGGTACAGCGAGCTCAGCAGCGTCAAGGGCCGGGACGTCACGCAGTCAGTGACGTTCGGCGAGCTCACCTTCACCGGTGGATGGGCGCACGCCCCCAAGGGCGGACCTCAGCTGAAGTACAGCAGCGGCCAGCACCGCAGCACGAAGCACGCTGACGAGAACATCGTCGAACAGACCGTCTATGACTGGGGTGGCTACCGGAAGGCGTCGATGCAGGTGCGCCTCGAGGCCCGGGCCGAGGTGCGCAAGATGGCCGGCCGGCCGCTGAACAACGCGCTCATGTGGCTGTCCGGCGAGGGACTCCGCATGGCCGGCCGGCAGCTGAACAACGCGCTCACGTGGCTGTCCGGTGAGGGCACGGGCGCACCGGACGCGGGCGTCCGCGACAACGTCGTTGCCGCGGACGGCGTGATGGTCCTCAAGATTCCCCGCTCGATCAGCGAAGCTCGTCCGATGCACGGTCCGGCGGCGCCGATGGTCAACACCCTGCCGCTGCCGCCCCTGCCGGGAGACACCTACGTCACGGCGGCGTTCCTCGACGACGCACTGCCCGCTGCCGAACGGGTGGTCAAAGCGCTGATCGGTGCGGAGGCGAACACCGACGAGTACCGCTCGAGCCTGTCGCTGCCCATGCTGCTGACGCGCAGTCAGCTCGCCAATCACCTGCCGAAGGCACTGGGCTCCGGTGAGGGTGTCAACCGTGGGCGCTACCGGCTGGCGGACGACATCATCGTACCCGGCCACTCCTGGCAGCGGGTCGCTCTGGATCTCACGGGCGAGCTCACCGACCTGCAGATCATCGCGCCGTTGCGAGGGACCGGAACCGGACGCTACGGGAAGAACCTCAGTTCGAATTCGAGCAGCGGCAGCACCGACCTGTGGCGGCCGGAACTGTCCGGCACGGTCAGCGACGTCATCAAGACGGATGTCAGCAACCCGGCGAGCCCCGGGGACCTGTTGAATACGCTCGAGCTCACTCCGAAGACCGGCGCGTCCCGGCAGGCGACCGAGACCCAGGGCCGCGGCATCGACGATAATCCGCGCCGCGAACAGCACGTGAAACAACAGGGGCCGGTATTCCTGGTCCGGGCATTGGGACGGTTCACGTTCGAGGGCACCCTGATCGAGCACGGCCTGTTGACCCGTCCGAACGAGGTGATGCGGGTCACCAGTGCCCCGCTGACCGGTGATGTCTACATCGAGATGTTCGAGGAGGACGTCGAGGCGTGGCGGGCTGAGCTGGAGCAGGGCCGCAACCAGGCCCAGTACGTCGCCCCCGAGACGCCGCTACCGCCGGTCGACCCCAACATCACGCGCGTCGACCTGAGTGCGAGGCCCGAGGTCCGCGGAAACCGGTCACTGGACCAGGTCGTGCCGGTGCTGGTTGCCGTGGTCGCCGGTCTGCGGCCCCGGGGTGGGGTCCGACCCGGTCGGCGCGACCCGCAGGCCGTGGTCATCACGATCGACCAGCAGGCACCCCATGGCCAGGACGGGGACCGCCGGCCTCGGCTCGACGCCGCCCGCGCGGCGCAGATCCTTGACCGGGTGGCGCGGCGACTGCGCCAGGACCACCACATGCGGGTACGCACAGAGCTTGCCGACGCCTTCGGCCGCACCATCATCCGTGAATACGGCGGCACCGATGGCCTCGACAGGATCGAGCCCCCGGACGAGCGACCGCTGCGGTGGAATCCTCAGGGTCGGCGACGGCTTCGTATCGGTCCGCAGTACAGCGTGGTCGCCGCACAGGCCGAATACGATCTCGACAGGCTCCTGACGCTGGCGGTTGAGGCGGGCGCGGACGCATTCACCGCGATCGACGAGGTGGTTCGGCAACTCCGCCCAGGAGCGGGCAGCGCCGGCCTCATCTTCTTGCGCACCTCCCCGCGGTGGCGCGCCCAGCTGGCCTACACCGCGGTGGCCACGTGGGTCCGCGGCGAGCTGACGGCGTCCGGGCTCGATGTCGCCGACCTGACGGCCGCGATGGAGGACCTGGACGGCCCGCGGGTGGCCGCGGTGATCACTGCGCTGCTGGTGGGCGTCGGCCTCGGCCAGGACCGCGCGGAGGACCTGGTCGGCGGCTCCCGGCTGAACTGGACGATCGGCGATGACGAACCGTCCCGGTACGCGCGGACCGACGAGATCATGGCGATGCTCATCCGGGTGATGAGAGACCTGTCGCCACTGGCCGAGGTCCCGTTCGCACCCGTGCCGAGCGACTACTCCGTGATGGGCCTCGATCCGCTGCACATCGTCCGTGGCGTGGCGTACCAGCTGAACGCCCACGTGCAGTTGGAGATTGAGCTCGGTGACCAGGAAGGCCCGCACGACCTCATCATTCACCGGGTCGACCCGCGCGGCCACGTGGACCGCATCGGGCTGGGCGGGCAGCCGGAGCCCTCGTCGGCGGCGGTGGAGCGGCTGCTGACCGAACTGCGTGAGCGCGCGAGCCGCCAGCCGGCGCTGGCGCAGGAGACCGACTGGCTGCTGGAACAGATTCGCCGGCTCCGGGCAGCCCCGGACGGCCCCGACCAGCTGGCGCAGCTGCACCAGGATTCGTGGACCCGCCACGAGTCGTTCGAACAGGCCATCCTCGGGTATCTGCGGCAACCCACGCCGGGGGTGGCCAGGCTGCTGGCCGCACTGCGCCGCCGTGTGGCCCGCACGACGGACGCCGTGCTGGTCGAGCAGGTCGAGCAGTTGATCAACGAAATCCACCGGCTTCAGGCCGACCCGGAGGGCCTGGCGCGCCTGGAGCGGCTGTACGACGACTCGTGGATCGAGCGGAGCGAGCGGACCCTTCTTCGGCAGCTGGGGTTCGACCCGGAGGCGAGCGCCGCCGAACCGACCCAGCTCAACCAGGCGCCCGTTGAGGATTTCCTGTCGGAGCCCATCGACCCTGAGCTGGCGCAACGGCTGACCGCCGAGTACGGGCAGTGGGGCCGCTACAACATCGAACACTACGCGGCGGTCCTGATCCGTCGTTACCATCTTGGCCTGCGCGATGAGGCATCCCTCATCGACCGTGACCCGACACGGTTCGCGAACCGCCAGAACGCCGCCGTCTTGTCCATCGCGGACCAGTTGGTGGAGTATCTCCGCGACCGTGAACCGCTGGACCGGGTCATCCAGAGCCTGCAACGGGGCGGCACCAGGGCCGCCGTCGCAGCCGCCACTAGCCTGGGGGCGCCGCCGGCCGGCGGTGACCAGCTGGCTGAGCCGGATGAACAGTACGCGCCGGGCCTGGCCATGCGACTCGCCGCCCTGGGTAGGCAAGTCGCGTACGGCGAGCCGATGACCTGGTACGACGCTGTCCGGGCACCGACCGGCCTGTCGGACGGCGGGGCCACCCCGTTCAGCGAGATGACCGCGGAGGAGCTACGCCAGCGTCTGTTCGGCCATCTGTCGGCGTCGAGCGACGATGCGGCGCTGCTGCAGTCGCTGTTCCCGCCCCAGCTGGTGAATCCTGGACCATCCTTCGTGAAGGATGGCACGATTGCACCCGGGGCACCGCTGGGCGAACTGTTGTCTCGCGCACCGCTGCTGCTCGGGGTTCGGGTCGTGATCATCGGCCGCGACGGGACCGAGTCCGCCGCCGGTCAGATCGACGCGCCGACCATCTACCTGTATCAACCCGATCCCGACGCGCACCAGTACCATCTCCTCCCGCGCCGGCCGGGCATGCCCGCCATCGAGATGCCGGCCGTCCAACGCGTCTACGAGGCTGACGAGCGCGTCACGGACTTCGTGCAGAGGTTCGGCTACGAGACCCTGGAGACGGCCGCCACCATCCTGCGGGACAGGTTGTACGAGCATCTGGGCGAGGAGCCGCTCATCACGTTGTTCCCACAGGAGTTGCGGGGATGGATCAGGCCGGATAGACAACCGCTGCGTCCGTTCGAACAGCTGGCGCTGCTGCTCGGTGAGGTGTCGCCACTTCTGGGGGTGGCCGACGCTCTGCAAGCCGAGGGTCGGAACTCCGCCGAGCGCCGGGCCGCCGAGTTCCGGCGGAGCCCGTTGGCACAGCGGAGCCTGCGGGCCGCCGGTCAGGCGCTGATGGAGACGGCGCAGGCCAACTGGGCCCTCGGCGAACGCCGGCATCCGCTCATGGTGCCGGACAACGGTGACTCCTGGTTCGCTGCGCTCGTCGAGGCGGCCGCCGAACAGCCCGAACATCTCGTCTTCCGCACCCTCTCCGACTGGAGGGCGATCGGTCTGCGGCGGGCCGTTGCCGACCTGCTCGACGCGCTGCCCGACGTCGTCCTCGCCATGGAGCAGGAGATGGGCAGCGTCGAGTACGGACGGATGCGCCGCGCCCTGGACCGTGCCGGCTGGTGGGACGATGCCCTGTTCGAGGAGTTGCTGAGATGGCTCCCGCAGATCCTGCGTTTCCGGATGACCATTGTGGAAGGAGACGGCTCGCTCACCCGGTACGGAGAGCACGATGAGGATCCGGGCAGGCCGGAGCTCGTGCTGGCCCGTACAGGACGCGGATGGCTGCCTCTGGTCGGCACGGGGGGAGCGCAGCAACCCGGACCGGACGGCCCATCCGGAGTGTCCGTGCCCGACCGTCGACGCCGTGGATTCACCTTCCTGAGCCCCGGCAACGACTTCGAGGAGGTTCTGCAGGACATCGGTGAGTCCGCCATGCAGTTCCTGTTGGACGAGGCGGCCGATGTCATCCGGCGAATCGTCTTCCGGCTGCCGCGCCGTGACGAACTGGTCGACTGGGTCGACGACCAAGAGCCCGGCGCGAATCAGTTCCCGATCATGCGGCCGTGGCGGCAGCTTGCCTTCCTCTTCAGAGACGAGGGACGGGCAGTGCGCGACGTCGCCAACGCACTGCTCGACAGCTACGAGGCCGCGGAGGCACAGGCACGGCGGTTGGCTCTGCCCGCTGACATCAGACCAGCCGCACAGTGGGCGGTCCCGCCGCGGCCGGCCTGGGTCCCCAACCGGCCGACCGACGCCCAGCTGCACCAGCTCGACCAACTACAGCTGCGTCCCGAGTGGACCCCAACGGACGGGGACAGCTGGTTCCGCTCCATCATCCGGGCCACCCGAGATTTCCTCGCCTGGGCCGCCGATGAGGGTCAGCCGATCGCGCCGATTCATCACCGGATCGCGCGGATGGATCCAGGGCAGTTGCGCCGGTTGATGGCCGAACGACTGGGCGCCGATCCCGCGCTGAGAAGGCGGCTCGCCGAACTCGACCCCAATGAGGACGTCGAGGAGTTCCGGCGGCATCTGCTCACCCGCGGGCAACACCGGCATCCGCTGTTCAACCACTTCATCGGACTGGCGGGGTCGCTGGCAGAGTTCCGCCTTACCGTGGTCGACGCCGCGGGCGAGATGCACACACACGGCCCGGCGGATCGGCCCGTACTGGTCCTGGTCCGGTCGGAGAACCACTTCATGCCCGCCGTGCGCGAGCGATACCACTTGCGTCCGGCCAGGTTGATCCGCAAGCCGTCCTCCGCCCGAACGATGTCGGCCGGAACGCCGATGGCTACGACCAGCAGGAGCCCATCCGAGGGGCAGCAGGCTGCGCAGCCCGGTCAGCCGGCGCCGGCGACGTCTGCGCAGGAGCCCACGCCGTGGCTCGGTGGTCTGGCGCCGCTGACTGAGGCCGTGGGGGAGCAACCGAGGGAGCTGGCGCCGGAGTCCGTGGCGGGGCAAGCGCCGGAGCAGCCGCCGGGGTTCGTGGAGGAGCCGGAGGAAATGGGTCCAGAGCGCCTGCGGCAGCCGTTGGTATCGCAGTCCCCGCCCGAGGCCGCCGCCGTCCTTCCCGCCGCGGAACGAGTCCGGACGGATTCGCTTCCCTCGGGGGCCCGGCGCAGATCGACGCAGAGCATTATGGGGATCCCAAGGGAGTGGCGGGCGTCGCGGCCGCAGACGCCCACCGAGGACACTCCTGCGCCATCCAGCCCGCTCGGCGGGGCAGACCGTGCCCCCGCCGAACCCCTCGAGCCGAGCCGGGACCGGCGGACGGCGCTGCCGCGCAGCGTCAGCGCGGATGCGATCTTCGGGTCCGGGAACGCACCGGGGCGGTACCGGCAGCAGATCGGCCGGCAACGTGGAGATGCCACCCCGCCCGCGACGTCGATACGCATGAGAGGGCGACGGCGGCGCGGCAGCGTAATGGTCTCTCCCCGGCCGTCCCGGCCAGGGTCCCGGGCATCGTCGCCTCCGCCAGCGACGCCCCGGGTAGCCCCGCCCGAGGGGAGTCACTTCGCCATCCGGGCCGCTCAGTGGTTGCACCCGCGAGGGTTGGCGGCCGACGCCCCGCCCGGTTTGGCGGAACGGGTGGCGCGGCAGCCGCTGCGGGAGCAGGCCGAGTCCGTCGCCGACTACCTGCGTACCCTGCTGCCGAACATGCTCATCGATGCCCCGACGGAGGTGCGACCGCAGGTGCCGCTTCCCGCGGGTACCCGGGTCTGGATCGGCCGGGGGCAGGAGCCGGCGCAGGCCATGCTCGTCGGACCAGACGGGCAGGTCAGCACCTTCGTACCGGGGAGGCAGGGGGCCGTACAGTACAACATGCGGCAGGCCGAGCTGTCTCACTGGTGGCCCGCTCCGCCGGCGATCTATGTGGTGGCCCTGCCCGCCACCTTGCCCGCCACCGATCCACCCACCGCCACGGTTCCGGTCGGGGACGCGGCTCCGGCTGGGGACGCGGCTCCGGCTGGCGCCACGGTTCCGGCTGGCGACGCGGTTCCGGCCGAGCCGCTGCCCCGTCACGAGGCGAGGCAGGCCCCGTCCACTGTCGCTCCGGCCGAACCGTCGCGCGCCGACACCACGACCGCCTCGACCTCGGCCAGGCCCACTGCCTCGACTTCGGCCAGGCCCACCGCCTCGACTTCGGCCGGGCCCACCGGCCGGCCGCTCGGCCCGCCACTGCGGCAGACCCAGCCCGTGACGCCGCCGGCGGCAGGTTCGGCGGCGCGGCCGCCACTGAAGCTGGTCCCGCCCTCGGCGTCACGTCAGCGGGCCCAGGCACCAGCCGGGCGGGGCGTGGCGGAGATCGTGCCGGCGGGACGCGGCCTCGATTCGCGGGTACGGAGGGCGCTGGACGACCTGCACCTCGAACCGATTCCGGTGCCCGACGATGGAGACTGCTTCTTCCACGCGGTGGTCGCGACCCTCGGGACGGGGCTGATCGAGCAGGCTATCAGTATCCTGACCACGGAACTGCACATGCCGCCGCCGCATCTGGACGACCGGCCCGTCACCGGGTGGGATCTGCGGATGTTCGTCGCCGGCGTGGTCGAACATGCCTTCGGCACCGAGTACGCGGATCGGCTCAACCTGGATCGTTATCCGGCCGCGCCGGATCCGGAAGATCCGGCTACCGACTACACCACCCGGGCTGACCTTGTGAACGGCCTGCGGAACCTGGGCTTCTTCGCGGACGATCGGGCGGACGAGTTCAATCTGATCACTTTCAACGTCCTGCGGCTGGCCGCTGAGGTGGCGGACCGCCGAGGCATGCGGCTGCCCGGGTCACTGGATCTGCGCATTCTTCAGCAACGATGGGGTGCGGAGCCCCACGTGTTCGGCGGCAACGACGGGTTCCTCAGCGCCGATCACCAGGTGGTGATCCGGTTGCACGACAGCTCGCACTACCTGGGCACCCGGCGAACCGACGCACCGCCGGCCGCGCCGACTGCGAGCCTTCCGGTACCGAGCCGGGTCGCGGTGACCCGGACCATCTACGATTCCGCCCAGTGGGAGCTGGACCGGCAAGGCGAGTACCGGCGCATCGGCGGTAGCGGCGTCATCATCAGGGAGCTTCCGCTCGGACTGCGCCGGGCGCGTGCGGTCGGTGAATCGGTCGACCGGTCGGCCGAGCGGTCGGCCGGCCAGTTGCGGAGCGCGCAGCTCGCGGACGTCATCCGGCTGCTGCTTCCCGAGGTGGAGACCAATCCTGCCCAGGTAGCCTTTCTCACCGACCTCGCCGAAGGGGGCCAGGAACTAAACGACGCCATGATCCTCGCGATCGCTCAGCATTTCGGCGTGCGGATACAGGTGTTCACGACGGATTCCGGTGGCCAGGTCAGGGTAGGCCGGCCGGTGGGCAGCGGTCGGCGGATGATCCGGCTGCACCGGTTCTGGAGAGAGTCAGAGGAGCAGGTCGAAGCCCTGCTGCCGGACCTACCCGGGCTTGGCCGCGGCTATCAGCCGTCCTCGCACCGCACTACCCCCGCGCTGCGGGTGCCTGGCGGTGAGCGCCGGGAACTACGACAGGCCACGTGGTATTTCCAGGGCAACCCGGGCCCGCAGCAACGCGAGACTGTGCTGAGCCACGAGGCTCGGCCGAACGAACTCACCGCTTTTATCGGCGCCCCTGGCATCGACCTCAGCAATGACCTGCTGGATGAGGTGGCACGGGAGCTGCTGTTGGTTCCGCTGGCGGCCCGAGCGGGGCTGAGGATCGTGGTGTTCGGCCGCAACGCTGGCGGCTCAGCGCAAGGCGCCCAAGAGCGCCGGCTCAGATCCGCTGCTGAGTGGATTGGTCCGATCACCTTCGTGGGGCCGCGCAGTACCGGTGGGAGCGGTTCCCGGCAACCGGCGGCGACGGGCCGGGCCGCCCAGCAGTCGGCGCCCACGTTTGCGCCCGCGGGCACACCCGTCGGGCGGACCGACCGTACGAGGTTCGTGCCCCTGGCGATGAGTCCGGCACCTCGCGAGGCAGTCCAGGATCGCGCTGTCCCCGGTGCGCCGCGGACACCGGCCGGGGCGGGCGACCCCGGAGCGCGTCTCGCCGAGGCCGGAGGCGGTCGTTACCCCAGCAGCCTGACTCCGGAGGATCTGCGGGTGCTGGTCACCGAGCATGTCCGGCAGGACCTGCGGCTGGTGACTCCACTGCCGCTGTATCGGTTGCCGCAGTTGCTCAACGGCGGCGGAACCTCGATCGAGGCGAGTTTCAACCTCCTGAGGGGAACCGACGTACCGGACCCCGGAGAGGCGTTCGTCGTCTGGCACGCCGACGCGCGCGCCAACGGCACGATGTTCCCCGGGGCGGGCAACTTGATTCCGGTCAACGACGTCGAGAGCCTCATCGCCGCGGCCGACACCGCGACCCTGAGGGGGCTGCTGGCCGAGGCGACGGGCTTCGTGCATGACCCCGGTGCCGAATTCTTCGGGTTCAACGCCATGATCATCCTTCCGGGAAGCGCCCGCCGGGCCGGCCTGATCGCCGAGATCGTGGTCAATCCGCACGAGGCCGACTCTGATCTGGTCGGCTCGTTGAGGAGCCAACTGACGAACGGCCCGTTGGGGGTGCCGGTCCCGATCCGCCATGGCCGTACCATGCCGCGGCACGAGGTGATCGACGATCCGAACACGCTCACCCTGCAGCAGCAGCGGACGTTCACCGACGCGGGCCGGTTCGCCCGGTGGACCGAGCCCGACGGCGACTGCTGGTTCGCGTCGGTGATCGCCGCGGCCGGCGATGCCCGTGAGCAGGGCATCGTATCCGACCAGGTCGCGCGGATCGCCGACATGACCGTCGCGGATCTGCGGCGCGATCTGGCCCGGCGACTGGACGCCACTCCTGGGGTCGATCGCGAGCTGCGCGAGGTGGCGGACGATTCGCGGGACTACTACCGCTTCCGGGCGCAGCTGTTGACCCCGGGTCAGTGGGCGCACGGACTGTTCGAGCGGCTGCTGCAGCTCGCCCCGGGGCTGTTGGACGTGGACATCCGCACGCACTTCGGGGAGTGGGACGCGAACGTCCCCACCGACCCGTCGGTGCTGCACGTGGTGTACATGCACGCGCGGAACCACTACCTTCCCGCGCTGCGGATCCATCCGACGGGCGCGGTCGGCGGCTTGCCCGCGGCAGACCCCGCCGGGCCGGACCATCCCGTCGGCGACAGCGACGGCGGCGGCAGCCCTCGGACGGAGCAGGCCCCGTTAGGCACCCCGACCGAGCCTTCGCCGTCCGCCGATGACCTGACCGCTGCGCCGCCGCCGAACACCCGAGCCGACACAGGCGCGGCCGTGCGGCCGATGCCACCGATCGATCCGCTGTCCAATCCGGATGTCGGCCCTACCAGCACCACGCCACCGGTCCCTGGGGGTGAACACCGGCCACGTCAGGACACGATGCCGCTGGACGAGGCGGTTGCCCGGGTGACCAACCAGGCCGAGCGAGTGCCACGGTCAGCCGGCGACGGCACGCCAGCGTGGGATGTGATGTTCGACCAGGTCACCGAGATCTTCCGCGCGGGGGACACAGCGCAGGCGGACGCTCTTTCCGAGACACTTCTCGACAACCTGGCAGTCCCGACGACCGCGCCGCGGCCAGGCCCGTCCGGGCCACAACTGCCTCCCTTCGCGCTGCGGCCGCCGGCGACCAGGGGGCCGGACGGATGGTTGCGCCGCCTGGACGGCTCCTACGACGGAGATACCGGGCGGCAGACGAGGCTGCCGGACGACCTGCGCCGGGGGCGGGCCAGCGGTAGCGGCAACCGCTGCCTACTCGACTCCCTCGCCCAGCTGTTCACCCACCACGGCAGGCAGACGGACCCGGATCAACTGAGCGGGTACCTGGAGGACAACCTGCCGCCCGACAGCGTCGGGCGCAGGAGCCTGGAGCAGCGGTCGATGCTGGACGTCTATGACCCGCAAATCTCCCCTCTCCTGATAGAGCCGTTCGCGTTCCGGCTCCAGATCCTCCAGATGGACGCCACCGGCCACGTGCAGGCCCATCCGCTCGTGGGCGTGGAAGGTCCGGTTCTCCACCTGCTGCACCGGGGGAGCCATTTCGACCCCTTGTTCCCCGTGCCCGCTCGCGCTACCGCACCAGCGCGGCGGCCCGAGCCGTCCAGCACCCAACCACCCCGGTCCGCCCAGCCGTCCCAGCAGACCAGGCCGCCTCAGCCCGCCGAGTCCTCGCGGTCCGGCGAGCCCTCCCGGTCCGCCGAGCCCTTCCGGTCGGCCCAGCCACCCCAGTCCGCCCACCAGCCAAGGGTTGGCGCCGCGGCGCCGAGGACCGGGGGCGGGGACCTCGCGGACGAAATGCCGGCTGAGGATTGGTGGTACGAGGGGAGGCGCCTGCTTAACCACGCGTCCGCACCTCACCTACAACTGCGCAACTGGCTGTACGGCAACGACCTGCGCGCGGGGGACGTGCCGGCGGACGGTGACTGCCTGTTCAGCGCCGTGGTGAGGACGTTGGGGCCCGGGGTGGTCAGGGAGTCGATGGACCTGCTCGCCCAGGAGTTCGGGATCCCGGCGTGGGATCCGGCCGATCGGGAGATCACCGGCCGGGATCTTCGCCTGTTCCTCGCCGACGTCGTCGAGCGGGCGTTCGACGCACCCAACGACCTCAGCCTCGGCATGTACCTGGCCACGCCGCAAGGCATGCCCCGCAACGAACGTGTCGCCACGAGGTCTGAATTTGTCGACGATCTCCGGCGGCTGGGCTTCTTTGAGGGGGAGAGCCCGGACGGGTTCTTCGGTCTGCTCGTGCGCGCCTTCGCGTTGGTCGAGCACCTGGCAGAGAGGCACGGAAGACCGCTGTCGTCATCCGTCAAATTGCGTCAGGCACGGATCGCTGAGGACGATGAGGGCGCGGCTGACGCAAGGGTCGACGTCCAGGGCGGCGCTCTGAAGCAGGAAACCGTCGACGAGGATGAGCGCGTCGTGGTCCTTGTCCGCCGGCACTACCTGTACACCGTGCCGGCGGGTACGCCGCGGCCGGAGCCCACGCGGCCCTGGGCACCGGCCCCGGACGACGTCGCCGAGCAGCGGACCATCTACTGGCCGCAGTGGGCGGTGAACGGTCGCGGCGTCTACACGGCTACGGGAGCGGTCCGTGAACTGCCGCCCGGGCTGCGTCCCGGGCGTGCGCTCGGTGAGTCGGTCCACCGACCCGGCGAGGCGGCCGGTCAGGGCGGCGTGTCGGCCCGCGAGGGTGGCGCAGTCCGCCCGCAAGCCGACAGAGGTCGTCGTATCGCCGATGTCGTCCGGCGGCTGCTGCCCGAGCGTGACGACCCCGGGCGCGCGGGCAACGAGGAACACCTGACCACCCTGGGCCAGCTCGCCGAGAGGGCTGCGCGAGGGTTCCGCCCCGCCATTACCGGCTGGATCGCCCGGCGATTCGGGGTACGGGTGCAGCTGTTCACGACCGACTCGCAAGGACGCGTCTTCGCCGACGACCCTGTCGGCGACGGCGATCAGATCATCCACTTGCACCGGATCCAGCGGGCAGACGGGACCGAGGAGATCGAGCCGCTCCACGTTGACCTGCCCGGATTCGGCCGGGGCTACCAGCCGTGGGCGCGTCGCCCGGCACGGTCACCGCGCGTGCCCGGGCTGCGGGTGCGCAGCGCCAACCGGCTGGAGCTGCCGCAGGCCACCTGGTACGTCGACGGCCTGCCCGACGGGGAGGCGCGCACCGTCGTGCTGCGTCATCCGGTCGGGCGGGATCTGCTCACTGTCTTCGTCGGGGCACCCGGCCTGTCCGTCACCGACGATCTGCTGGCTGGCCTCCATCACGATCTCGCCCTGGTGCAACTCGTCCGTGACCGCCTGCGGATCGTCGTGTTCGGAGACCAGGCCACGGCCGCCCGCGTACGGGAGACGCTCCGGGACCTCGCCCTGTCCCGCGACGCGATCAGCACCGTCGGTCCGAACGGCGCACCGCTGCCGGCCCAGCCGGCCGCGTCGTCCGATCCGGCTGGCAGCGCTGCGGCGAGCGGCGCTCAGTTCCGGCAGCGATCCGGGCCACCGGCCGCCGGCGCGCCTCCCGCGCCCTCGTCGAGCCGATCGCTGCCTCAGCCACCCGAGTGGGCTCTCGAGCGGGAACGGGCCGAAAGAAGGTTGCTGGAGTACATCGACAGCCAACCCGATAGCCGCTCCAATCCCGAGGCCAGGCACGCCGAGGTGAACGAGCTCGTCGCGACCAACCCCGCGCAGTCTCCCGCGCACGTCGTGCAGCTCACCAGCCGGCTGAATCAGCTGCTCGCGGACTACCAGCGCGAAGACACAGTCCGGCCGTCGGTGTTGGCACTGCACCCGCCGGGAGGCGGCGCGCCGGTGCCATCGGTGCCTGGCGCGTATCGGGTTCTGCGGTGGGTGTTGGCGCCCGCCCCCCGCCCGAGTGGTCCGGAGCAGCCAGCGTTGCTTGGCCCGCAGCAGGATGAGGCGGAGGACTTCGGCCGGTTGACGGTCGAGGAGCAGGCCCAGCGGGTGGCCGATGAGCTTGGCAGGGTGCCGGGTCTGAAGGTGTCGGAGCCGGGTACCGAGTCGCCTGGCGCGTGGTTGCCGCCGCAGTCGCGGGTGTGGTTCGGGGACCGCGATGGATTGCGGTGGGCGGTGCTGGTGCTCCAGAACGGCTGGCTGCGGTATGCACCGGATCGGGACGCCACGGATCTGGTCCCGCCGGCTGACGAGGCGTCCGCGGCACTGCTGAGCGGCGAGGGCCACTGGGTGGTGGCCCGGCCCGAACCACGGCCACCCGTTGCGCCGACTGCTGTCGTCGATGCGGAACAGGGCGCCGCCGGCGACGAGCCGGCCGGCGACACGTCCCATACACCCCAGTCATCGGCAGCGCAGCCACCGCTGTCCGACCAGGCGCCGCTGTCGGATCAGCCGCCGGCGTCGAACCGGCCGCAGGTTCTGGACATCCACCCGGCGCTTCTCGACCTCCCGGAGCGGGTACTGCGTGACCTGGCCCCGGTGATCCGGCTCATCCGGGCCGGATTCCTGTGGGGCCCGGCCGACGGCGAGGCCGAGCGGGAGATCCGGGAGCTGCCGGGCGTAGGTGTGGTCCGGATCGTGCTCACCGAGCCGACGTATGCCAGGGCGCTGACGGCGTTCGTGGCCACGCTGCCCCCGCGGGTGAACCGGCGCGTCGTGGTGGATGTCCGGTGGCTCGACCCGATTCTTCGGATCGGTCAGGCCCGGGCCTTCGCAGAGGCCGGGCTGACGGTGGTTCTCGACCCTTCGGAAGGGACAGACCCAGGGCTGGCCGGGTTGGGCCATGCGATCGAGTCGATGGGCCCCGACGGGGTCCGCACGTTCCCGAACCTCGCCACCGAGCTGCACCTCCGTCCGGGCCGCAAGGCCGGTGGGCGCCGGATCCGCGGGCTGGTGCGCGACACCTCCGGCCGGTTCGGGCTCGGGCGCGGCTGGGTCCTGGAAATGGTGCCGTCGGGGCTGTGGGCCCGCCCGTACGACGTACCGGACAGCGTCGCGCGCGACATGGCCGGGCGTGCTGCCGGTGAGGAAGGCTTCCAGCTGACCCTGGGCTACGTACGCGACGGGGAAGGACCGCCGCCGCCCTCCCATGTCGAAACCATCATCGCCGAGCTGGCCGCCGACCTGGGTCTTCGACTCATCCGGCCGCTGGCTGCCCGCCACCAACGCATGGCCGATCACGTGCCCTCACGCCCCGGTGCGAGCACCGCGGCGGCGAGATCTCTGGAGGGGATCGCACCGTCGAGGCCGCCGGTCGCACCGGATCCAGTCAAATCCAACCGCGGTCTGCGGCACTGGTACCCGGCCGAGCCCGGTCTCTACGTCGTCGATCCGGCAGGTGACGGGGACGACCAGCGGCGCCAGGAGCTTCTCGAGAGGGGCAGAGTGGTGCGCGACGGCGCCTCGATCTCGGCCGGGACGCAGGGGTTGCAGGTCGTCGCGCTGTTGCACAACGAGCACCTCGAAATCGAAGCCGGTGGGGAGCGGCTGTCGGCTCCCGAGTTCGTCCGTGGGGTGCTGGCCCTGATCGACGCCGTGGGGTCGGCGACACCGGAGCTGACCGGCACTCTCGTGCTCGTCCTGGTGACGGAGGACTCCTCCCGGGCGGAGCGGTTCATCCGTAGATACCTGGGGCCGCGGTTGCGCAGGCTGGGGTGGGCCGGTAGCGCGGTGCCGGCCAACCTGGTACTGCTCGCGGGCGCCGGCCGGCAGCCGCCGTTCGCTTACCAGTTCCGGGTGCCCGCCCACAGCACCATGGACGAGCGCTGGGCACTCTCCCTGCTCGATCGGCTCACGGCGCTCCTGGCACAGGAGCCCCCAGGCGAGCGCCCGCCGCCTCGGGACGTCCTACCCCCGTACATGCTGCGCCCGGACGAGCTTCCACAGTGGGTCAACCGGTACGCCAACCGGTACGCCAGGTGGTACGACAGCTGGAACATGGAGCGGTCCCTCTCGTCGGCGTACCTGAGGGAGCAGGCGGCCCTGCTGGGGGAGCAGATCGGTTGGGCCGAGGCGGCCCGTGTGATCATCGAACCTGGCCAGCTGGACCGGGACGGCCGTACCCTGGACACCGCACTCGGTCAGCTCGACGCCGAGGCGTACGGGGCCATGCTGCCGGCCCCCGGCACCGATGGCGCTCCTCGGCTGGTCGTGTTGCCGGACGTGGTCGCCGGTCCGGACGGGGCACCGGAGTTCGTGCTCGCGCTCAGTCAGCGGTTCCACGTGGTCACGCCGGTGAGCGGCAACCGGGGCTGGCTCGTAAACGACCTGGCCGGGCCCCACGCGAGCGTCTACCCAGACCTCGGTGCAGCGGCCCACGCCGCCCTGCCCGCCCGGGCGCAACCACCCACCGTGGACAGACCGGCGGAGGATCCGCGGATCGGTCAGGCGTTGCGGGAGTTCGAGGTGCCGACGACCGGCGTTCGCCGGTGGGGGGAGAACGCCTGGCGGGAGTGGCTGTTCCTCGGCGTCTGGCCGGCCCCGGTCGACGGCGCGCCGGTGCCGACCCGGTCGATCCGGGTGCCGGCCGAGCAAAGGCTCTACGAGCTTCCGGGCAATGAGAACCAACCTCCCGCCCGGGTGGTGGCCGCGGTGATCGGGGTGTGGCCGGCCCAACAGTGGGTCAACCGGTATGCCGACGGGGAGGCGACCCGCCCTCTGCGCGACGATGAGCGGACCGCCCAGATCGAGCTGCACCGGTTCCTGGAGAACGGCGTCGACAGAGCGGGCAATCGGATCGATGTCTGGGATCCGGAGCACGACTCCGGGCTGTTCAGCGAGCTGGTCCAGGCCGGCGCACGCCCGCACGACCTGGAGCTGGTGGAGCTCCTCCGTGAGGTACCGCGGGAGCAGCGCAACCCGGCCGACCTCATCAACGCGTCGGTGTTGGGGCAGCTCCCGAGGCCCGACAGCGAGCTGGATCGGCGGGTGGTCGCGGTCCGGGCGGCCGGCGTGGGCCGCCGGTTCCCCTCGGCGCATCTGGCGGACCAGGCGACCACGCTGGTGCAATGGGCCGGTTGGGCGCAGGCGGCCGGGGTGGTGATCGAGCCTGGCCGGCTGGACGAGGACGGCCGCACTCTGAGCACCGTGGTCGGCCGATTCGACGCCGCGGCGTTCTGGGCCACGCTGCCGCCTCCCGGCGCCGACGACGCCCCTTGGCTGGTCGTGTTGCCGGACGTGGTCGCCGGCCCGGACGGGGTACCGGAGTTCGTCCTCGCGCTCAGCCGGCAGATCGGCGTGGTCACACCGGTGACCGGCAATCGGGGCTGGGCGGTGCACGAGCCGGGCGGTACTCATGTGACCGTCTATCCGGAACTCGGCGCGGCGGCCCACGCCGCCCTGATCATCGTTGCCGCGAACGGCCTTGCCGCCGAGCCGGTGAACGCGGAGGCACTATCCATTGTGGACGGCCTACCGGCTGAGCTGTTCACGACCCCACCGCTGGTGGTGGTTCCACGTGCGGTGCTGGGCCTCGCTCCGGACAGCGCCGGCCCGCAGGTGGAGACCGCGATCCGAGACTGGCTGGGTCGGGCCCGGTTCGCAGTGGTGCTGCCCGAGCCGGTGGCGCTCGATGACGTGACCGTGCAGGTACCCGGCCAGTGGCGATCGATGGCGGTCGAGTACACCCACGGCAGGCACCTGTACCTGATCGAAACCGCGCCGATCGAACAAAATGAGCGACTTCACCGCGGCCCGGCAGGCGCCGTCGTCGCCGAGCAACTCGACAGCTCGACGGCCCGCGGCCAGCACATGGTGCAGGTCGAAGCGGTGGCGCTCGCCCGCGAATTCGGCTGGGTGCGGCCGACAGCTACCCGGGTCTTCCGGACGGTCGCCCGCGGGGAGACAAGCGCCGCCCGCCACTGGTCCGAGGGGAACAGTGGATCCCTGCTGCTGCCGACCAACAGCGGACCGTCCACCGTGGTCTTTCACCAGTTGGGCCGGCTCGAGGAGATCGTCGTACCGGGTACCCGATCCGCACCCGGACGGCGGTTCGTCCTCGCGCCCGGTACCGTCGGCGAGTCGCCGAGGCTCGCTCACTACGACGGCATCGGCGGCGGAGTCCTGGTGGCCACCTGGGCCGCGGTCGACCCCGACCTGCATGCGATGGTGATCGCGGTCGAGGAGGCGGCGCTCGAAACCGGGCATATCAACGGTGACGCGGTGATTGTCGGGGACAACCTCGTCACCGCCGACGAGTACTCCGACTACGTGACACCCGGGTTGAGCCTGGTCTACCTGCATGAGGCCCCGACGGGATCGGAGGGTTTCGTCGCGGGACTGGTGGCGCAGAACATCCTCGTGGTTGCTCGGGTGCCCGGACCGCGCGGGCTCGTCGCCTATTTCAGATCTCCGGACGGGCCCCAGGTGGTCCGCGCCGACACGCTGGCCGAGCTGCTCATCGAGGCTGGACGCGACCGGCTGGCCGGGCTCCGGGACCGTGCCCGCTCGGCCATCTACCGCGCCCTGCCCCGGCCGCAGCGCGGCCGCTGGCTGGTCGTCCCGGCCTCGGCGGTCAACCAACTGACCGCGGGCGAGGTGGTTGTCTCCGACGCAGACCAGTCTCCGGCCGAGAACCAGCCGCACGCCCCTGGTGTCCGGTTGCGGCTGATGCCGACCGGGGGGTACCGGGAGGTGCGGCCGGCACCCGACCAGCCGGAGCGGCTGGTGCTGGTCGATGGGGGCGGTGGTGGCTGGTTGGAGGTGCCGCGACTGTCCCGCCCGGTGTTCCAGCTCGAAGATGACGTGTCCGGCAGGCATCCGGTCGACAGCACGGGCGTGCGGTGGACCGCTGAGCACACGCGGACCGCGCCGGCGCCGCTGGCCGAGGCGGCCGAACCGGTGCAGGTCCGCCCGGTGCTCTACCTCGGACGTACCCGGTTGGTCGCGGACCGGCTCGCGCGGCGCGGGTATCTGGTGCTGCACCCCAACAGCGACGGCTGGACGGCGTCGATGCCGGCGCTGGCCCTCGACCGACGGCCGGCCGGCGCGGTCGTGGCCATCACCGATCACAACCTTCCGCAGTTGCTGGACAGAGCCGTTGATCTGTTCCGTGATCGTCTGGAGCGCTTCGCGACCGCGGCCCGGGAGTGGCTGCGACTAGCCGGCTCGAGCGACCGGCCGACGGCGACCGAAGTCTTCCGGGCGCTGTGGAGGCAGGGGACGCCGCTGGTGCCCCCGCCTGGGCAGGCACCGGCCGGGCCGCAACGGCTGCGCGAGCCGGACTCGGACTGGGCGACTGCGATGGCCGCGTTCCTCCAGAACGGCAACTGGGCGCTGGCACCCTGGTTCACGGTGGACGGCCGGGCGCTCACTGCCGACGGCACCGCGCTGGTCGCCGAAGGCGCCACACTGGCCGGCGAATCGACGGTGCCGCCGGCCGAGGCCGTCTCCGGGTTGATCCGACCCGGCGATGGGGCGCCGTCGCGGCGAGTGGTGGTCCTACCGTCGGCTGGGCTGCCCGCCGCGCCCGCGCCGGCCGGGCCGTTCCTGCGGCTGCTGGCCGGCTCGGCGACCGTGGTGGCGGCCCGGTCGGCAGACGGCGGCTGGCTGGTCGGGCACCGCGGCGGGGCGTGGTCGCAACACGGGTCCGCTGAAGAGGCGCTGCTCGCCGCCGTACGATCGGAGGCCCTCCACGGCGTACCCCGTGGGTCCGGGATCGCGACGGATGCGGTGACCCAGCGTCAACTGCGCGCGTGGTTCGCCGCGGTGGACCCTCGCAGCTCCGACCGCCCGGTCGCGGTGGCGATGCCCATCCCGACCGCCCGCGCACTGGGCGCCGAGGTCGGCGAGGATTCCGCCGCGCCGACCGTGGACGTGCACACCGTCGTGGTGGTCGACCGGCAGGCGGTGCGGCAGTTGCCGCCCGAGCAGGTGGTCGTCGTGGAGCTTCCGGCAGAGGCGAGCGTGGTCACGGACCCGCCCGCAGCGCCGGAGGGCATCGTCCTGATCCACGCGGCGACGGCGTCGGCGGACGGCGAGCTCGAGACCCGCGATCTCGTCACGGCCGTGTCCGAATTCCTCGATTCGGCGGACGCGTCGACGTCGGTCCTGCCCTGGAACGACGAATTCGTCGAGCACGCCCGCCTGGCGGATCTGGTCGGCTCGCCGCATGAGCCGACCATCGGGCTGAACCGCAACGGTGAGCGGCTGCTCGAAAACCTGCGCGAACAGGGGTTCGTGGCGGTGGATGTCGGCCGCCCGGGACCGCGGCTGCGGGTGTCCGGCCTGGAGGTGGCCGCGATCCACCTGCCGGAGCAGGATGAGCGAACCGCCCAGACCGCCTGGCTCTTCCCACCCGGTGGGCGGCTCGCCCTGGTCCGGCACCGGGAGACGGTGCTGGCCTGGCAGCCTCCGGCCGGCCTGTTCACCGACCGGCTGGCTCGCTGGCTGACCGAGCACGTCATCCTCGCCGATCCGTCCACAGTGGCCGGAAATGTGTTGGTGACGCCGGCCGGCGGGCAGCTGGCCCCGGATGCCTACCTGGACGAGAACGTCAGCCGCGGCGCCACCCTGCTCGCGGTGATCCTGCCCAACCAGACCCGGCCGGACGCGGTGGCCGTGCAGACTCTCGCCAGGCGGGTGGCCGTGGTGGTACGGGCCGGTGACGGTTGGACCGCGGTGGTAGCCGGTTCCGGCCAGCGCACCGCGGCATCGGTGGAGTTGGCGCTGGCGGTCCATCTGCACGGTCAACCCGGCGTCGACGCGCCCAGCGCCACGCTACGGCAGCTACACGAAATGCTGTGGCGCGAGGCCCAGCCGCCCAGGGCTCTCGCGGTGCCGCTGACCGAGCAGGAATGGGGCCTGGTGCGAGACGGCCGGGTCGTCCTCGTGACCGGTCTTGCCGGCCGGCGGGCGGGCGATGAGGAGTCGCGCTTCTGGGTGGTCGTGCGGCCGAGCGCCTACCGGTGGGTCGAGCCGGACGAGGCCGTCCTGCTCCATGCCTTGCCGAACTCCGACCTGGTGCAGACCGTGGAGCGGATAGTCCGCGGTGTCGAACTCCAGGGGTGGGAACTTCCCGCGTTGACCGATGCCGGACTGGCCCGACGGATCGACGCGGAGCTGGTGCCGGCGTGCCTGCCCGATCTCGGGGCCGACCTCGACGACAACTACCAGGAGCTCGACGACGCGTTCAGCCTGCACTGGTCGGTACCGATCGGAGAGGGTCACCCGATCACGGTGCGGGTCGGGCCGGACCTTGCCGTCTACGAGGTGCGGACGCCAGCGTCGTCATCCGAGCCCGAACGGCGGGCCCGGGTCATCGTTCCCGGGTACGACCGCGCCCTGCTGATCACGCCGTACGGCCACCGGCACGTGGAACTGACGCTGGCCGAGACGCGCTGGCAGGACACGGCTGCCCCGCTCGACCTGCAGGACCGGCGGCTGCTCATCGAAACGGCGACGGTGGCCGGCGGGCTGATCGGTGGTCGCCGCCCCGAGCAGTACCGCGCCCGACTGCCGCTCACCACCCTGCTGGGGCGCCGGCTGCCCGCATCGACCGAGCCCCTGGTGGTCCTGCTGACCGCCGGCGACCTCCACGCCCGGCTCGTCGTCGCCGGTGAGCTGGCCGCCCTCGGCGTGCGAACCCTCGTCGAGGAGGTGCAACCCGGCCTCGACCAGGTCACGTACCACCTGGTCGGCGAGGAGGGTGTTGTTGCCCGTGGCGACCTGCCGGCGCAACTGGCGGCCGCCCGCGGACGTCCGGATGCCGTGCGGCTGCCTCGGCCGGCGGCGGTCGGTTGGGACTCCACTGTGGACGAGACCTCGCTTCGAGTACCGTGGCCCGTCACCGCCGCCGGCGGGGCCGCGCTGGTCGCCGGGCTCGGCCATCAGGCCGCCGACGCGTTCGAGGCAGGGGCCGGCGGATTCGTCATCTGGCTGGTGGCTGAGGGACTGGATCAGGGCGCAGCGCTGGACTTCGCCGGCGAGCTGCGGGCTTCCGTCGCGCGGGCCGCGACGTGGGCGACCGAGCGCCCGCTGCCCCACGACTTCATCGGCCTCCTGCCGTACGCCGACCAGACCGGCGCACCCGAGTCGCTCCAGGTGCAGGGCGTCCCGGTCGAGGCAGCGGCCGGGCGGCCATGGGCGCGCGTCGGCGACGAGGTATGGCTGGTGCCGCCCGGCGGCGAGTATGACGCCGTACTGCGGCTGTACGCGGCCCGGCTGACCGCTCCACGGCCCGGCACCCCGCACGTGGTGCTCAACCTCGAAGGTGTCCGGGTGGCGGCGGACGGCCAGCTCCTGAGCGCGGCCGAGCTGCTCGCCCAGCGACCGCCGTCCGTCCGGGGCCGCCCGCTGGTGGTCGTGCTGCCCGCCGACGAGTTCGAGGAGGCGGTCGCGTTCGGGGTGCAGCTGCTGGATGTCCTCGTGGCCACCGATGGTCCAGGCGCCGAGCTGGTTGTGGTCATCGACGACGACACTACGGCGTTCGAACGGACCGGCGAACCCGGTCACAGGTTCGTCCCCGTTCCCCTGCACGGGCGCGTGTCGGCCGCGATGTTCTCAGCGATGCGTGACACGCCGCAGTGGAACGGGGAGACGGACGACTGTGTGCAGCGAGTGTCCGTAGTGCTGGCCGGCCTGAGCGGGCCACCGCCGGTGTCGGACGATCTGCTGGACCCGCGCGATGCCGAGGCGGTCGCCCGACGGTTCGCCGGTGCGTTCGCGAGTGCGGCGCCGGACCAGCTCGACTTGCTGGCGCGGGGCAATGTGACAGTGGTGCTGGTCGCGCCGGCCCGTGGCCGCCCGCACGTGCTGCTGGTGGAGCGTCAGCTCGACGGCCGTTTCACGATGGTGGAGACGCAGGGCCGGCACGGGCCGGAGACCGCCGCCTTCGATGCCGCGGGGCCGCTGCCCGCCGCGCTCGCCGGCGAGCTGCGGTTGATCGTCGACAGCGGAGGCGGCCTGGCGCAACTGGCGCCGCAGGACGTGCTCGGCCAGCCGCCGTTCCGGCTGGTCCAGGCCCGGGATGGCGCCGTGGTGGCCAGGGATCCGGGTACGGCCGCGGCCCTGCTCGATCCGGCCGAGGGTAGGCGACCGGGCAAGCGCCGCGCGTTCACCCGGCCGGACGAGCAGGTACCGGTTCTCCGCACTCCGGCCGCGTCGCAGGCGCCGGCGGCCGTGCGCGGGGTGGATCAGTCGCACAACATCGACGACCGTCCTGATGGGGAACCGTAAACGCGAACAGCTCCGGCGCGCTTTCGGGGGTTTGCGCAACCAAGGACCGTCGTGGTCAGGATCAGCGTCCCGGGCCACAAGCCACTGTGCACGGTTGGGACCTTGTCGTGTCCCGCCTGCGCACTTCTATCGTTATCCCAGAGCTGGATCTGAGGAGGTGGCGATGCCAGACACTGGGCCCGGCAGTGCAAATTTCGAGGTCGATCTCGCCGCGCTCGAGGACGCGATCGGCAAGATCACTATGGAACACGACGGCATGGGTAACGACATCGTCAGCCTCATGTCGACGTTCACCAACATTCAGAATCACTGGCATAGCCCGGCGGCCGACAGTTTCCACGATCTGGTCACCCAGTTCAATACGGCGAGCGGGAATCTGGAACTGCTGTTGGGCGAGGCGATCGACAAGATGAACTCGGCCTACCAGAACTATCTGGCCACAGAAGAGACCAACACCAAGAACTATCAGCAGATGACGGCGACCGGTAACGGTGGGAACCAGCCGCCGCAGGGCGGCGACGGTGGGGACCAGCCGCCGCAGGGCGGCGACGGTGGGGACCAGCCGGCGCAGGGCGGCAAGCCGAGCGGCGGCAAGCCGAGCGGTTCAATTCCACTGTCATAGGTGAGGGCCAAGAACCAAGTCGGCCCTTGTTGCCCCCGAAACAGCTGGGCCGGACGACCGTGCGGTCGTCCGGCCCGTCGGGCGAAGGTCACCGGGTTCGGTCGGGTCGGTACGGTGCGGCCGGTACCTTGGACAGCCGCCCGTCGACTGCGGTGGGGATGCTGCCCGTAAGCCCGGCCGAGACGCCGGACTTGGCGGCGTTCACCCGGTCGGTCGCGATGGTCCTCATGGCGTCCCAGGCCTGATTCAGTGCGCTGAGCATGAGCGCGGACAGGGCCGCGGCATCGCCCTCGTCCATCACCGCCTGATCGATGACGACCCGGGTCACCTGCCCGTCGCCGCGCATCGCCACGCTCACCAGCCCACCGCCCGCCGAGCCGGTGCACTCCAGCTCGGCGAGTTCCTGCTGGGTCCGTACCAGCTCCTGCGCCATCTGCTGCGCCCGCTGCAACACACTGCGCGGGTTCGATTCGTCTTTGTCCATGACAAATATGACGGCCGACGCCGGCGATCCATTCATTTTTGCCGGGGCTGGTACCGCATCCAACGACCACCTCCAAGCATCACTGATTTCTCAGGCCCGTCACCCCACCGCCGACGTCAACGAGTCTGCCGAGGGAGAACGCCGCCCGGCCGGCAGTCTGGCGAGGCACGACGTGCGGGCACGCAGCACCGCCGCTGCTCGCCTGGCTAACTCATGAGACGGCTTTGCAGCGGCGGTGGTGCGTGTAGTTGATGCCGGGATGCCTACGGCCGGGCGATCCGCCACGACCAGGCCAGCATGATGGCGGCGGCGACGGGTTCCGCAGTACTGAGTTGGATGGAGTGCCCGACGCCGGGCAGCACGGTGAAGGTCACGTTGGCCGCGGACCCGTGCCAGTACGGCGCCTCGTGGGCGCGTACGTTCCCGGCGCTGGAGCAGTCGATGGCGCCGGCGCCACACGACAGGTTGTCGTCGCCGCCCAGCATGAGGAGAACCGGCACGGTGACCCGTTGGGTGATCGCCTCGGCCGGGGTCGGTGGTTGCGCGAATGCGGCGATCTCCGGACCCTCCGCGCCGGAGTGGATGTCCTTGTTCGCCTCGTCCAGGGCGATGATGTCCGCGTTCGACGTCTTCGGGCTGTGGTAGAAGCCTCGCTCGCCGGGGATGGTCGTCAGGTAGCCGTCGAGTCCCCGTCCGGCGAACTTCGGGTCGAGTCCGGCTTCGTAGTTGGCGGTGGGCAGGAAGGCGGCCGCGGCGTCGGACTCCGCGTGGGCGAGGCTGGTGTCGATGAGTCCGTCGACATCGTCGTAGCGGGCGGCCTCTGCCGCGGCGACGCCGGAGCTGAACGAGTGGCCGACGCTGATGACGTGGGAAAACGACCTGTGGCCGAGGGCGCCGGATCGCAGCGCGGTCACGACGTCGTGCAGGGCCACCGCCTCGCCGTCGAGCGACATCACGTCGTAGGGCGGGATCGTGCTGTTTCCGGTGCCGATCCTGTCGAAGGTGAAGGTGGCATATCCCGCCGCGGTTGCGGCGTTGACGTACGAGAGGATCCCGCCGCGGTAGGTGCTGTCCCAGTACGTGTGGTTGTAGGTACCGCCGGGCTGAAGTACCTGGACCGCTCGCGGTGCCGACCCGCGACGTTGGCAGAGTTTGCCCCACAGGTGGTAGGCGGCCGGGCCTGGGTCCGCCAGCCGCACGTTCAACACGTGCACCGTGCAGTCGGGGTGAGGGTTGGGGGCGGATGCCGCGGCGGCCGGCGTCGCGACCGACGCGACTGTCGCCGCTGCGGCAACCAGACAGCCGAGGAGCCTCGACCCTTTCGGAGCTTTTCGCCGAATGTCCATCGTCACCTTTCTGTAGTGAGCGATCCATGGGCGTGGTGGCGGCTGTGCCGATGTCCGCCCGGCGGTACGGTGGCCGCCGGAGGGCCGTCGCGACCCGCCGTAGGCAGCGATCGCAGCGGTCAGGGTCAGGCCGCCACGCCGCGCTCGACGGTGAGTTCACCGAGTTCGATCGCGATCCGGATGAGGTCGGAGCGGCTGTTCACCTTGAGCTTGCCGCGGATCCGCTTGACGTAGGTGTTGATCGTGGTCCGGGTCAGCCCCATCCGCTTGGCGATCTCGGCGTGGGTCAGCCCGCGGGCGACCCAGCGCAGCGTTTCGACTTCGCGCGGGCCGAGCCCGTGTGTGTCGTTGCCGGTGGACCGGCTCAGCTCGAGCTGGAAGCGGTCGATCAGCGACTCGCACAGGTAGAACCCGCCGGCCGCGACGACGCTGACCGCGCGTGCCACGGTGTCGTGGGTGGACTGGCGTAGCACGCAGCCTCGCGCGCCGGCGCGCGCTGCCGTGAGTAGGCCAGGTGGCCGGTCCCAGGCGGAGATGACCACGGGGGGACCGATCTGGGCTATCCGGGTGATCGTCTTGACCGCCATCCCGTCCGTGTCTGACGGGAGGTGGAGCAGCACGACGTCGTACTGGGCCGACATGTCCAGGTCGTCGACCCAGGAGACCGACGCGGCGACGGTCATTGCGGGCAGTTTCGCGGCGAGGTGTTCCAGGCCGCTGCGCGGGATCGGTTCGTTGTCGACGATGGCGACGGTTCGGGGTGTCGCAATGGTGTCCATGGCTACGGCACCGTCCATAGCTGGTTGTCCGCACCCCAGCAGTCCCACATCTGTAGGGGGGTGCCGTCGGTGGTGTTGTTGTTGGTGGCGTCTAGGCAGCGTCCAGAGGAGGGGTTGACTAGCTGTCTGTTGGTTTGTGCCTGCCATCGTTGGCCGGGTGAGCCGTTGCATGTGGCAAGTGTCGGTCGGCTGCCGTTGTCGGCGCCGAGTCCGGCGTCGAGGCATTTTCCTTCTTGTCGCAGGGTGCCGTCGGTGGCCAGTGTCCAGGTCTGGCCACCGCTGGAGCGGCAGGTGGCCAATTGGATGGTGGCGGCGGCACCGACGCATTTGTCGCCGAAACCTGTGATCGGGCCGGTGGCGGCTGACTTCGGGGGGCCGACTTGGTAGACCCGGACCCAGTCGACCAGCATTTGCTGTGGCAGCTTGGTGGCGGTGTCCGGATTGCCTGGCCCGTCGCCGCCGACGGCGACGTTGAGCAGTAGGAAGAAGGGGTGGTCGAAGACCCAGCCGGCGCCGGCTCGGGTGCGGTACTGGGTGCTGAAGATTTTTCCGTCGATGGCGAACGATACGTGGTCGGGGTACCAGTCGGCGGTGAAGGTGTGGAAGGCGTTGGCGAAGTTGCCGTTGGTTGCTGTGTCGGCGGCGAACGCGTCGTAGCCTGGGCCGTGGAGGCCGCTCGTGATCTTGGTGAGTT
>NZ_BAABJQ010000040.1:0-71578 GCF_039543385.1 Rugosimonospora acidiphila
ACCCCACCGCCGGCCGCGCCCCAATCCGATGTTCGCATCGGATCGGGGCGCGGCTCCGTCGTGCCGGCCCGTCGAGCGGGGCCGGCCGGTTGTCTCACGCCGCCGCGACCGGCTCGGGGACCCGGGTGGCCGGCGCCGCCGTCGGCCCGGTCGATGGCGCCGCCGCCGGCGGCAGCAGTTGGCGGCGGACCAGGGCGAGGGCGGTACGGGCGGCGATGCCGCCCACCAGCGCGGTGATCGCGGCCAGCACCAGGTAGGTGTACGCGGTGTGGCCCGCCGGGGCGCCCCACTCGATCCAGTGCAGCGACGCGTTGGCCACGGCCGCCCAGCCGAAGGTGAAGGCCCAGAAGCTCGGGGCGAACCGCAGCCGCAGGAAAGCCGGCAGCAGCCGCAGTTGGGCGAGGGCCATCAGCACCCCGTACCCGGCGAGGACGGCCGCGAAGGTGTCGATCCGGCCGCCGCGCAGCGAGAAGTACGCCAGGCTGGCCACCGCGGCGGGGGCCACCTCGATCGCGATGGTCGGGAGGAGCGCCGCCGGCAGCGCCGGGCGGAAGATCAGCCGGCCGAGGATCAGGGAGCCGAGGATGATCCAGCAGATCAGGCCGTAGCCGAGCATCGCCATGCCCAGCCGCTCCTGGTGGACCTGCCCGGCGGTGGCCGCCGCCACCAACCCGCCCGCGACGGTGGGCAGGAAGTAGCCGGGGTGCAGCCGGTCGAAGTCGAGGTCGCGGTAGATGAGCTGCCCGGTGAACCAGGCGCCGTGGATGACCGTGAGCGCGAGGAACACGTCCACGAGCGCGGTGCCGGCCCCGCCCGCGTGCGGGGCCACGCCCTCGCTGGCCAGCAGCATCGGGGTGATCAGGGCCAGTGACGCGAACGGCCCGGCGACCGGATCGACGAGGTCGGCGGCCAGCCGCCCGCGGTGGGTGGCGGCGTGCGCCAGGTAGAAGCCGATCGTGACCGCCCACACGGCGGCGGCCACGGCGAGCATGACCTCGCCGACCCAGTGGGTGACATCGCCCTGCTCGCTGGCGGTCAGCCAGACGCCGGCCAGGCCGGCGATCCCGAAGGGCATGCCGAAGAAGTTCAGAGGGATGCGTGGTGCGCTCATGGTTGCGACTGTAAGCAGTTAGAACGCAACCACCAAGTGATCAGGGGCGGTTTGTTGAGCCCGTCACAGGTTCGACGGTAACCACCGCCTTGTGGCGGTCGTCCCCGATCGACGGTGTCAAGAAGATGGTTGACACCTTCGTGCCGTCAACTATTCTGTTTGTGTGCCGGATGTGCCGCAGCTCAGAGATCTCGTCGGTCAAGTCATCCTCCGCGGCATCGATCGCCCTCGGGATCCGTTGGCCCAGCTCGACGATGCCGAGCGGCTGGCCGCGGAGCTGTCGGTGCTGGGCGAGCGGCTGGTGGGCTACTTCGTGGAGCAGGCCCGGGCCGAGGGCTTCTCCTGGGCCGACATCGGCGCCCGCAAGGGCATCAGCCGCCAGGCCGCGCAGCAGCGGTATGCGCCGTACATCTCCCGGCTCACGCTCGCCGAGCTCACCGCCGCCGGCGCGCTGGCGGACTTCGGGCCCCGGGCCATGGCCTGCCTTCATGCCGCCACGCGGTACGCCCGCGGCCGGGACGCCCTGGGCACCGAGCAGCTGCTCCTGGCCATCCTCGACGACACCGGCGGGCTCGCCGTCAAGGCCCTCACCGCCCTCGGTGCCCCGCCCGGGGCACTTCGCACCGCCCTCACCCCGATGACCGGCACCGTGCCGGCTGCGTCGGCCAGCGCGACGAGCACGGCCGGCGCAGCGGAAGTGGACACGTCCGCCCTGCTGACCGACGACGCCCGCCGCGCCCTGGACGCCGCGGCCGCCGAAGCCCACGCCTCCGGGCACGAGGTGGCCGCCGCTCATCTCCTCCTCGGCCTGCTCCGTAACCCGGCCAGCTCGGCCGGCAAGCTCCTCGCGGCCCACGGTGTCACCCGCGCCGCCGCCGCCCGCCAGATCAAGGACCACCTCAACCGCTATCTGCAGGGAAGTGCCTGATGGAACTGTCCAAGGCCCTCGACTCCCTCCCCACGACCTGCTTGATGGTCATCAAGGACGGCAAGACCGTCTACGAGTACGGCGACCCCACCGAAGTCAGCTACCTGGCTTCGGTCCGCAAAAGCATCCTCTCCCTCCTCTATGGACGCCCGGTCACCGACGGCGTCATCACCCTGCAGAGCACCCTGGAAGACCTCGGCATCGACGACGTCCAGGGCCTGCTGCCGCGCGAGCGCCGAGCCACCGTCCATGACCTGCTGACCGGTCGCTCCGGCGTCTACCACCCGGCCGCGAGCCCGACCGGCCTCGAAGCGCTACTCCCCGAACGGGGCACGGTCGAGCCCGGCACCGAGTTCCACTACACCGCGTGGGACGCCAACGCCCTCGGCACGATCTACGAGCGGCAGACCGGCCGGCGGGTGTTCGACGCGGTCGCCGAGGATCTGGCCGGGCCGCTCGGGTTCCAGGACTTCGACCCCGCCCGCCAACGCCTGCTCGGCCGCCCGGAGATCTCGCGGCACCTGGCCCACCACCTGTTCCTCTCCGCCCGCGACTTGGCCCGGATCGGGCTCCTCGTGCTGGCGGGGGGACGTGGCCTGGTCCCGCGGCAGTGGCTGACCCAGAGCCTGACGCCGTACGCGAAGAACTATGGCTATCAGTGGTGGCTGCCCCGGCTTTCCCAGGGCCAGGCCTTCATGTCGATCGGCAACTTCGGCCAGTTCCTGCTCGGAGTTCCCGAGCGGGACCTCGTCGTGGTGCACCGGGTCGCCGTCCCAGACGAACTGGCGATCGCCCGCAACAACGCCGGCGCCGACGTCGCCATCCAAGGGGTGACCCACAGCGAGTTCGCCCGGATCGGCCAGCTCATCCTGCGCAGTGACTGGGCCTGAAACGCGCGGACCGGGTGAGGTTTTGGACCGGTTGTCCGATCCGGCCCCGAGAGCCCGGCCGATCTCGGGTCGCCGCCCGGTCGTTGTTGGCAGCGTCTTTGAATGAGACCTAACATGGAACCCGATGGCCCGGCTCGGGTTGCCCGTCAATCCGGTTAGTGCGCGGCCCTCGAGTCAGTAGGAGGTGGCCGTGCCGAACCGGACCGAATCGAGCCCACTGGTCCAGCCGGCGACCGCGGATCTGGTCATCGGCTTCGTCAACACGCGCGCCAACACCGCCGGGTACCGGGAGAGGCTGGGCGACGCGGACGGGCTGCGGGCGTGGATGGACCGCGGCGGCCTGAACGACCCGACCGCGCACGTGACCGACGCCGATTCGGCCACCGCGCGCGAACTGCGCGACGCGCTGCTGAGCTTGCTGCTGGTCCACTCGGGCGACCTAGACCCCGACGCCGAGCGGCTGCGTGACGCCGAGCGTCACCTGGGCGACCTGGCCGAGCGGTACCCGCTGGTCAGCGTGGTGGGTGCCGGCGGCGTGGCGCTGCGGCCCGCCCAGGGCGGGGTGCCGGGCGTCTTCGGCTCGCTGCTCGCCGCGCTCACCGAGCTCGCCCAGACGGGTGCCTGGCAGCGGATCAAGGCATGCCGGGATCTGACCTGCCACCTCGCGTTCTTCGACCGCACCCGCAACGGCTCGGCCGTGTACTGCAGCCCCAACTGCGGCTCCCGGTCGTCGATGCGCGCGTACCGGCAGCGCAAGAGCCGGCCGATCGCCTGACGCGGGCGGTTCACGCCCGTCGCGACTCGGACGGCCGCCCCTTCCGGCGTGGCGCTATGCCCGGAATTTTCTGCGACTTACCATTCTGCAGTGACCGACGTTGATCGCCGGATTGATCCGGCCGCTGGTGACGAGGTGGCCACCACGATCGGGGTCGAGGAGGAGTTCCACCTCGTCGATCCGAAAACCGGCGCCCTCGCGCCGACGGCGCCGCGCATCGTGCGGGCACCCGCCGAGGTGGAGCCCGAACTGCACCGTTCGCAGATCGAGACGGCCAGCCGGGTGCACCGGGACATCGACGCGCTGCGCCGCGACCTGGCGCAGCGGCGGCGGGACCTGATCGCCGCGGCGCACCGGCTGGGTCTGGCGGCGGTGGCCAGCGGTACCGTGCCGGCGTCCGGTATCGCCGCGGCCGGGGTGTACCCGAAGCCGCGCTACGAGTGGCTGGCGCACGAGTACCGGCAACTCGTCGAGGAGCAGCAGGTGTGCGCCTGCCAGGTGCAGGTCGGCGTGCCGGACCGGGACCTGGCGGTGCGCGTCGCCCGGCGGATACAGGGCTGGCTGCACGTGCTGCTCGCGCTGTCCGCCGGCTCGCCCACCTTCCATGCGGTGGACACCGGGTACGCGTCGTACCGCACGGTGGCGATCTCCCGGTGGCCCACCGTGGGGCCGCTACCCGAGGTGACATGTGCCCGGGAGTACGACGACACGGTGGCCGCGCTGATGCTCAGCGGCGTGATCAGCGATCCCGGGATGATCTACTTCGACGTCCGCCCATCCGCCCGGTACCCGACCGTGGAGATCCGCGTCGCCGACGCCTGCCCGCTGCTGGACGACGTCATCCTGCTCGCCGTGCTGGGCCGGGCGCTGGTCTCCGCCGCGGCCCGCGAGGAGGCGACCGGCAAGCCGTTACCGGAGGTCCGCACGGTCATGCTGCGCGCGGCGACCTGGCGAGCCGCCCGTTCCGGGCTGAGCGGGGAACTGGTCGACCCGCTGGGCGCCGCCGCCGTCCCGGCCCGGCAGGCGGTCCGCGCGCTGCTCGACCATTTGCGCCCCGAACTGGAGCACCACGGCGACTGGGACACGGCCGACGAGCTGACCCGTGCGCTGCTGCGGCGAGGCACCTCGGCCCAGCGGCAGCGCGCGGTACTGCGCCGCGGCGGATCCTTCGTCGAGATGGTCAACGAGGTGATCCGGGAGACCGAGGAGGGCTGACGCCTTCCGCGCCGGTTCGGGCGGAGGAGGGCCCGGTCAGCCGGACTTGACGATCGTCGCGCAGCGCTGGATCGCGGACCGCCGGATGTCCAGCGGCGTGTGCGACTTGGCGGAGATCATCATGGCCACCGCGTCGGGGCCGAGGCGGTCGGCGAACGCGATCGCCTCGTCGTGGCCCATCGGGGTGGTCTGCCAGGTGTTGTGGCACACCGCGTTGTCGGCCGCTGGCCGGGGGCCTCCGGCGGACAGCACCTCGTCGACGAAGATGCCGTACATCATGAACTCCGAGATGTGCAGCTGCGCGGTGAACGCGTCGAGCCAGTCCCGCCCGGTCGTCTCCTGGATCCGCTGCTGCATCGCGCGCACCACGGCCGGCTCCCAGAAGTTGAACGACGACACGTAGTCGGGCAGCGGGGGAGGGGGCGCGGCGGGCAACCCGAACAGCTCACGCGCCACCCGATGCCAGATCAGGTGGCGCTCCATGCCGGCGTTGACCCCGTTGTCCTCGCGGTACAGCAGCCGCTGCCCGCCGCTTTCGAACCGCCGCGCGTTCACGGGCCGCACCAGCACCACATCGGAGTCGGCCACGAGCACCACGTCGGCGTCCAGCCGCCCGGCGGCAGCGATCTTGATGGCCTGCTGAGTGATCCAGCCGCGTACCGGTGGCCACGGCCGCCGCGCGTTGACGTAGGAGTCGCCCTTGCCGATGCGCACGTAGCGCCGCGGCATCAGCTCGGCGCTCGTGAAGATCCGGCAGCGTGGCCCCTCGTACCGCGAGAACAGCGGCTTGTCGCTCTCCGGAACGAAGACGTGGTGCACGGTGTCGTCCGGGGTGAATTCAAGGACCGACCGGTGCAGATCGGCGAAGATCTCCGCATCGCCCCGGAAGCTCGGCGTGATCACGGCCAGTTCGCTCATGGACGGCGGGCTCCCATTCATCGGCTGATCGTCGGGTCTGCGGGCGGACGCCGTCCGTCCACGATGGACCGGAGGTGCGGTCGGCGGGATCGGGCAGGCGGTCAGCGCGAATCGGTGTCCCGTAGATAGTCACCCACCCGCGCGGACCCGGCATCGGTAGTTCGGCCGGAGCGGCTATCCGTAACTTGACAGCTTCAATCCGTAGCGCCAGGAGGGCGCCCGGGACCGGCGGGTGGCTCGATCAGACGGACGAGGACGCGGCCACCTCCCCGGCGAACCAGGGCAGCGGCGCGGCCGGCCCGAACAGTCGGCCGGGAAGAATGGCGGCGTCGGCCATGACGGGGACCCTACGGCAAACGGCGGGGGACAGCGCCACCTACCGGCCGCGGTGTCCTCATTAGGGTGCCCCTGGATCTAGCGCGCTACTGGCCGCGCTCGGCCAGCAGTTGGATGCCCGAGCGGTCGATCAGCAGCAGCGACGGGGCGAGTTCGTTGGTCGGGTACGGCGAGGAGAGCACCATCTGCCGCAGCGTCTCCGGCCAGCCCGACCCGGCCCCGGCGACGGCCAGCTCGTCCGGGCCGGGCAGCGCCACGACGATCCGCTCGTCCCCCAGCAACTGCGACATCCGCTGATGGAAGTCGGGCAGCGCCACCGCCGAGGCGGCCATGCCGCCCGCCCGGCGCATGGTCAGCAGTTGGCCCTGCTCCGCGGCGTGGGAGTCGATCCGCAGCCCGCGCCGCAGCCCGTCGGCCGCCTGCCCGAACAGTTCGGGCAGCGGCGGCGAGCCGGCCTGCCGGTGACCCTCGTTGGTCAGGTGGTTCATGCCGATGTTGCCGTTCGGGGTCTGCCCGACCGTGGCCAACGCGAAGAACAGCCGCTCCTGGACCAGCGCCCAGTACGGCATGGTCGAGCGCATCAGCGGCGTGTTCGGCGCCGACGCGCTCCACAGCACCGGCAGCAGCTCGCCGTGCTCCCGAACGTGCTCCATCCGGCCGACCGCGTCCTGGGCCTCCTGCCGCTGCTGGGCCTGCTGGATCGCCTGCCCCGCACTGGCGAACGCCGACGCCCAGTCGCCGTTGGTGGGCCGCGAGAAGCTGTGCGACAGCCTCGCCCGCGGGAAGGTCACGGCGATGAAGTGGTTGTCGTCGTCCGAGACCTCCCACTCGCTGTAGATCTCGGAGACCTCGTCGGGCCGCGCCTGGTACTCCCGCGACACCTGCGCCCAGGCCCGCCGCGCGCAGTCGTCGGCCTGGGTCGGGCCGGCCGCCATGGCGTGCTCGCCCTCGCCGCGGGCCAGCAGGAAAACCATCATGTTCGTGGTCGGGTCGGCGTTCACCGGCGGACCTCCTCGTCGTCCCGCGAAAGGTACCCGATCGAGGGATCACGAGGGGCGGTGGTGCGGCGGGGACGGTGCGGCGGGGACGGTGCGGCCGGGACGGACGACGGCGCCCGCGCCGGCTTTTGTCGATGAGTACGTTCCGCGTGGCCCCGCCATCGCCTCACGGAGGTTGATCACCTACCTTCATCCGGTCCCATCGACGACTCCTCACCATCGGGGGCCCCATGCGCGCGTCACGCGTCGCTATCGTCGCGATCGCGACCCTCACCGCCACCCTGGCGATCCCACCCGCCATCGCCATCGCGGCGGCGCCGCACGCTGCCGTCATCGACAGCGCCGGTGCCTACTACCCACTGGCCACCAACCGGATGCTCGACACCCGGGTCGGCAACGGCGCGCAGGGGCCGGTCGGCCCCGGCGGCGTCGTGCGGCTGCAGGTCGACGGCCGGGGCGGCGTGCCGTCCAGCGGCGTGTCGGCGGTCGTGCTCAATGTGACGGTCACCAGCCCGACCGCCGCCAGCTACCTCACCCTCTGGCCGGACGGCGACGCCCGCCCCACGGTCTCCGACCTCGACTTCCCGGCCGGCTGGACCGGGGCCAACGAGGCGACCGTGAGCGTCGGCCCGAACGGCGAGGTGGACATCTACAACCACGCCGGCAACGTGCAGATCATCGCCGACGTGGTCGGCTTCTACGCCGCGGACAACACGCCCGCCGCCACCCTGGGCGCCGGCCTGGAGTACCGGGATCTCGCCGACCACGAGCAGCGCCTGGAGGACACCCGCAACGACGGCAAGACGCTGTCCGGTGGGTCCTCGCTGGAACTGGCGGCAGGCTTCTTCGACCCCGCCTACTACCCGAACGTCCAGGCGCTGGTGGTGACCGTGACGGCGGTGGGTCCGACCGGAAGCGGTTTCCTGACCGCGTGGGACGGGCAGGGCGATCCGCCGACAACCAGCTCCACGCTCAACTTCAGCGCGGGCAAGACCGTGGCGAACACCGCCATCGTGCCCACGTCCTCCTGCACCATCGATCCGTCGTGCGCCGGGGAGCCGGAGATCGGCATCTACAACGCGCTGGGCAGCAAGACCAATGTCCTCGTCGACCTCGTGGGTTACTACGAAGACGCGACCGCCGACGGTGCGCGGTTCGAGGCGATCGACCCGGTGCGCATCGCCGACACCCGTACCGGGCTCGGCGGGGCCGGGACGTTCGGCCCGAAGCACCTCGGCACCTTCACGGCGCCGAGCTCGTTCTCGAACGTCGGGGGGCTGGCGGCCAACGTCACCGCCGTCGCGCCGACCGCCGACACCTACCTGACGATCTGGGAGGTGGGCGACGGGCAGCCGCCCACCAGCAACCTGGACCCGGCCAAGGGATCGACCGTGGCCAACACGGCGCAGATCGTGCGGGGGAACGAGGCGTGGCAGTACAACGCCTACAATTTCGCCGGCAACGTCGACATCCTGATCGACATTCAGGGCGTCTTCGTCGGGCCGGGCGAGTCGTACCCCGCACGCCAGGCGGACGGCCCCGCGGTCGACCCGGGCGCGACGGTGGTCGCGGTGCGCAACGCGCGCGGCTGGCCCGTCGCTTGACAAGGTCGAGGGCCGTCCCGTGCGGGGCGGCCCTCGACCGTTATCGGGGTTCGGCGCGGTCCAGGTGCCGGTGGCGGGCCATGGCGGCGAGCCAGTCGTCGTCGCCGATCGGGGTGAGCACGAAGCGGGTGATCATGCGCTGGCCGCCCGCGCGTGACCGGCGCGCACCCGTACCCGGTGCGAGTACCAGCGTGCCGGCGGCGGTGGCCAACTCCGAGATCGTGCCCCAGTCCATCAGGTACCCCCGTCGAACGTGACCCGGTGTGATCGGGGCCGGCGGTAATCTATTCGGCGAGGTGCCCCGCCGAGCGGGCCCGCGCCGCCGCCGGTGCCGCTACGCCCGGGTCAGGCGGTCGGTGACGGCCGCGGCCACCTCCGCCGTGGACGCGGCGCCGCCCAGGTCCCGCGAGCGCGGCCCGTCGCGCAGCGTCGCGTCCACCGCCTCGGTCAGCGCGGTACCCGCGTCGGTCTCGCCCAGGTGGTCGAGCATCATCGCGGCCGCGTACAGCATCGCGGCGGGGTTGGCCACGCCGGTGCCCGCGATGTCCGGCGCGGAGCCGTGTACGGGCTCGAACAGGGAGGGGAAGGCGCGTTCGGGGTTGAGGTTCGCGCTCGCCGCCAAGCCCAGCGAACCGACCAGCGCGGCGGTGAGGTCGGAGAGGATGTCGCCGAACAGGTTGGATGCCACGATGACGTCGAAGTCGCGGGGCCGCAGGATCAGCGCCGCCGCCAACGCGTCGATGAGCACCGACCTGAGCTTCAGGTCGGGGTAGCCGGCCGCGACCCGCGCCACGTGCTCGTCCCAGAACGGCATGGTGTGCAGGATGCCGTTGGACTTCGTGGCCGACGTCAGTGTCCCGGAGCGCCTGCTGGCCAACTCGGCGGCGTAGGCGGCCACCCTCGTGACGCCATCCCGGGTGAACCGGGACGCCTGGACCGCGTACCCGTCGCCGTCGGGGCCGCCCCGGCCGCCGACCTCCGAGTACTCGCCCTCGACGTTCTCCCGTATCACCACGATGTCGATGCCGGCCGGGTCGGCGAGCGGGGACGGCACGCCGGCGATGTGCCGCACCGGGCGCAGGTTGACGTACTGGTTGAACTGCCGCCGCATGGGCATCAGCAGTCCCCACAGGGTGGTCGTGTCCGGGATGTCCGGCGCGCCGACGGCGCCGAAGAGGATGGCATCGTGGCGTTTGAGTTGTTCGATGCCGTCCTCGGGCATCAGGTAGCCCGTCTCCCGGTAGCGCTGCGAACCCCAGTCGTAGTGCGTCCAGTCGACGGTGAAACCGTGGCGGCGGCCGCAGGCGTCGACGGCCGCGACGGCCGGGGGCATGACCTCCTGGCCGATCCCGTCTCCGGCGATCGCGGCGATGGAGTGGACACGGGACATGAATGGCGCTCCTTCGAGATACGTCTAGGACGGGCGAACGATGCGCGAATTCCCCGCGGCCGGGCGCGGCGCTGTGCACGAGAACCGGTTGCGCCCCGGCGTGGACGGCTGCGGGGTGGTGGTCGTAGGGCCGGACGAGGTGATCATGAGGTTAGGGGGGATCCCCAAGCATGTCAATTTGCTAACACGAGGTGTGAGAATTACGTCAGCCTATGCGGCGGCGGCCCGGCGGGTGTCCCGGTCGAATATCAGGACTGGGTGTCCGCACCGGACGGATCGACCATTACCACATTGACGTGATGTGCCACCAGTGCGTCGCGGGCCGACTCGCTCAACCCGTCGTCGGTGACGATGGTGTCCACCTGGTCCAGCGAGCACGCCCGTACCATCGCCGAGGCGGCGAACTTGCTCGAATCGGCGAGCAGCACCACCTCGTCGGCGGCCTCGACGAGATGCCGCTTGGTCAGCGCGTCGAAGTGGTTGCCGCAGTAGACGGCGTCGGCCGACACCGCCGTGGCGGCCAGGAACAGCGTGCGTACCCGCAGTTCGCTGAGCGCGGCCAGGGTGGCCGGGCCGGCGAACGACTGCGAGCGGTGGCGCAGGGTCCCGCCGAGGCTGGTCACCTCGACGTTGGGCCGGCCCAACAGGGCGTTGATGGCCAGCAGCGAGGCGGTGACGACGTGCAGCGCGATGTCCGGCGGCAGCGCCTTGACGAACTCCAGCGTGGTGGTGCCGGCATCGAGGGCGACGGCCCCGTGCGACGGAAGCAGGGACATCGCGGCGCGTGCGATCGCCCGCTTGGCGGCGGGCATCCGGGCCGACCGGGCGCGCAGGTCCGGGCCGCCGACCGACTGGGACGCCGGGACGGTGACCCCGCCGTGCACGCTGCGCAGCGTGCCCTCGTCGGCCAGCCGCTGGACGTCGCGCCGGATGGTCATCTCCGACACGTCCAACGCCGCCGAGAGCTCCGAGATCGTACAGTAGCCCTGCCGCTCCACCATGCCCAACAGGTGCGCGCGGCGTGCGTGCGCGGCAGTCTGTCCGGCCGCCTCAGTCCCCACTGCGTTTTTCCCGCCTTCGCGAGCCCGGGCGCACCGAGCCCCTAGGATCCAGGTAAGTCTCCGGCCAGAGCGGCTCGCCGTAGGCGATTCTCGCCGTCGTGGTCCGTTCGCGACGATATCTCCCCACCGGGCGCGGCCGCCCATGGGCCCGCCCCGGGCGCGTGCCCGCCGCCCGGGTTCTTCGATTGCCGGACGGGGCGCGAAGAGGTTGATAACTATCGCACAGGCGCGTTCGCCCGCGAGGGGACATCGCGCGAGCCGGCCCGGCGACCGTCGGCGATAGACGACTAACCGTCATACCTTCTACGATCGAGCGCGGAGATCGTTCTGCGGGAAACACCAAGCCGGGCGGGAGGCGCGTGATGCGCACACGGAGGCTGGGCTCCTCGGGGCTACGGGTGACGGCTCTCGGAATCGGTACCGCGTCGTTCGGCAGCGACGGCACCGATGAGGCGGTCGCCTTCGAGATCCTCGACCGGGCGTTCGCCGCGGGCATCAGGCTCATCGACACCGCCGACTCGTACCCGTCGCTGCCGGACCGGCTCGGCGCCGCGGAGCGGATAGTGGGCCGGTGGGTGGCCTCGCGCGACGTGCGCGACGAGGTGGTCATCGCCACCAAGGTGAACTACCCGATGACCCGCAGCCTGAACTCGGGCGGCCTCGGCCGCGGGCACATCCTGCGGGCCGTCGACGACAGCCTCGACCGCCTGCAGACCGACCACATCGACCTGCTCCAGGCGCATCAGGTCGACCGCGGTACGCCGGTGCTGGAGACGGTTCGGGCGTTCGATTCGGTGGTCCAGCGGGGCGCGGTGCACTACTACGGCGTCTGCAACTGGCCGGCGTGGCTGATCGCCAAGGCGTGCGCGCTGGCCGACCACTGGGGACTGCACCGGCCGATCTCGGCACAGCTCAAGTACAGCCCGGTGATGCGCGACGTCGAGCGGGAGGTGGTCCCGTTGTGTCTGGACGAGGGCATCGGGCTGCTGACCATCAACGCGCTCGCCGGCGGGCTGCTGACCGGTCGTTACCGGTACGAGGACGGGCCCAACTCGGGCCGCTTCGGAAGCGTCAAGGTGGGCTCCAGCGGCCGTTCCATGGGCGAGATCTACACGTCGCGGTACTGGTCGCCCGAGCACTTCGCGGCCGTGGACGCGCTGCGCAAGGCGTGCCCGACCGGGACGGCCGAGATGGTGGCCACGGTCATCGCGTGGGTGGCGAGCCGGCCGGCGGTGGGCAGCGTCCTGCTGGGCGCCAGCAAACCCGAGCAGTTGTCCGCGCAACTCGACGGCGCCGCCCGCAGCCTCGACCCCGAGACCGCTCGGCTCATCGATGAGCTGTGGTGGGGGATTCCCCGCAAGTTCGTCTGACGCGCGCCCGCCACCAGGCCGGGGATCGCCTGGTCTCCTCCGTCCGTGCTGCCCGACGGGGCGGGATGTCGGCAAGCCTCGATCTTGTCATCCGTCCCGGGCCCGCCGTATTCTGCAGCCTACAGACTACGAGAAAGGCGGGCCGGCCTTGATTGTCACGTCGAGTGGAACCGAGCATTTTGTCTTCGACGGCCATGTCCATCTGGGCAGAGCCCGGCCATACCAGACATCCAACGTCGGCGTCGACGCGTACCACGCGGAGGATCTGATCCGCGACATGGACCAGGCGGGTGTGGACATGGCGGTGGCCTTTCCCAGGGCCGAGCCCATCACCGACTACACCTCCGGCAACGGGTACGTGCTGGAGGCGGCGCGGCGGTACCCGACCAGGATCGTCCCGTACGCACGCATCAACCCGTACTTCGCCGACCGCTGCCTCGACCAGATCGACCAGTACGCCGCCCGGGGCGTGCGGGGGATCAAGCTGCACCCGTTCAAGGACTTCGGCGCGACGGCGGTCAACAGCGTCGACTTCATCCACCCGATACTGGAAAGAGCCGGGCGGCACGGCCTGGTCGTCATCATCCACAGCGGCGGACCGTGGAACGCGACTCCCACGCTCATCGGCGACCTGGCGCTGTCTTTCCCCTCGGTGAACTTCATCCTCGCGCACGCCGGCGGTGAACTCGAAGAGGACACGATGGTGGTCGCGAAGCTGCTGCCCACCTCGAACTACTACGTGGACTGCGCGGGCGTGCACAACCCCAAGACCATCGGGCGACTGGTCCGCGCGCTGGGTGCGGACCACGTGCTGTTCGGCTCCGACCGTGCCTCGGTGCCCTACGGCTTCGAGATCTCCAAAATCGCCAGATACGCGGCGCTGGACGATCAGACGGTGGCCGGGATTCTCGGCGGGAACCTGCTCAAGCTGCTCGGCATCGAGCCGGACGTGGCGGCCTACCAGCGGGTGGACCTCGCCGCGATCTGACGGCGAGAAAATCGACTGCGACGCGGCCACCGGCCGTGCGCCTAGCCGTGCCCTGACAGTCCACACAGGACGGTGAGTCGGCGCGCCATCATGCCTGCTCGGCGGCGGGACCTCGGTCATCGCGCCCGGCAACTCTTGCGATCCGAGGCGTGGCCGTCGTAGATTGCTCGTTACAGCGACGTAGGTTACAGATTACAGACTACGAAAGCCTTGGGTGCCTGGTAGCGGCTACCGGCACCGGAAATCCACCGGCGATCACCGCTTACAACCGCGCACGCGAAGACCAAATCTGGAGGTCGAGGTGCCACTGGTTGCGTTGACAAGCTACCCGCACACCCGTCCCCTCGTGGACGGCGCGGTGCGGCCGGAGGGCCTCGACCTGGAGTTCGACCCCCTGGTCAACGGCATCTTCCCGGCCTTCCGCGTGATGGCCAGGACCCTGCGGTACGACGTTTCCGAATTCGGAATCTCGACCGCGCTGTGCGCCGTCGAGCGTGGCCTGCCCGTGCGGCTGCTGCCGGTGTTCGTGACGCGACGGTACGACCACGTGGGCATGTTCGTCCGCGAGGACTCGCCGGTGCGGTCGGTCGCCGACCTGGCGGGCGCGCGGATCGCGGTCAAGTCGTTCACGGTCACCGACGTGGTCTGGTCGACCGGCATCCTGCTGGAATCCCTGGGCCGCCTGAACGGGATCACCTGGCAGGTGACCGGGGACGAGCACCTGGCCGAGCAGAAGCTGCCCGACTCGGCGCGGGCCGTCGAGGGCAGCCCGACCCAACTGCTGAGGGCTGGTGAGGTCGACGCGATCTTCGACCCCCGGGCCGGCGGTGAGCCGGGCATCCGCCCGTTGTTTCCCGATGTCCGAGAGGCCGAGCGGAACTGGCTCGCGACCAAGGGCTACGTCCCGCCCCACCACACGATCGTCGTGCGGGAGTCCCTGCTGGAGCGCTACCCCGACTGCGGGCGCCGGCTGTACGAGGCGTTCCGCGCGGCCAAGGAGCCGTTCCTGCATGACTTCGCGGGCGGCGTCGACGTGCTGGCCGGAGACGACAGCCCGACCGGGCCCCGCCACGACTACGGGGTGGAGAAGACCGAGGACCTGGTCGGGCGTGACCCGGTTCCGTACGGGCTGACCGCCAACTGGCGCGCCCTCGAGGACATCGTCGGGTACCTGAAGCACATGGGGCTGCTGTCCGGAGCGCGGCCCGTCGAAGAGTTCTTCGTGCCGGTCGACGGCGACGCCGGATAGGCGGCGATCCGCCAGGGCCAGGCCTGTTCACCGAAGAGATTGGAGTGCCTCGCGATGCTCAGCGAAGCAGACAACGCACTCTTGACCCAGACCGGCCCCGGCACCCCGATGGGAACGGTCTTCCGCAGTTTCTGGATCCCCGCGCTGCTGTCGAAAGAGGTGCCGGAGCGCGACGGGACGCCGGTGAGGGTGGGCCTGCTCGGGGAAAAGCTGGTCGCCTTCCGGGACACCTCGGGCCGGGTCGGCCTGCTGGAGGCCCGGTGCCCGCACCGGCACGCCAACCTGTTCTGGGGCCGCAACGAGGACAACGGCCTGCGCTGCGTCTACCACGGGTGGAAGTTCACGGTCGACGGCACCTGTGTGGACATGCCGGCCGAGCCGGCGGACTCGACGTACAAGGACCGGCTGCGCGCGGTGGCGTACCCGACACATGAGGCGGGCGGGATCGTCTGGGCCTACCTGGGCGACCCGGACAACGTCCCGCCGTTCCCCGCCTTCGACTGGACGTTCCTGCCAGAGGGGTACAGCTACGCCACCAAACGCCTGCAGCAGTGCAACTACTTCCAGAACCTGGAAGGCGAACTGGACTCGTCCCACAACTATTTCCTGCACCGGGAGTTCCAGCTTCCCGAGAACGGCATCCTCGCGCCCGAGGACATGCGCCGCCCCGACTTCTACATCGCGGAGGCGCCGCACGGCCTGCTGGTCGTGGTCAAGCGGAACCTCGACTCGGGCAACAGGTACTACCGGATCACCCCGTTCATGATGCCCAGTTACACGATCATCCCTACCGAACAGGCCGCGGACGAGCCCGATCGGTTCACCGCGGCGGTCCCGCTCGACGATCACAACATGTGGGGATACACCGTCTCGTGGCGGCGCGACCGGCCGCTGAACGAGGCCGAGCTGGAGGAGATCAATAGCGGCAGGGTCTCGCACGCCGCCGTCGACCCGGACACCTTCATTCCGCTGGGCAACCTGGGCAACGACTACCTGATCGACCGCGAGGCGCAGCGGACCCGCTCGTTCACCGGTATCCCCGGCGTACGGGTGCAGGATCTGGCCGTGCAGGAGGACCAGGACGGCCCGGTCTGCCGGCGGTTCGAGGAGCACCTGGGCACGACCGACCGGGCCATCGTGGCGACCAGGCGGTTGATGCTGCGCGCCGCGCGGCAGGTCCAGCAGGGCACCCTTCCCCCGCAGCGCGACAACGCGTCGTCGTACCGGCTGCGGTCGCTGGCCGTGGAGGCGGACTCCTCGACGCCGTGGGAGGACCTCTGGCGCGAGCGGCAGGGCGCGGACAACCCGGACGCGCTGCCCGCCAAACTCGAAGAGGTCGAGGAGTGGGCCAGTGTCGACAGTGAATGAGCACACCGGCGAGCGCGAGTTGGAGCTGCGCGAGCTGACCGCGGACAACGTCGTGCTGGTGCGCCGGCGCCTGCTGCGGGCCACCAGCTTCGAGGAGCAGATCGAGGTGGAGACCTACCTTGACACCCTCTGGAGCATCGCCGACATCGACCTGCGGCGGGCCCGGGCCCGCCGCGCGTCGTCACCGGCGGCGGTGGCACGCGTGGCCGAGATCCACCGGCTGCTGCAGACCGCGCACGACAGCGCCGCTGCCGATCAGGTCCAGGCCGCCGCCGACGCGCTGGAGCAGGCGGCCGCACTCCTGTCCGATCGGGGCTGACATGAACGACCCAACCGTAGGCCCGTCGCACGACGGCGCGGGGCCCTCCGGCAGCGCGGTGGTCATCGACGGCGTGTCCAAGCAGTTCACCGTGCACGGGCGGACCAGCCAGGCCCTCGTTGACGTGGCCCTCGACGCGCCGCGAGGAGAGATCACCAGTCTGGTCGGCCCGAGCGGCTGTGGCAAGTCGACGGTCCTCAACCTCATCGCCGGCACCATCGAGCCCGAGACGGGCTCGGTGCGGCACAACGGTGCGCCCGTCGTGGCCATCAACCACGACGTGGCGTACCTGCCGCAGGGCGATGACCTCTTTCCGTGGCGCACCGTGATGGACAACGTGGCCCTCCCGTTGGAGCTGCGGCGGGTCTCACGGGCGGCGCGCCACCGGCAGGCCAGGGAGATCCTGGCCCTCTTCGGGCTCGCCGGCCGCGAATCGTCCTACCCGGCCCAACTGTCCGGCGGCATGCGCAAGCGGGTGCAGATCGCCCGGGCGCTGCTGTCCGGTGTGGACACCCTGCTGATGGACGAGCCGTTCGGGGCGCTGGACGCCCAGCTGAAGGTCAGGATGCAGATCGACCTGCTGGAGCGCGTGCACCGGCAGACCGGCAACACCATCCTGTTCGTCACCCACGATCTGGCCGAGGCGGTGGCGCTGGGCGATCGGGTGGTGGTCTTCTCGCCGGGCCCGGGACACGTCATCCACGTAGAGAACATCGACGACCTGGGCGACCGGTCGGACCTGCTGTCCCTGACCGAGTCACCCGAGTTCCAGCGGCACGTGCGGACCCTCTGGTCCCTGGTCGCCCCGGAGCTCGTACACAGGTCCGCGGCCTCGGGAGCGACGCCATGACCGCAACTGTCGAAGAAGTCCAGCAGGTGCCGGCGGCCGGACGCGACGCCGCCCGGCCCGGTACGGCCGTGGCGAGGTTCGTGCTGCTGCGGGTCGTACCACTGGCCATCGTGCTCGCCCTGTGGCAGGCCGTGTCGACCTGGGCCATCAGCCCGGTGTACCTGCCGGCGCCGGTGTCCATCGCGGCGCGGGTCGGCTCGTGGTTGGCCAACGGATACCTGCTGCACAACTGCTACACGACCCTGGAGGAGACGATCTCCGGCTTCGTGCTCGGAGTCGTCGCCGGTGCGCTCGCCGGCATCGCGCTCGGGATGAGCCGATGGTGGTCCGGACTGTTGTCGCCGTACATCAACGCCCTGTACGCGCTGCCCAAGGTGGCGCTGGGACCGCTGTTCATCCTGTGGTTCGGCATCGGGCTGTCGATGAAGATCGCGATGGTCGGCATCTTCGTGTTCTTCGTCGTCTTCTACAACACCTGGCAGGGCGTCAAGGAGGTCGACGCCAAGCTGATCCAGGCCATGCGCCTGCTGCGCGCCTCCCGGCTGCAGATGGTGCTGAAGCTGATCGTCCCGTCCGCCTTGGGCTGGATCTTCGTGGGCATCCGGGTCTCCTTCCCGTTGGCGCTGGTCGGCGCGATCGTCGGCGAGCTGATCGCCTCCAACTCGGGGATCGGCTACGTCATCCTGAACGCGGCCAACACCTTCGACACGGTCGGCCTGTTCGCCGGCCTGTTCGCCGTCATGGTGATAGCGGTCGTGTTCGACGTGGCACTGACCTATGTCTACGGCCGGTACACCCGGCGATGGGCCCTGCAGATCAAGGGCGTCACGGCCCTGAGCTGAGCCGAATCGTGGTTCGCCTTGCATTCCGACTCTTTGGCAAGTGAGGACGTGCCCAGTGAACGCATTGAAACGTATCCCGGCGAGACGCACGGGCGCCTGCGCGGTCGCGGCGGCCACCGTGCTGCTGGTGGCCGGCTGCGGTGGCTCGAACGATGAGTCCGGGTCAGGCAACGATGGCGGGCCGGCCAGCGTCAAGGTGGTGGTGTCGACCGCGTCCATCTCGTACGCGCCGCTGTATATCGCCGTGAAACAGGGGTTCTTCAAGGACCAGAAGCTGACCGTCTCCATCACCACGGTCAGCGGCGGCGGTGCGACGGTGCCCGCGCTGCAGTCCGGCTCGGCGCAGTTCGGCTTCAGCTCGGTGTTCCATCAACTCGACGCCGTCCAGCAGGGACAAAAGATCGTGAGCATCGCGGCGGTCAACACCGGCGAGGGGCTGGACGTGGTCGTCTCCAAAAAAAAGGCGGCACAGCTGGGACTGAACGCGAACTCCACGCTCGCCCAGAAGGGTCAGGCGCTCAAACACCTCAAGGTCGGTGTCATCTCGACCAGCGGCGAGCCGTACTACGTGCTGTCCGACCTGGCCAGGGCCGGCGGCGTCGACCCGTCGGAGCTGAACATGGAGGCGGTGGCCAGCAGCGCGGCGATCACCGCCATGAAGACCGGCCAGATCGACGCCATGACCATCGGCCTGCCCGTCACGACCGAGGCGATCGAGCAGGCCGGCGCGCAGATACTGGTGAGCTGCCCGGCGGGTGACCTGCCGGACCTGCACGAGGCGCCGACGGAGACCGTGCTCGCATCGGCCTCGTACGTCACGTCGCACGCCAGCGTCACGTCGCGATTCGTGAAGGCGATCGGTCAGGCCGAGGCGTACCTGAAAGCGAACTCCGACCAGGCGGCCGAGACGGTACGCACGGGCTACTTCGCCAAGGTCGACAAGCAGGTGTTCGACACCGCCTGGGCGGAGATCGCCAACGTCACCCCCGCCGAACCGACCCTGACCGCCGAGCAGTTGCAGCGCACGGTCGACTTCGTCAGCCGCGCGTCCGGCAAGAAGGTCAAGGCGACCGGCGACCAACTGTTGGGAGTGGTGAAATGAGCGACGAGCAGGTCCGTGACGACGTGCGCGATGCCTGTCGCATCCTCGCCCTGTTCGGGGTGCTCAACGACGTGGTCGGACACGTCAGTGCCCGCCCCTCCGACGACGAGGTGCTGCTGAGGTGCCGCACGCCCGATGAGGAGGGGCTGTTGTTCACCCGGTCCTCGCAGGTGGCCTCGCTTGCCTTCAAGGAGGGTAGGGTCTACGGCGACCAAAATGGTCCGACCATTCCGATCGAATGGCCGATCCACGCGGCGATCTACGAGGCGCGGCCGGACATCGGCGCGGTGGTCCACGCGCATCCGCCGGGGGCGCTGATGTGTGGCCTGGCCGGCGTGGAGGTGTTGCCAATGCGGGTGTACGACTACGCGCCGATCCGGGTGATCCTGGAAGGGGTCCCGACCTACCCCAGCGCCGCGATGATCGATCGCCCGGAGCGGGCGGAGGGCCTGGTGGCGGCGCTGGGAGACAAGCACGTCTGCCTGATGCGCGGGCACGGCATCGTGGCGACCGGGGCCACCGTGCGGGAGGCCACGATCCGGGCCATCGCCTACGAGAGCGCGGCACGCATGACCTGGCGGCTGGCCAACAGCGGCCGGGAGATCATCCACCTGTCCGCGGAGGAGATCGGCGACTCCTCGGGGAGCAGCAGCCAGGGCGACACGGCCGCGGCCGTCCACGACGGCTGGGCCGACTGGAGCTGGCGGTACTACCGCCGACTGCTCGCGGAGCGGGACGCCGGCCGGATGGTGCCGGTCGAGAAGGGTTGGCCGTAGCCGGCGCGGGAGGGCGCGGGGAGAGTTCCCGCGCCCGCGACGACGGGTGCGAGTCCGACCACCAGGGAGGTTTTCGATGCTCAGTGCGCACCTCAACAAGCGACTGACCGAAGTCGGGGCGGGCACGCCCATGGGCGACCTGCTCCGGCGCTACTGGCATCCGGTCGCCGGGGTCGAGCAGCTACGGCAGGCGCGGACCAAGCGCGTGCGGCTGCTCGGCGAGGACCTGGTGCTGTTCCGCGGCGGCGAGCACACCTACGGGCTGATCGCCGAGCGCTGTGAGCACCGGGGATGCTCGCTGTTCTACGGCATTCCCGGACCGGACGGGCTGCGCTGCTCCTACCACGGGTGGCTGTACTCACCCGAGGGCGCGTGCCTGGAGCAGCCGGCCGAGTCCGACCACAGCAGGTTCCGCGACCGGGTCCGCATCAACGCGTACCCGGTCCGGGAACTGGGCGGGCTGCTGTTCGCCTACCTCGGCCCGGCCCCGGCCCCGGTGCTGCCGCCGTTCGACGTCTACACCTGGCCCGGCGCCATCCGCCAGGCCGGCTACACCGTGCTGCCGGTCAACTGGCTGCAGCCCATGGAGAATTCGCTCGACCCGGTGCACTTCGAGTGGCTGCACGGGCACTACGGCAACTACGTCTACGAGCAGCAGGGCAAGCCGCCGACCTCGCAGATCGTCCGCAAGCACCTGCGCATCGGCTTCGACCAGTTCGAGTGGGGCATCATCAAGCGCCGCGTGGTCGAGGGCACCACCGAGGACGACGAGGCCTGGCGGGTGGGGCATCCCATCGTGTTCCCGAACATCCTGCGGGTGGGCCGCAACGGCACCCACGGCTTCCAGGTGCGGGTGCCGGTGGACGACGAGAACACGCTGATCTGGTGGTACAGCTGCTTCCGCCCGTCCGGGGTGGACATCCCGCCACAGGATTCGGTACCGATCTTCGAGGTGCCTTACCAGGACGAAAATGGTGAGCTCATCCTCGACACGGTGGAGGGGCAGGACATGATGGCCTGGCTGACCCAGGGCCGCGTGGCCGACCGCACCACCGAGCATCTGGGCGCCTCGGACCGTGGCGTGGTGATGTACCGGCAACTGCTGGTGTCCGAGATGGCGAAGGTGGCGGAGGGCAAGGACCCGATCGGAGTCATCCGCGAGCCGCCGCCGTCGGGGATCGTCGAGCTGCCGCAGGAGGAGGAGCTCTACTACCGGGGCGCGGAAGGCATCCGCGAGGACATCGAGCGCGGCCCGGGCATGCGGTACAGCCCCATCCTCGACCAGATCGTCGACCTGTACCTGCGGCAGGCGGCCGCGCATGCCTGATCGGCTCGGCCGGCGGGAACGCGTGATGCGGGTGGGCATCGTCGGTCTCGGTACGGCCAGCACCCAGATCATTCCCGAGATCGCCGACCACCCGCACCTCGAACTCGTGGCCGGCTGCGACGTGCGCCCCGCCGCGCGCGAGCAGTTCGCGAACAGGTATCACCGTCCCGCGTACGAGACGGTGGAGCGGCTAGCGGCGGCGCCGGACGTGGACGCGGTCTACGTGGCCAGCCCCAACGCCTTCCACTGCGAGCACGTGACCACCGTCGCCGCGCACCACAAGGAAATCATCGTAGAGAAGCCGATGGCGCTGACTCTCGCGCAGTGCGACCAGATGATCGACGCCGCGCGGCGCGCCGGGGTCCGGCTGCTCGCCGGCCACACGCACAGCTTCGACGCGCCCATCCTCAAGATGGCGGAGCTGATCGAGTCCGGTGCCATCGGCTCCGTGTACATGCTGCAGAACCTGTACTACACCGACTGGCTCTACCGGGGCCGGCTGCCGGACGAACTGGACGCGACCAAGGGCGGCGGCACCGTGTTCCGCCAGGGGCCGCACTCGGTCGACATCATCCGGCTGCTCGCCGGCCGGCCGGTGCGGTCGGTGCGGGCGGTCACCAGCTCGGTCGATCCCCGACATCCGACCGAGGGCGGGTTCATGGCCCTGCTGTCGTTCGACGGCGGGGCGGTGGCGACCATCGTGTTCAGCGGGTACGGCTACTTCGACAGCAGCGAGCTGACGTTCGGGATCGGCGAGAACGGCGATCCCCGGCCGGCCGACACGCACGCGACGTCCCGCCGTACGATCGGCGCGTTCGCCTCCGCGGAGCAGGAGGCGGCGTACAAGGATTCGATGCGGTTGGGCGGCGAGCGCGCGGGCCAGTGGCTGCGCTCGGGCCCGCCGCCCGACCCGGCCCGGCGCCGGCATCCGTTCTACGGACTGACCATTGTCAGCGGCACCGGGGGCGACCTGCGGCAGAGCCCCAACGGGCTGGTGCGCTACGACGACACCGGGGCGCACGAGATCCCGGTGCCGCGCGCCTCACTGGAGCGCGAGGCGGAGCTCGACATCCTCTACGAGGCCTGGCGGCGGGACGCACCGCTGCCGTCCCACGACGGCCGGTGGGCCAGAGCCACCCTGGAGGTCCTGCTCGCCATCCGCGAGTCCAGCCGGACCGGCGAACAGATCCCGATCACGTCGGCCTGACCCGCCGCCGGCTTCGCCCCCGAGGGCGGGTGACAGGAGAACCCAGTGACCGAGTACCGATGGCACTGCCCCCGGTGCCGCGCGCCGATCGACGACGACCGCGGCTTCGTGGCCGAGTACTGGTCGGGCGCCTCGACCAGCTTCGTCGTGTGGTGCGCGACCTGCCAGTGGCAGGGGGAGATCGTGCTGCAGGACATCGTGACGACCTACCAGCGAGCGGAGGGCTGACCGGCGTGGGCATGGCCGAGACGGACAGGCAGGAACTGTACGAGCAGGTGGCGACGGCGAGCCGGATCCTTGGCACGGCCGGGCTGGCACGGGAGACCACGGGGCACGTGAGTGCCCGGGTGGGCGACGGGCGGATGCTGCTGCGGTGCCGGCTGGAGTCGGAGCCGGGGCTGCGGTTCACCCGCACGGCCATCGCCGAGGTGGACTTCGATCCCGACCCGACCGACCCGCCCGGCAGCATGCGCCTGCCGATCGAGCGGCACATCCACGGCCAGCTGCTGCGGCTGCGCCCGGATGCCGGCGCGGTGGTGCACGTGCACCCGTGGTCGAACTGGCTGGCCGGCATCGCCGAGATCCCGCTGCGCCCGGTGATGGGCGCCTTCGACCCCGGCGCCATGGCCATCGCGGTGAACCCACCGCCCATCTATCCGCACAGTTGGCTCATTTCCTCGGCCGAGCGGGGCGCCCAACTGGCGGAGTTCATGGCCGGCCACGACGCGTGCGTGCTGCGCGGGCACGGCGTGGTGACGGTCGGCGCCACGGTACAGGAGGCCACCGTGCGGGCCATCCGGCTGCAGACCATAGCGGCGGCCAGCGTGGCGGCGCACCAGGCCGGCAGCGACTATCAGGTCAGCCCCGAGGAGATCGAGGAGCTGATGCCGGTACCGGGCTCGCCCGGCGCCCGCTTCGCCGAACGCGAGGTGTGGCTGCACTACGAGCGGATGGCGGCGGCCGCCGCGGTGAAGGAGAGGTACGAGTGAGTCAGACCGACGACGACAGGTTGTTTTCGGACGGCTATGGCTGGCGGGCCCGCATCGGGTTCCTGAGCCCGGGCGCGGTGGACGAATCCTCGTCGCGCCAGTTCTACCGGATGGCTCCGCCCGGGGTGACCATCGTGCGTACCGCCCTCGGCGTCACGGACATCACCCCCGACCAGATCAACGAGGCGCTCAGCCGGGCGGAGGACGCGGCCCGGCGGCTGGCCCGCACCGAGCCCAACTGCATCATCCTGGGCGGTTCGCCGACCGTGGTCGTCGGCGGGTACGGGTCGGACAACGTGCTCGTGGAGCGGATCGGGCGGGCCTCCGGGATCCAGACGAGCGCGGCCCAGTCCGCGGCGGTGGAGGCCATGCGCCTGTTGGGCATGCGGCGGATCGCAGTCGTGACACCGTTCCCCGACCCGTTTCCGGAGCTGCTGCGGGAATTCCTCGTCAAGTCCGGGTTCGAGGTGCCGGCCCTGGACAGCCTCGGCGTGGAGTACCGCAAATTGCGCATGGCGCCGTTGCGCGCCGGGTACGAGCTGGCCAGGCGCACGTTCGAGGCGGCCGGCGGGGCCGACGGCATCTACTTCGCCGGTGCGCCGTTCCCGGTGGCCGACATCATCGACCGGCTCGAGCGCGAGCTGAACACCACGGTCGTGTCGAGCATGCAGTGCACGCTGTGGAAGGGCCTGCGGATGTCGGGCGCCACCGCCGGGGTGAAGATCGACGGGTACGGCCGGTTGCTGCGTGACCTGCTCGACGGCTGAGGCGGCGGGGTCCGGGCCGCGTCCGCGCGACCCGGACCCGGCCAACCCCTCAGGCGCCGGCGTTGACCATCGGTTCGGCGGCCCGCCGGTCGCCCGCCGCGATGCCCGGCGGTAGCAGCGCGCCGATCCGCGCGACGTCCTCGCCGGTCAGCTCGACCGCTACCGCCGCGGCGTTTTCCTCCAGCCGGGACACGCTCCTGGTTCCGGGAATCGGCACCACGTCGGGTCCCTGGCGCAGCAGCCAGGCGAGGGCGAGTTGCGCCACGGTCAGATCCTTGGCCCGGGCCAGCTCGCGCAGCGGCTCGATGGCGGCCACGTTGCGCCCGATGTTGTCGCCCTGGTAGCGCGGGTTGATCGCGCGGCTGTCCTTCGTGTCGAACGTCGCGTCCGCCCCGATGGCGCCGGACAGCAACCCCTTGCCCAGCGGGCTGTACGGGACGAGCCCGATGCCCAGCTCGCGCAGCGTCGGCATGAGCTCGCTCTCGGGCTCGCGGGTGAACAGCGAATACTCGTTCTGCGAGGCGGCGACGGGGTGCACGGCATGAGCGCGCCGGACGGTCGCCGCGGACGCCTCCGAGATGCCCAGATACCTCACCTTGCCGGCCGCGACCAGCTCGCTCATCGCGCCCCAGGTCTCCTCGACCGGAACGTCGCTCGCGATGCGGTGCTGGTAATACAGGTCGATGTGGTCGATGCCCAGCCGGGCCAGGGACGCGTCGCAGCAGCGGCGCACATACTCCGGCCGGCCGTCGACCGACCGCCGGCCCTGGGCGTCCTTGACGATGCCGAACTTCGTCGCGAGAACCACCTCGGACCGCCGGCCGGCGATGGCCTTGCCGACGATGACCTCGTTGGTGTGTGGGCCGTAGGTGTCGGCGGTGTCGATGAGGGTGACGCCCAGATCGAGTGCCCGCCGGATGGTGCGGATCGACTCGGACTCGTCCGCGCCGCCGCCCCGGGGCTGGGTCATCCCCATGCAGCCGAGACCGATCGCCGACGTGACAAGGCCCTGGCCCAGGGTGCGTGATCGCATGTGGCTCAACCATCCTGCTCGAGAACGCGGCCTGCTCAAGAATCCGGCATTCGCGGAACCGTAAGACCAACAGTTGTGCAGGTTATAGGCGTGGATGCTACCACGGCGGGTGTCGCGTTGGTACCGCGAGGATTCCTTACCACTGACGGTGTTCGATGCCGGCCCGGTGTCTCGGCGTCGTTGACAGGAGCCGAAATCGTTTATAGCCTATTGCAAATTCATGGACGCCCAGGTCCCCTGAACAGCGCCGGCGGTGCCGGGGTTGTGTCACCGGATGGGTGCACCGCGAACCGTGTCGGCGGGTGGGTCTGTTCGCGATCCTCCCGACCGAGTACCTGTCGCACGCGCCGGTGCGCACCGGCGCAAGGCCGCCGCCGGCGGCCCTGATGCTCAATCAGCCACCCTGTGCCTTTTCCGGCACAGCCGCAGCGCAAGCGCAGTTCCGGCACGACAGTTCGGTGTGCCCGTGAGTGCGGCACTGCCGCGTCCCCGCACGGTGCCACCGACGCGAGGGGAAGGGGAAACCGTGAGGGCAAGGGTATCCGGGCGAGCGCGACCGATGGGCATCGTCCTGCTGTCGCTCGTGCTGGTCGTCGGGATGGCCGGCTGCGCCAGGCGTGGCTCCTCGGCCGGTGGGGCCGCCGGCGACAAGGCGGCCACGTTCTACCAGGGCAAGACCATCACCATCACCACCAAGTCCTCGCCCGGCGGCAACGGTGACACCACCGCACGGCTGCTGGCGCAGTACCTGCCGGACTACATCCCCGGCCATCCGCACGTCGTGGTGAAGAACAACGCCGGCGGCGCGGGCAGCGTGATGATGAAGAACGTCGCCCAGGTGTTCCCCAACGACGGACTCAATCTCGCGCTGCCCGACACGGCGGTGGTGCTGCGCTGGATGTTCAAGCAGGCCGGCTCCGACTACCCGCTGGACAAGATGCCCATCATCGGCGACGTCACCGCTCCGCTGGTGGTGGTCGTGCGCAAGTCCGCCGGCACCGACCTCGCGGCGCTGCAAAAGCGCGCGCAGCCGCTGAAGGCGGGCAGCACCGCGCCGGGCGGCACCGGCGTCATCGACATGACCCTCGGCTTCGGGCTGCTGAACATCCCGGTCAAGGAGGTCTACGGCTACTCCGGTGCGGGCCCGGTGGCCCTGGCGCTGGAGCGCGGCGAGGCCGACACCGCCTCGCCGGCCGCCGGCGCCTACCTCAGCTCCTACAAGACGCTGTCCGACCGGGGCATCGTGTACCCGTTCTACCAGGTCGGCGACCCGGGCCCGAACAACACGCTGGTCCGCTCGCCCGCGCTGTCGGAGTTCCCCACCCTGCAGGAGGTGTACCAGCAGCAGTTCGGCCACGCCCCCACGGGACCGGAGTGGAACGCGGTGCTGAAGCTGGCCGACATGGTGCAGCTGGGCCTGTTCCTATGCGCCCGCCCCGACACCCCGCCCGCGGCGCTGACCGCACTGCGGCAGGGGTTCGACAAGATGGCCGCCGACGACAAGGTCAAGACCAAGCTCAACACCACGCTCGGTGGTGCGGTCAGCGTCGGCAACGGGGAGGCGGCCACGCTGCTGAAGAACCTGTTGGCCACCTCGGGTGACCTGCTGACCTCACTGGAGAACGCGGCGAACGGCAAGTAGCCCGGTGCGGGCCCGGACCGCACGCGTGGCTCGGGCCCGCACCGCGACCGACGAAGGCGGGTGACACGACGTGGTCGACGCGTTTCTCAACAGCGTGGGGCATGTGGCGAACGGCAGCGTGCTGCTGCTGATGATGGTGGGCATCGTGATCGGACTGCTCACCGGTCTGCTTCCCGGGTTGGGCGGCGTGGTGGTGCTGGTGCTGCTGCTGCCGTTCACCCTCACGATGTCGCCGTTCGAGGCGTTCGCGCTGCTGCTGAGCACCTACGCGGTGTTCAGCATCACCGGCGACATGACCTCGATACTGATCGGCATACCGGCTCATCCCGAGTGCGCGGCCCTGGTGCCCGACGGGTACCCGATGACGAAGCGCGGCGAGGCGGCCCGGGCGCTGGGCGCCACCATCTTCAGCGCCATGGTCGGCGCGCTCATCGGCGCGGTCATGCTGTTTCTGCTCATTCCGGTGCTGCGGCCGTTGGTGGTGGACATCGGCTCGCCGGAGCTGTTCGCGATCGTCCTGCTGGGACTGGCCATGGTGGGCAGCCTCAGCGGCAAGAGCGTGCTGAAGGGCATCGTGGCGGCGTGCTTCGGCATGCTGCTGGCCTCGGTCGGCACCAACGCCCAGACCGGCATCGTGCGGTACGGCTTCGGCAGCCTCAGCCTGCTGGACGGGCTGTCGCTGGTGGCCATCGCGTTGGGTCTTTTCGCGGTACCCGAAATCATGGAGCTGCACGCGCGCGGCCGGCACGGCGTCTCGGAGCGCCCGCAGCTGTCCGGCGGCGTGCTGACCGGAGTCAAGGACGTGCTGGCCCGCCCCGGGCTGCTGGTGCGTGGCAGCCTCATCGGGGCGGTGATGTCGATGCTGCCCGGGCTGGGCAGCGCGGTGGGGCAGTGGGTCGCGTACGGGCAGGCGGCGCAGATCTCCAAGCATCCCGAGCGGTTCGGCACCGGCGTCATCGAGGGCGTCATCGCCCCCGCCTCGGCGAACAACTCCAAGGAGGCCGGCTCGCTGGTGCCCACCATCGCGGTCGGCGTACCCGGCTCGGCCGCGATGGCGATCCTGCTCGGCGCCTTCGTCGTGGTCGGCATCAACCCGGGGCCGTCCATGCTCGGCACGCACCTGAACATCACCTACTTCATGATCTGGATGCTGGTACTGGCCAACGTGATCGGCGCGGCGCTGTCGTTCGTGTTCCTCAAGTCGATGGCCCGGATCAGCGTGGTGCCCGCGATGACCCTCATGCCGATCGTCAGCGCGCTGGTCATCATCGGCAGCGCGGTCTCGGCGGCGCGCTGGAGCGACGTGGTCACCCTGATCGTCACCGGCGTAGTGGCCTGGCTCATGCGCCGGGCCGGGTGGTCGGTCGTGCCGGTGATTCTCGGGTTCGTGCTCGGCGGCAACGCGGAGAGCTTCCTGTGGATCAGCGTCGGCACCTACAAGACCAGTTGGCTGCACTCGCCGGTGGTCGACGTGCTGTTCGCGCTGACCATCGTGCTGGCCGTGGGCACCGCATGGCGCAAGTCGCGATCCCGGCGGCGGGCCGTGGCGTCGGGCACGGTCGCCGAGGCGGACGGGCCGAGCCGGGCGTGGACCTGGGGATCGCTCGGCCTGGCCGCCGGCTTCACCGTGCTGGGCGCGGTCGCGCTGACCCTGGCCTGGCACTGGCCGCTGGAGGCGAGGGCGTTCCCGACCGCCATCGGCGGCCTGCTGGTGGTGCTCGGCCTGCTGGAAATCGGCGTGGAGGTGCGGGCGATGACCCGTCACCGCCGCGCCACGCCGGTGGGCGATTCCCCTGCGGGCGCGGGCGTAAGCCCGGGCGCGGACGTGGGCGGCGTGGGTGTGGGCGCGGTGCCGGACGCCGCGGCTCCGGTCGGTGGTCCGGCCCCGGATTCGTTGGTACCCGAGCCGAGCGGCACGCGCGTGCCGGGCGGCGGCGCGGGGCTCGCGGAACCGGCGGTGGCGGGCACGGCGACCGGTGTGCTGGACGCGGCCCCGGCCGCCGAGCCCCCGGCCGAGCTTCCGGTGAACCGGTCGCTGGCCGGCCTCGGCTGGTTCGTGGTCGCCGCGGCACTCAGCTACGGGTTCGGCTTCCTCATCGGGATGATCGTTTTCGTCTTCGGGTACATGATGTCCACCCGGCGCGGCCTGATCCGCTCGGCCCTCATGGCGGCGGCCGTGGGCGTGGCCTTCTACGTGCTGTTCGTTCTGGTCCTCAATGTGGCCATGCCGATCCCGCTGATCGGCCCCAGCTTCATCTGACGCCCAGCGGCCTCAACCGCCATCCGTACCCGCCGTTCGCAGCCGAAGGGAGCGTCGATGACCGAGTCGCAGCCGCCGTCCGCGGGCGGGCCCGGGCCGGTGGCCGCTGGCCCGGCGATGCCCGGGCGGATCTTCGACCTGCTGGACAACGTCACGCTGACCTCGGTCGGGGTGGACATCGGCTCATCCACCTCGCACCTCATGTTCTCCCGGGTGCGGCTGCGCCGCGAGGCGCTCGGACTGTCCAGCCGGTACCGGGTGGTGTCGCGGGAGGTGCTGTGGCGCTCGCCCGTGGTGTTCACCCCGTACCTCGCCGACGGCCTCATCGACGCCGACGCGGTCGCTGGGTTCGTCGGCGAGTGCCGCTCCCGCGCCGGCATCGCGCCCGAGGCCGTGGACACGGGCGCGGTCATCCTGACCGGGGAGGCGCTCAAGCGGCGCAACGCCCGGGCCCTGGCCGGCGCGGTGGCCAGCGGCTCGGGCGACTTCGTCTGCGTGTCCGCCGGGCACAACCTGGAGGCACTGCTGGCCGCGCACGGATCGGGCTCGGTCGAGGCGTCCTGCCGGGACGGCACCTCGGTGCTCTGCGTCGACATCGGCGGCGGCACCACCAAACTGGCCCTCATCAAGGCCGGTGAGGTGGTGGCGACGGCCGCGATCGAGGTGGGCGGACGGATGGTCGCCTGGGACGCCGATCGGCGGGTGACGGTGGTCGCCGCCGCGACGGGCGCGCTGGCCGCGCCGGGCGAACTCGACGGGGTGGGGCCGGGTGGGCTCGATGGGGCGGGGTCGGGTGGCGCTCCGCGCCCGGGCGAATTCTTCGGCCCGGAGGCGGAGCGGACGCTGGCCGCCGCGGTCGCGGCGCAGATCCTGGCGGTGCCCGCCGGGCGCCCGGCGGAACTGCGGCCCGACCTGGTGCTCACGGAACCGGTCTTCGACCTGATGACCGGCGCGGACGCGGTGACCTTCTCCGGCGGGGTCGCGGAGTACATCTTCGACCGGGACCGCACCGACCACGGCGACCTCGGTCGGGCCATCGCGGCCGAGATCCGGGCGGCGATCGCCCGCGGCGCGCTGGCGGCGCCCGTACTGGACACCGGGCAGGGCATCCGCGCCACGGTGGTGGGCGCCTCGCAGTTCTCGGTACAGGTCACCGGGAACACCGTGGCCGTGTCCGGGGCGGCCCTGCCGCTGCGCAACCTGCCGGTCGTGCATCCGAGGATCGACCTCGCCGGCGACATCGCGCCGGAGGCGGTGGCGGCGGCCATCGCGCGGGCGGCCAGGGCGCGCGACCTCTCCGGCGGCGACCCGTTCGCCATCGCGCTGCGGTGGAGCGGCCCGCCGTCGTACCCCCGGCTGCGGGCCCTGGCCGAGGGCATCGCCGAAGGCCTGCGCGGCGGCCGGTTCGCCGGTGCGGCGGGTGAGCCGCCGCCCGCGGTCATCCTGCTGGACCGGGACCTGGCCGCCTCGCTGGGCGCCCTGCTGGTCGAGGAGATGGCGCTGCCCGGTCCGCTGGTCTGCCTGGACAACCTGGAGTTCGCGCCGCTGGACTACGTCGACATCGGGCCCCGCATCTGGCCGGCCGGCGTGTTCCCGGTGGTCATCAAGTCGTTGCTGTTCGATGCGGCGGGGCGGACCGCCCCGGGCGATCCGCCGCGCCAGGCCGCGTCGAACGGCGCGTGGACGGAAGGAGGGCACCAGCATGAGTGACGCATCGGTCGCGGATCCGGACACCCGGTTTCTGATCAACGCGTACCGCGACTGGGTCGAGGGTGAGGGCGTGCCGCTCATCGAGGACTTCGCGGTCGACCTGCGCACTGCGCCGGTCGCGCCGTGGCCGCGGTTGGGCGTCAACGGCGCCGTGGTCAACGTGGCCGGACGGGGAGACTTCCTCGACCTGTGGCTGCTCGACCTGCCGCCCGGCCAGGCGCTCGTACCGCAGCACCACCTCTTCGAGGCGGTCGCGTACGTCATCTCCGGTCGGGGCAGCACCACCATCGAGACCCGCGACTGTAGCCACAGCTTCGAGTGGGGCCCGAAGAGCATGTTCGCGCTGCCGCTCAACGCGCGGTACCAGTTGTTCAACGCCAGCGGCCGGGAGCCGGCCAGGATCGCGCTGACCACCGCGTTCCCCATCATGATGAACCTGCTGCACAACGCGGACTTCATCTTCGATGTGGACTTCGAGTTCGCCGAGCGCCTGCGCGGCCCGGCCGGTCACTTCCGCGGCGAGGGGCGGCACCTGTCCGACCTGCACGCCGACCTGACGCACAACTTCTGGGAAACCAACTTCGTGCCGGATCTGGGGGTCTTCGCCGAACTGCGGCCGCTGGAGCGCCGGGGCACGGCGAGCAACGGCATCCAGTTCATGCTCGCCGACGGGGTGCTGCACGCGCACATGTCGGAGATCGCGGTGGGCCGGTACAAGAAGGCGCACCGGCACATGGGCGGCACGCACATCTACCCGGTCACCGGCGCCGGCTATTCGCTGCTGTGGTACGAGGGGGACACGACGCGCCACCGGGTCGACTGGTGCCACGGCGTGGTCTACTCGCCGCCGGACAACATGTACCACCAGCACTTCAACGTCAGCGGGGAGCCAGCACGCTACTTCGCGGTCAAGATGGGTAACTACCGCTACCCCGTGACGGCCCGGATGAACAGCCAGTTCGCGGCCAGCAGCGAGCAGATCCGGGAGCGCAAGACGCAGATCGAGTATGAGGACGAGGATCCCGCGATCCGCGAGCTGTACCTCAGCGAGCTGGCCAAGGTGAGCATCGCGCCCAAGTTGACCTGACGCGGCGGGGACAGCGGGGACTTGACCCGTGACCCTCGCTCATATCTTCTATAGGATATAGCTTTGCCGGCCAGCGTCGCGGACTTTACTGCGGGTCCCCGCGCCGAGCCGTGCTGTCCCGCGTCCTTTCGCCCACGCCGACCACAAGGGAGCGTCCGTGTCTGAGGAGCAGTTCAAGGAACCGTTGGATGGATCGTTCGCCGGGACGATGCGCGTCAACCGGCAGCCCACGCCGTACCAGCGCTACATGGCGGACGAGGGCATTCCGGTTTTCATCGGACCGGGCGTGCACGACGTGCGCGAGTTGGAGCTCAAGCCGTGGGCGCGGATGGGCGTCAACGCCACGTTCATCGACCTGGACAACACGACCGACCTGATGGGCATGCACGTCATCGAGATCCCGCCGGGCGGCTCGACCGAACCGATGCAGCACTGCTTCGAGGAAAAGTGCTGGGTGGTCGAGGGCGAGGGGACCACCGAGCTGAGCCTGCCGGACGGCTCGGGGCGCCAGCGGTTCGAGTGGCACAAGAACTCGCTGTTCGCGATCCCGATGAACGCCCGCTTCCAGCTGGTCAACGCGCGGTCGACCCCGGCGCTGCTGCTGGTGGGCAACACCGCGCCGACCGTGATGAACACGTTCGACAACCTCGACTTCGTGTTCGACAACCCGTTCGCGTTCGTCGAGCGCTACGACGGCTCGGCCGACTACTACAAGCCCAACACCGAGACCCTGGCGACCCCGGAGCTGGGCCGGGCGATGTGGAAGACGAACATCATCCCGGACATCGTCGACACCGAGTTTCCGCTGGACAACCAGCGCTCGCCCGGCTACCGGCGGATCGAGCCGAACATGGCCGGCGGCTACTTCCGCTGCTTCATCGGCGAGCACGTGCCGGGCCGGTACTCCAAGGCGCACCACCACAAGTCGGGCGCCGTGCTCATCTGCGTCAAGGGCTCGGGCTACACGTACAACTGGCCGAACCAGGTGGGTACCCGGCCGTGGGAAAGCGGCCACGCGGACCTGGTCGAGCGGGTCGACTACGTGCAGGGCGGCATGGTCGCCGCCGCACCGGGCGGCGGCACCTGGTTCCACCAGCACTTCGGCACCAGCGCCGGACCCCTGCGGCTGCTGGTGTTCTCCGGTGGAGTCCCCGGCACCTGGTCGCAGGAGTACGGGCGGACCAACAAGACCAAGGTGTGGACCAACGCCAACATCGAGGACGGTGGCAACAGCATCAGCTACCGCAAGGAGGATCCGCACATCCGCGAGGAGTTCGAGCGGAACCTCGCCGCGAACGGCGGCACCTCCATCATGACCGACGACCTCTACGCCTGATCGCCCGCACCGCCCGCACCGCCCGACCGCCCGCGCTGGCCGACGTGCCCGTGCCGGCGGGCGGCGGGCGGTCCCGGCCGCGGGTGGCGCGGGCCGCTGTGCTGCCGGGCTCGGCCTGCGCCCCGCGAGTCGGGGCACGGATCGACTTTCGACTGTTCCCTCTATCACCTGCAGGATATAAGATATTTCGAAACCCGCCGCTCTGGGAGGCGGGATCGACGCACCACAGTGTGACCGGACGCGCCGGCGAATTCTCCGCGCGGGATCCGGCCAGTCGCGTGACGCATGACCTATGACTCGCACCCGGCGCGCGGTGGTACCCGCGCCGCGGAGACGTAGATGGGATCGGTCGAAGTCATGAACGGTATTCTCAGATCGCCGGTGACCCGGGTGGTGTCCGTCCTCGCGGCGGCAACGGTACTGGCGGCATGCAGCGTCGGGGTGAACGGCAGCGGCAGCGCGGGCGGCTCCTCGGCGTCCGGCACGGACGCGGTGACCTTCGCCGGCAAGACAATCACCCTCGTAGCCCCGTTCGCGGCCGGCGGCTCGGCCGACGTCCTGGCGCGCCTGACCGCGACGCAGCTCAGCGACTTCCTGCCGGGCAAGCCGACAGTGGTGGTCAAGAACATGGACGGCGGGGGAGGGTCGGTCGGCCTGAACTACGTGGCCAACCTGCAACCGGCCAACGGCCTGACTCTCGGGTTCTTCGGCGCCGGCATGGCGACCCGCTACATCGCCAAGACCGCGGGCTTCGACGACCTTCCGGACCAGCCGCTGATCGGAGGCTTCCCGCAGGGACTGGTCCAGCCGGTCCGAGCCGCCCTGGGTACCGACATCCCGACACTGCAGAAGTCCTCGAAGCCGCTGCGGGTCGCCGAGACCTCCGCCGGCGGCACCGGCGCCCTGTCGGCCACCATCGGCGACGGCCTGCTCGGCATACCGATCAAGCAGATCTTCGGGTTCAGCGGCGGCGGGGCCGACGCGGCCACCTCGATGCTCAGCGGCGAGACCGACGCCGCGCAGACCGCCGACACCTCCTACGACCAGACGTTCCAGCCGTACGTCAAGAGCGGCAAGTTCAACGCGCTGTTCCAGACCGGCATCATGAACTCCCAGCAGCAGATCGTCCGCAGCCCCCTGGCGCCCAACGTGCCGACGATCCTGGAGATCTATCAGCAGCTGCACCCCAACGCGCAGCCCTCCGGCGAACTGTGGACGACCTACCAGCTCGCGGCCAACCTGAACACCTCGAACTACGTGCTCGCGGCGCGAAAGGGCACCCCCGACAACATCATGTCGACGGTGCGGACCGCGTTCAACAAGATGGCCGCCAGCGACGGCTGGAAGACCTTCACCCAGTCGAAGCTCACCGTCCCGCTGGCGACCACGGACGCCACGGTGGCCACCAAGTCGTGGAACGCGTTCCTGGACAGCTCACCGGAGCAGGTGGCGCTGTTCAAGAAGTACAGCGGTCTGAAGTAGAGGGTGCCGGCGAGACCAGACCAGGAGGTTGCCCGGTGAGCAGCGCATTCGTCGCACCGAGCGGGGAGCAGACCTACGCGGGGACCACCCGATACCGCCGACCGGCCCGCCCGTACGAGCGGTTCATGGCCGAGCAGGACATCCCGGTGTACCGGGGGATAGGCGTGCGCGACCTTCGCGCGCTGGAACTGCGACCGTGGGCGCGGCTGGGCGGCAACGGCGCCTTCATCCAGACCGACGGCACGGACGGTCAGTGGGGCATGTTCCTGATCGAGGTGCCGGGCGGCGGCGTCACCAACCAGGAAAGGCACCTGTACGAGGAGGTCTTCTTCGTCGTCGACGGGCGCGGCACCACCGAGGTGTGGCTGGAGGGCGGGCCGCGAGTCCAGCGCTTCGAGTGGGGCCCGGGATCCATGTTCGCCATCCCGCCCAACGCCAACCACCGCATCGTCAACGGCTCATCCGACCCGGCGCTGCTGTTGGCCGGTACCAACGCGCCACCCATCATGAACATCTTCTCCAGCGAGAGCTTCGTGTTCGACAATCCGGCGAGGCTCGTCGATTTCGCCGACGACGGCGACTACTACCGGCCGCCGGAGGACATCGTCCCCGACCCGGTGCGTGGCCGGGCAATGTGGCGGACCAACCTCGTACCGGACGTGGTGAACGTCGAGCTGCCGCTGGACAACGAGCGCTCGCCCGGGTATCGGCGGGTGGAGCCGCACATGGCCACGGACGCGTTCTTCTGCTTCATCGGTCAGCACGAGCCCGGCCGGTACTCCAAGGCACACCGGCACCCCTCCGGCGCGGTGCTCATCTGCGTCAAGGGCGAGGGGTACACCTACACGTGGCCGCGTGAGGCCGGCATGCGCCCGTGGGAAACCGGCCAGGAGCACCTGGTGAAGCGCCAGGAGTACGTGGCCGTCGGGATGGTCTCCGCGGCCCCGGGCGGTGGCGACTGGTACCACCAGCACTTCGCCACCGGCCCGGAGGGCCTGCGCCTGCTGGTGTGGGACGGCAGCGGGCGCTCCTACTACGGCTGGGGCGCGCCCGGCGAGGAACTGGTCGCCTCGCGGGTCAGCGTGCACCACGGCGGCCGGAGCATCGACTACGAGGACGAGGATCCGCACATCCGGCGGGAGTACGTCCGCCAGCTCGAGCGGCGCGGTGTCGCGCCGCGGATGGGCTTGACTGGTCCGGATCGTGGCGCGGCGCCAGACGCGCCGAGCCAGACCGGTCGCCCGAAGGGAGCCTGACATGCTTGGTGCGCTCGGCTCGGCGTTCTCGCAGTTCGGTTCGATGAGCGTCCTGTTGCTGTTGTTGGTCGGCACGCTCGTGGGGCTGGGCATCGGCCTGCTACCGGGCATCGGCTCGATCGTGGCCATGTCGCTGCTGCTGCCGTTCACCTTTCACATGTCCAGCTTCGAGGCGTTCGCGCTGCTGCTCAGCCTCTACGCGGTGGTGACCACGGCCGGCGACCTGACCTCCATCCTGATCGGCATCCCCGCGCATCCCGAGTGCGCGGCGATGATCCTGGACGGCTACCCGATGGCGCGCAAGGGCCAGGCCGGTCGGGCGATGGCGGCCTCCACCTACTCCGCGGTCATCGGCGCGGTGATAGGCGCGATCGCGCTGGCCATCTCGGTGCCGATCATGCGGCCGATCGTGCTGCACATCAACGCCGGTGAGCTGTTCACGCTGGCGATCCTGGGCGTGGTGATGGTGGGCGCGGTCAGCGGGGACTCGCCGCTGCAGGGCGCCGTGCTGGGCGGGGTCGGCCTGCTGCTGGCGGCCGTGGGGCCCGACGCGCAGACCGGCATCATCCGGTACGGCCTGGGCTCCACGTACCTGATCGGTGGGGTACCGCTGATCCCGCTCGCGGTCGGGCTGTTCGCGGTACCGCAGCTTTTCGCGATACACGCGCGAAGACGAGAAACTCTCGGCAAGACGACCACCATGACCGACGTCGGCCGGCGCACCGGGCTGCGGGACACCCTGACGCACTGGACCCTCGTTCTGCGCGGCAGCCTGATCGGCGTGGTCACTGGGATCGCGCCCGGCCTGGGCTCGTCGCTGGGACAGTGGGTCGCCTACGGCCAGGCGATGCAGACGTCGAAGCATCCCGAGCGGTTCGGTCGCGGCACCATCGAGGGCGTCATCGCGCCGGGTGCGAGCAACAACTCGAAGGAGGGCGGCTCGCTCATCCCCACCCTGGCGTTCGGCGTGCCGGGCTCGGGTGCGATGGCGGTGCTGCTGGGCGCGTTCCTCATCCTCGGGCTGACTCCCGGCCCGAGCATGCTGGAGGACCACCTCAACATCACGTTCTTTATGATCCTGATCCTCGTGGTGTCGAACATCCTGGGCGCCGTGCTGTGCCTGACCTTCCTGCGGCCGCTGGCCGCCATCACCAAGCTGCGCGGGGGACTGATCATCCCGTTCGTGATGTTCCTGGTGTTCGTGGGTGCCGCGGCGACCACCGGCCAGTTCGGCGACCTGGTCGTGATGCTCGTCGCCGGCCTGATCGCCTGGGTCCTCGGCCGGTACCACTGGCCGGTCATCCCGGTCATCCTCGGCTACGTGCTGGGCAAGAGCGCCGAACCCAACCTGTTCATCGCGCAGCGGGCCTACGGTTGGGCGTTCCTGGAGCGGCCGATCGTCATCGTCATCATCGCCATCGCGGTGGCCACGTTCATCTGGTCCACCCGGCTGCGCCGCCGGCAGCGGGCGCTGCGCCCGGCGCAGGAGGGTGACGGCACGGTGCGCATCGGCGCGGCGACCTGGCCGTCGCTGGTCATCTCGGTGTGCCTGACCGGGCTGGCGCTGTTCGCCGTGCTCGCCGCGCAGGGCTGGTCCCGGGACGCCAAGCTCTACCCGACGATCGTCGGCGTCGCGACGACCGGATTCGGCGTGCTGTGCATCCTCGAGTGCGTGCGCGCGCAACTGCGGTACCGGCGGCGGCAGCGCGCCGCGCTGGCACCGGACGCCGGCGCCGCGGCCCCGCCCGAGTCCGCGCCAATGCCCGCGTCGACACCACCGCCCGCGGCGGCACCCGCGTTCGGGCCCGCGTCTGGGCCCGCGTCTGGGCTCGGGACCGCGGTCGGTGCCGGGGTCGGGTCCGGCACCGCCCTGGCCGGCACCGCCGCCACCGCCCTCGTCGAGGCCGGCGAGCCGGTCGAGGCCGACGAGGTCGAGCGGGTGGCCGCGCCGAAGCTGCGCTCCGAGATCTGGATGCTGGCCTGGCTGCTGTGTACCTTCCTGGCCACCCGGGTGGTCGGCATCGGGCTGGCGGGCATGGCGTTCGCGGTCGTCTACCTGGTCTTCGCGGCCCGGGCGAAGCTGCGCGTGGCGCTGTTCTACGCGCTGCTGATCGGGGTCATGTTCTATCTCATTTTCGTGCACGTCCTGGCCATCGTGCTGCCGCCCACCGTGCTGCAGTTGACCGTGCTGGGCCTGCACCTCACGTAAGGTCGGCGGCGCTCGCCGTCGTTGACAGCCTGTTGTCTATATGAAATGGTCCAGATGCTTCCGCTGGACAGAACGTTGCGAGCGCGACACTCTCCCGGCCGGCATCGCGGATGCCAACGGCGGGGACGACGGGTCGCATCGACGAAGGACGGGCGGGAATGGCTGAATACGACTTCCAGCAACTCGGGGTACGGGTGGCCGATCAGGTGGCTGTCGTCGAACTGCTCTGGCCGGACGGCAGGTCCCCGGACAAGCAGGTCGGGCATCACGAACTGGCCACCTGCCTGACCCGGATGCGCGGCGACGACGACATCCGCGTGTTGGTGCTCAAGGGCGCGGTCGACGGCACCTTCTACGCGCCGTTCACCGGCGGTGAGCACAGCGCCGAGCCGTCCCGGTTCAAGAAGGGCGTGATGAGCGACCCGGAACACCTCTACCGGGCGCTGCAGGAGACGCAGCAGATCATGGACGCGATCACGCGGATGGAGAAGCCGGTCATCGCGATGGTCAACGGCAACGCCCTGGGGCTCGGCGCGTCCCTCGCGATGGCCTGCGACTTCATCGTGGCCGACGAGGAAGCCTTCATCACCGACATCCATCTCGCCAACCACCACTTCGTACCGGGGGCGGCGACGTCGACCGGGATCGTCCCCGGGGACGGCGGGGTCGTGTTCTGGCCGGCCCAGCTCGGGCTGGTCAAGGCGAAGGAGTTCCTGATGACCGGCCGGCCGGTGACCGCCCGGACGCTGGCCGACCTGAACGCCATCACCAAGGCCGTGCCGGCGTCCGAGCTTCAGGCCGCTGTGGACGGCTACGTCCGGGAGCTGCTCGCCCGTCCGGCCTGGGCGCTGGGCTGGACGAAGCTGACCATCAACAAGCGCCTGCGCGCCGATCTCGAGCTGACCCTGGACGCGTCGGCGGCGCTGGAGGCGTTGAGCATGCGGGTCAGGGACGACTACCCGGGACCCAGGGGAAAGCAGACCCTGTAACCCGACCGGTCTGGGTCGGCGACTGGTCTGGGTCGGCGACTGGTCTGGGTCGGGGCGCGGCGCTGGACGCGCCGAGCCGGACTGGTCGGAAGTGTGGCGCTGGACGCGCCGCGCCGGACTGGTCGGAAGTGCGGCGCTGGACGCGCCGAGCCAGATCGGTCGGAAGTGCGGCGCTGGACGCGCCGAGCCGGACCGGCGGGGCCGCCTCGCGGCCCGGCGGGCGCCGCCAGGAGTGTGGAGGGGATGTCCAGATGACGGAGCTGGCAATCGTGGGCATGGGCCTGTTGACCGGAGCGCAGACCGGCCGGAGCATGCGGTCGATCCTGGCCGAGGCCTCGCGGGTGGCCATCGAGGACGCGGGGGTGGCGCGCGATGAGGTCACCGCCGCCGTCGAGGTGCGCTCCGCCGCCGGGCGCGGAGGCCGGGTCGGCTCGTCCGACGCGTTCTGTCGGCTGCTCGGCCTGCCCGTCGACTTCTACCAACCGATCGGCCGGGGCGGCACCGGCGGCGCGTTCGCGCTCGCCATCGCCTCGGCGCTGATCGACCGGGGCATCGCGAACTACGTGGTGATCGCGGGAGGCTCGCTGGACTACTCGGAGTCCCGGCAGGCGAAGGCGGCGACCGGCGCGAAGGGCACCGTGCGGATAGAGCCGGAGGGGTACTGGGGGCGGCCGTTCGGCGACCTGCGCGCGGTCAGCCACCACAGCCTGTTCGCCTCCCGGCACATGCACGAGTTCGGCACCACCTCGCGCCACCTCGGCCTGATCGCCACCCAGCTGCGCGAGTGGGCGCAGCTCAACCCCCAGGCGCGCTACTACGGCCGCCCGCTGACCCTTGAGCAGTACGAGGCCGAGGACTACCTCGTCTACCCGTACCGGCGCGACGACGTGTGCGTGATGACGGATGGCGCGGTGGCCATGGTGGTGACCGGTGCCGACCGGGCTCGCGACGCGCAGCACCCGGTCTGGGTACGCGGGCTCGGGTTCGGTGAGGCCATGGCGCAGCTGTGGTGGGACAAGGGCAACTACACCTCGCTGGCCGTACGCAACGCCAAGGAACAGGCATTCGGGCAGGCCGGCATCACGCTGTCCGACATCGACTGCGCGCAGTTCTACGACTGCTTCACCGGTGAGGTGTTGCTGCAACTGGAGGACTACGGCTGGGCAGGCAAGGGCGAGGGCGGCGCGTTCCTGGAGTCCACCCGGATCGGGCCGGGCGGCACCGTCGCGGTGAACACCAGCGGCGGGCTGATGTCGGCGTACCACTTCGGCGACCTGACTGGGTTCTCCGAGGCACTGCTGCAGCTGCGCGGTCGGGCGGGCGCGCGCCAACTGCCCGACTGCCGGACGGCGCTGGTGACCGGGCACGGCGGCGAGGTGCTGAACCCGGGCATGTGCTCGGCGCACAGCACAGTGGTTCTCGGTACGGACTGACGGCACCGGCCGCGATGACGGAAAGGGGTCAGCGTGACAACTCCATTGCCGAACATCGACAATGACAATCGGGCGTTCTGGGACGGTGTGAACGAGGGCAGGTTCCTGCTCGCCAGGTGTGGCGTGTGCGGTGCCTGGTACTGGCCGATCTCGTACTGCCGGCAGCCGCACCCGGCCGCGCCGTTCATGGCGGACCTGGCGTGGACCGAGGGGTCGGGCAGGGGAACGGTCTTCGCGTTCAACGTGCACCACGTCGCCCTGGAGGGCTGGCTGGCCGACCGGCTGCCGTACGTGGTCGCCATCATCGAGCTCGCGGAGGGCCCGATGTTCGGCACCAACGTGGTCGACTGCCCGCCCTCGGAGGTGCGTGTCGGGATGCCGGTGGACATCGTCATCCGCGAGGTGGACGGGGTGAAGCTGCCGCTGGCCGTGCCGGCCGCGGTCCGCCGGTGAGCGACCGACCGGCCGGCGGCGCGGTGCTGCGGCGGTTCGTCGAGGCTCGGCACGTGGCGGTCTTCGGCGCGAACGAGCGCCGCCACCACACTCGGATGGTGGTCGAGGGGGCACGCGCCGCCGGCTTCCCGATGGACGCGGTGCATCTCATCAACCCCCGGTACGACACCGTGCTCGGGCTGCCCTGCCACCCGGACGCCGACGGCCTGGACCTGCGCGACGGGGTGGCCGTCATCGTGTCGGCGGCGGACTCGGTGGTGGCGGCGCTCGTCGCGGGCGCCGCGGCCGGCTGCCGGGCCGCCGTCGTGCTCGCCGAGGGCTTCGCCGGCCGCGGCGAGCACGGCGAGGTGCTCGAGCGGCAACTGCGGGAGACCGCCCGGCGGCTGGACGTGGCTCTGCTCGGACCCAACACCCTCGGCCTGACCGCGCCCGGCTTCGGCTTCTCGGCGTGGACCGGCGACGGGATCCGGCAGCCGCTGCGGGTCGGCCCGGTCACGCTCGCGTTCCAGTCCAGCGGCATGCTCAACGTGGTGCTGTCGGTCGTCGCGCACTGGCGGCTGGGCACCCGGCTGGCGCTGTCGGTCGGCAACGAGGGCGGCGTGGAGCTGGTCGAGGCGCTCGAATTCGCCTGCCAGGACGAGGGCACCCGGGTCGTCGGCGTGTACTGCGAGGCGATCCACGACCCGCGCCGCACCGCGCGGGCGCTGGCCGCCCTCGCCGCGGCCGGCAAGCCGGTCGTCATGCTCAGCTCCGGGCGCTCGGATCGCTCGCGACGCAACGCGCTGGCCCATGCCGGGCGGCTGGCCTCGGGTGGGCGCAGCTGGGAGGCGCTGTGCCGCAAGGTCGGCGTCATCCTGGTCGGCGACCTCGACGAGTTCCTGGAGACGCTGTTCGTCGCGGAGTACGGCGGGGGCTACCGCGACGGCGGGGTCGGACTGGTCACCGTCTCCGGTGGCGACGTCGGGCTGCTGTCCGACCTCGGCGCCGAGGTGGGGTTGGATCTGCCGGTACCGGACGAGAAGCTGCGCGGCGCGATCGCCGAGGAACTCGGGGCGCCCGACACGATCGGCAACCCGTTGGACTGTGGCGGGTTTACCCGCGAGACCATCCTGCGCAGCACCGAACTGCTCTGCGGCGATGCCGCGATAGGCGTGGTCGCGTTCCGTTGCATGCAGCCGCCCGCCCCGACCGAGGCGGCGACCGACCTCTACACCCGGCTGGTCGAGATCGTGCGCGGCCACGGCAAGCTGCCCATCCTGCTGAGCCGGACCATCGAGCCGCTCGACGCGAGCTGGTTCGAGCTGGCCGCCCGGCTGGAGGTGCCGCTGCTGATGTCGTACCGCCCGGCGCTGCTGGCGATGCGTAACCTGCTCGCCTGGTCGGCCGCCCGGCGCCGGATCGAGGCCGAACCGCCCGAACTCGACGCGCTGCCCACCGCCGTCGCGGCTCCCCCGGAGGGCAGGCTGCTCGACCCGGCCGCCGCCTGGCCCGTCGTCGCCGGCCTCGGGCTGCGGCACGTGGCCGGCGAGGTGTGCGCGGGGCCGGACGAGGCGGTGGTCGCGGCGCAACGGATGGGCTATCCGGTGGCGGTCAAGGCCGTGGCGTCCGGGCTGGCGCACAAGAGCCGGGCCGGCGGGGTGGTGCTGGACGCGCGGACCGGCGCCGCGGTGCGCGACGCGTGCCGTGACATCACCCGGTCCATGACGGCGGCCGGCCTGAGCCTGCAGGGCTTCGAGGTGCAGCGGATGCTTCCCGCCGGGCCGCAACTGGTGCTGGGCATGAGCGTCGACGCGGTCTGCGGACCCGTGGTTCTGGCGGGCCGGGGCGGCGTCGACGTCGAGTACGGGGCGCCACCGATGCTCCTGGTACCGCCGATCGGCCCGGACGAGGCCCGGGAGGCCACCCTGCGACTGGTCCGCGCCGGCCTGCTGGCCGGGGTGCCCGAGGCCGATGAGCCCGGTTACCGGGACGCCCTGACGGAGCTGCTGACCCGGTTCTGCCGGCGGGTGCTGGACGTGCCGGCCGGGGTCACCCAGGTCGACATCAACCCCCTGATTCTCGACGGGGGTACCGCCACCGCCGTCGACGCGGTGGTGGTCCGCACGCCATGAGCATCCAGACCGATGAGCCGCGTACCGACGAGCCGTGTACCGAGCAGCCGCGCACCGAGGAGCAAGGAGGCAGGGTGTGGATCGCCTGACGCTGTCCGACCCGCTCGCGGACGTACGGGTCCTCCAGATCGGCCGCAGGCTGGCCGGCCGTACCCTCACCCGCCTGCTGACCGACCAGGGCGCCCGCGCGCGCGTGGTCGACCTGGACGCCCCGGACGTTCGTGCCACGGCGCTCGCCGCGGGGGCCGGGTGCCGGGTGGTCATCGACGCGGCCGCACCCGGTCGCGCGGCCGCCGCGGGGTTGGGCTTCGACGACCTGCGCGCCGTCCGGCCCGATCTCATCCATTGCGCGCTACCGGTCTACCCGCCCGGCACCGCTCCCGAGCCCGCCGGCGTGGACGACGACGTGGCGGTCGCGGCCGAGCTGGGCCTCAACGACGGGGCGGGCGGGCGGCCACGTGACGAACAGCTTCCGGTGGGCAGCTCGTTCGGCGCGTTCATGGCCGCCGGATACATCGTCGCGGCCCTGCTCGGCGGCGGGGACGAACCGGCCGGGCAGCGGATAGTGGTCCCGCTGGCCGCGGCGGCACTGACCACGGTGGCCCGGCGCCTGATCCGGGCCGAGGACGCCGGCCTGGTCGACCCGATCGCCGGCCCGAGGTTGCCCATCGCCGGCCGGTACGAGTGCGCGGACGGGCGCTTCATCCAGAGCGGTGGCGCCTACCGCCGGTTCGTGGAGACCCTCATCGACGTGATCGACCGTCCACAGTGGCGTCAGCCGGCGGTCGAGGCACTGTACGGGCTGCCCAGCCCGGCGGCCGAGGCGATGTGGCGCGAGCGCCTGGAGGCGGTGTTCCGGGAGCGCTCGGCCGAGGAGTGGGAGCGGGACATCAACGCCGCGGGCGGATCGTGCACCCAGTGCCGGACCCGCGCCGAGTGGCTGGCCGAGCCGCACGCGCGCGCCGCCGCGATAGTGGTGTCCGACGGTGGGCGGCCGCGGGCCGGGCGGGCCGTGCGGGTCTTCGAGACGCCGCCGGGCACCCCGCCGCCGGGCGCCCCACGGTCGGCGCGGGCCGCCGGGGATCCCGCTCCGGCCGGCGCCGGTGGCGCTCCGTTGGCCGGGCTGGTGGTCGTCGACCTGAGCATCGTGCTGGCCGGCCCGACCTGCGGACGTACCCTCGCCGACCTCGGCGCCGACGTCATCAAGGTGGACGACCCGCGGCGCCCGGTCAGCCCGTACGGGTGGCTCGAGGTCAACCGGGGCAAGCGAAGCATCCTGCTCGACCTGCGCCGCGAGGAGGGCAGGGAGGTGCTGTGGCGGATGCTGGCCCGCGCCGACGTGCTCATCGAGAACTACCGGCACGGCAAGCTCGACCGGCTGGGGTTCGGCTTCGAGGAGGTGGCCCGGGTCCGGCCCGGCATCGTCTACGCCTCGCTCAACGCGTTCGACGTCGGCGGCCCCTGGGCGTCCCGGCCCGGCTGGGAGCACAACGCGCAGGCGGCCACCGGCATGCAACTGGCCCTGCCCGGCTGGGGCCCCGGCACGCCGCCGGGCCAGGTGACGTACCCGCTCAACGACTTCGGCACCGGGCTGCTCGGCGCGTACGGCATCCTGCTGGCGCTGCGCCGCCGGGAGGCCACCGGCGCCGCGCAGTTCGTCGGGGCCAGCCTGGCGCGTACCGCCACGGTCATCCAGAGCCCGCTGTTCGAGGGCGGTGCGGACCGGGGCGCGGACGGGCCGCACTGGCTGCCCTGTCCGGACGGGTTCGTCGGCGTGCTGATCGCGCCGGCCACCGGGCCGGGCGTCGGGTCCGTGAACGGCGCGGCCGGCGGGCCGGGCGCCGAGAGCCTCCGGCGGGCCCGGGACATCGCCGTGCTGGCGCGGGACCGCGAGGACGCGGCGGCCCGGCTGCGCGAGGCCGGATTCGGCTGCGTGGTGCTGCGCGGCTCGGCCGAACTGCCGTCCCGGCCCTGGGTGGCCGAGGGCGGGCTGGCCGTCGAGTGGGAGCATCCCCGCTGGGGCGGGCTGCGCCAGTCCCGCCCGCGCGGCTGGGCGTCCGGGTTCGCGCCGTCGCCCGGGTACCCGGCGCCCGACCCCGGCCGGGACACCTCGGCGCTGCTGTCCGAGCACGGGTACGACGAGCGCGAGGTCCGCCATCTCGTCGGGTCCGGAACGGTGGCATCGAGGCCACTGTTCGAGATGTGGTCGGACGCGTGAGGCGGCGGGCCGGACGGTGCGAGGGTTTCGGATCGCGCGATCGCCGCCGCGGGCGGTGCCATCGGATCCCGGGACCCGGCAACGACTCCTAAGGTGGGCAGGCGCATGCCTCTGTTCATGGACACCTCACCGCTGCGCGACAGTGCGCAATTCCGCCGCCTCTGGCTCGGGTACGCCGTCAACCAGTTGGGCTCGCAGCTCACGGTCGTCGCCGTCGCGTACCAGATCTATCAGCTCACCGGCTCCAGCCTCGACGTTGGCCTGATCAGTCTCGCCCAGATCGTGCCGGCGATCGTCGGACCCATCATCGGCGGCTCGATCGCGGACGCGATGGACCGCAGGACCGTGCTGTTCTACACGAATGTCGGCGGCGCGCTGTGCACGCTCGCGCTCGCCGTCAACGCGAGCCTGTCGCACCCGGCGATCTGGCCGCTCTACGTGCTCGCGGCGGTCGCGGCGGGCTTCTCCGGCGCGGACAACCCGACCCGCACGGCGATGATGATTTCGTTGGTCGACCGTGGCTCGATCGTCGCCGCCAACGCCCTGCGCACTCTGCTGCAACAGATCGCCTACGTGATCGGGCCGGCCGTCGCCGGCCTGCTGCTGGCCGACTTCGGCATCCGGGTGGTGTTCTGGGCCGACGCGGCCACGTTTGCGGTGGCCCTGGTCGCCGTGGCCAGCCTCGCGCCGCAGCCGCCGCACGGCGGCGGCACCCGCTTCGGCGTGCAGTCGGTCCTCGAGGGTTTCCGCTTCCTGCGCGGGCGGCAGGCCATTCAGGGGTGCTTTGTCGCGGACCTGAACGCGACGATCCTGGGCATGCCCAGCTCCCTGTTCCCCGCGCTCGGGGTGCATTTCTTCCACGGCGGGGCGCAGGCCGTCGGTTACCTGTACGCCGCGCCGGGGGCCGGTGCCTTCCTGGGCGCTCTGTTCAGCGGCTGGATTCCGCGGGTGCGCCGGCAGGGTCGGGCGGTGGTGCTGGCCATCGCGCTGTGGGGCGTGGCCATCGTGGCGTTCGGCTTCGTGCGCGTGCTGTGGCTGGCCCTGATCCTGCTGGCGATAGCCGGCGGCGCGGACGTGGTGTCTGCCGTCGCCCGCAGCTCCATCCTCCAGCAGGAGGTCACCGACGGGCTGCGCGGGCGGCTCGCGTCCATCCAGACCGCCGTGGTGCAGGTCGGGCCGCGGCTGGGCAACGGCGAGGCCGGGTTGGCGGCCTCGCTCGGCACGCAGTTCTCCGTCGTGTCGGGCGGGATCGGATGCGTTGTCGGGATAGCCATCATCGCCGTGCTGATGCCGCGCTTCGCCAGATACGAGAAGCCGGTCATCCCCGACCCGGTCGTGGCCGGCGTCCCGTGACCGGGCCGGGGCACACCGATTGCCGGGCGCGAAGCTGTTGTTCAGGCCGGGTGCGGTGGATTACAGTGGCATCCAACATAGGCTATATAATGCAGGGTACAGAGATCGCGCAGGCCCCAGTGCGGGACGGCGCGAGGCGGGCGGGTTTCCGCCGCACCCACCTGGCTATGTCTCGATGAGATCGGCGGATCCGTTCGGCGCTGGCGACGACCGCGAGATCTGTCCCCGTGAGCCGAGGCCGGGCGTACCGCTGGCCAGGACACCGCTTTGTCGACGTCGGACCGCCGGTGACGAAAGGACAGGGCAAGGCAGATGACGCATCCCTCGCGGCCCGGTAGACCCGGAGCCAGCCCACTACGAAGGCTCACCCCACGAACGCTGTCCCTCCTGGCGGCGGGCGCAGCCCTGACGCTGGCCGCGACGGCGTGCTCGTCGTCGGGCGACGGGTCCGGCGGCGCCTCGCTGCAGACGATCACCGTGGGCGTCTCGGGCGCCACGGGCAACACCGCGCCCATCTTCGTCGGCGTGGACGGCGGCACGTTCAAGAAGTACGGGCTGAACGTGGAGGTGAAGGTCCTGACGCCCACCGCCTCCTCGGCCGCGGTCGGCAGCGGAACGGTCGACATCGGCGGCGACGGCCCGAACATGGTCGCCTCGGTGCTGGCCTCCAAGTCGGGCGCCAAGGTTATCTTCACCAACGGCATCACCGCGTTCTACCTGGCCACGCAGCCCTCCATCACGTCCATCGCGCAGCTGAAGGGCAAGACGCTCGCGACCACGACACCCGGTGGTGGCGCGGACAGCGCCGTGCGGGCCGCCCTGATAGCGAACCATCTGACCCCCGGCAAGGACGTGAAAATCGTCTACCTGAGCCAGAACAGCGCGGCGCTGGCGTCTCTGGGGACCGGCAAGGTGCAGGCCGCCGTGGTCTCACCTCCGACGACCATCCAGGCGGTCAACCAGTTCCACCTCAAGACGATGGACATCGGGGACTACGTGCTGCCGTCGGTGTACGCGGTCAGCGGCGGCTTCGCCGCCAAGCACCCCGACCTGGTGACCAAGTTCATCCAGGGGTACATGGCCGCCACCCAACTCGCGAAGACCGACAAGGCCGCCTCGGAGGCCGCGTTCAAGAAGTACCTCGGCATCAAGGACCAGGCGCAGCTGGACGGCACCTGGGAGCAGTACCGGGACCGATGGGCGGCCTCGCCGTTTCCCACCGAGTACCTCAAGGAGTTGCTGGCGAGCCTGTCGCCGCCGAGCACCGCCGACCCGGCGACGCTGATGAACAACTCCTACGTCAACAAGATCGAGCAGTCTCAGTGGGTGGTGCCCTCGGGCTTCCCCACCAGCTGATCGGGCACCTGAGAGCGGGCAATGCCCGCACCGAGGGGCCTTACCGAGTTGTCGCAACCACAGAGAGGACCCGATGTGAGCGTCGCGACCGTGGACGAGAACCTCCTGGAGAACGGGTACGGCTGGCGGGCCCGGATCGGCTTTCTGAGCCCGGGCATCGTCGATGAGTCACTGAGCCGGCAGTTCTACCGGATGGCGCCCCCCGGGGTGACGATGGTGCGGACCAGCCTCAGCGTCACCCAGATCACGACGGACGAGATGTGGAGCGCGATCGACCGGGCCGAGGGGGCGGCCCGCGAACTGGCCAAGGAGAAGCCGAACTGCATCCTCGTCGGCGGCTCGCCGACGGTGGTGGTGGGTGGCTTCGGCTCCGACAAGGAGCTGGCCGCCAAGGTCGAGGCGGCCAGCGGGATCCAGACCTCGACGGCGCAGACCGCCGCGGTCGAGGCGCTGCGCGAACTGGGCGTCTCCTCGGTGGCCCTCGCCACGCCGTTCCCCGACCCGTTCAACGACCAGCTGGTCGACTTCCTGCGCAAGTCCGGGTTCTCGGTGCCGAGCATGTGCCATCTGGAGCTGGACTACCGGCGGCTGACGGCCGCCCCGCTGCGCATGGGGTACGAGCTGGCCAAGAAGACCTACCAGCAGGCCGGTGGAGTCGACGCCATCTACTTCCCGGGCGCGCCCTTCCCGGTGGTGGACCTGATCGAGCCCCTGGAGCAGGAGCTCGGCACCACCGTCATCTCCAGCATGCAGTGCACGCTGTGGAAGGGCATGCGGATGTCCGGCGTGCGGGACGTCCGCGTCGAGGGATTCGGCAAGCTGCTGCGCCGCTGACCGGCGGGTGACCGGGGTGGGCATGCGATGCATGTCCACCCCGAAAGCCTGTTGCCCCACCGATAGTTCGACCCGAATTTCCGTGCGAAGCGATCGGATGCGCGCTCATTCGAAAACGGATCGGAGCCGCGCTCGCGATTCGGCCACGTGCTCGTACATCAGTCGCGCGGCCCGATCCGCGTGCTTGTCCGCGACGGCCGACACAATAGCGAGATGATCCTGGCGCGCGGACCTGGACTGCGCCCGGTCCTTCACCATGATCATGCGATAGCGGTCGCTCATGTCCCACAGCGAATCGAGGATGTTGATGAGAATGGGATTGCCGCACGCCGCGTAAATCGAGCGGTGCAGGTGCCTATTCCAGTTCAGATGCGCGACCGGATCCGGGTTGCGCGGATGGTCGGTGGCCATGGTGCGCAGCCGTTCGCCATCGTCGGCCGTGATCTGGTTGGCCGCCGCCGCGACCGCCGCCGGGTCGAGCAGCAGCCGCAACTCGTACACGTTCACCATGGCGTCGTACGACAGCGGGGAGACGGTGGCGACCCGATGTGCCCTGATCAGCACGAGGCCCTCGGACTCCAGCCGGCGCAGCGCCTCCCGGACCGGGGTCGTCGACAGGCCGAGGTCGGCGGCGAGTCCCTCCTGATCCAGGTCCGCGTCGGGTGCCAGCTCGCCGCTCAGGATCTGCTGCCGAATTCGGCTGTAGGCCAGGTCGGCCTTGGTCATCGCCGCGAAGGAGTTGACCTGGAACCCGTACCCCGAAAACTGGCTCGAACTGATGGTCACAGCGCGCCGCCCCCTGCCGAGTCCGGGTAGTTCGCCGACGAACCTACCCATGGAGCCTATACACTATCGAGGCTTTGAATATACGCCGTGGAGCGCGGAAAAAGAGCGGCCGTGCGGCTGCGGAGAATTGACACTTTCGCGGGCGGGGAATGGCCAGATCGAAATCGCCCGACCAGTCGTGCCGAAAGCCTCGAACCCCGCCATCCGTGCGCATGCCCAACGCCGCGGGCCGGTACTGTCGGCGCATGCGAATCCTGGTGACCGTCAACGACGCGTACGGACACGTGCTGCCGCTGGTGCCCACCCTGCGGCGGATGCGCGACCGTCGGCACGAGGTGGTTCTCGCGTCGCCCGGCGACCGGATCGCGTCCCTCGGCCTCGACGGCATCCGGCTGTGGCGCTACCCCTGGGCGCCACCGGACAACCCGCCCGCACCGCCGACGGATCCCGATCCCGCGCACCGGCTCGCCTGGGCGACCACCCTGTCCTTCCCGCACGACGCGCGCGGCTGGGTCGAGGCGCTGCTCGCCGACGCGCGGCGGTTCCGGCCGGACCTCATCGTGTCCGAACCGGTGGAGCACGCCGGCCGGGTCGTCGCCGCCGCGTTGGGTGTGCCGCTGGTCGAGCACGGCTGGGGCTTCACGCTGCCGGCCGGCACCGACTCGGCCGGGGCGGCCGGCCTCGGCGACGTCTACGCCGCGGCCGGTACCGCGCCCCGCGAACCCGATCTGCGCGTGGACCTCGGTCCGGCCGCCGTGCAGGCGCCCGACGCGCAGCCGCACGTCGCCCGGTACCGGCACGTCCCGTGGTCGATCCCCACGGCCGCCCTGCCGCCGCCCGGCAAGCTCCCTCGGGTCCTGCTGACCCTCGGGACCTACCCGCATCCCGGAGCGGACCAACGGCTGCGGGCCGCGGCCCGGGCGGCGTCCACGCTGGGAGTGGAGCTGGTCGTGGCGCTGGGCAACGCCGACCGGGGCTCGGCGGGGACCGGCTGGCCGGCCGGGGTGCGGGTGACCGACTGGATCGACCTGCCGGCGGAGAGCGCGCGCTGCACCCTGGTGATTCATCATGCGGGCGCGGGCAGCTGCTGGGCGGCACTGGCCGCGGGCGTACCGGCGGTCTGCCTTCCGCAGGCGGCCGACCAGTTCCGCAACGCCGCCCTCGTCGCCCGCGCGGGGGCCGGTGTGGTGGTGGAGCCGGCGGTGGGCGAGGTGGCGGACCTGCGGGCCAGCTTCGCCGCCGCGCTCGGCGAAGACTTGTCCGGGTCGTCGCGCGGCGCCGGGCCGGACGGGTCGAGATCGAGCCTCGCCGACGGAGCCGCGCGCGTCCGCGACGACAATGCCGCCCTGGAGGGCACCGACGCGCTGGTGGACCGCATCGAGGCCGTCGGGTCGGCGGGCTGACCCCCGCCCCGCCCGGGTACGGCATGGTCGTTCCGTCGCTTGACGGCCTTTCCCGCCGCTCATAGCCTGTGGGCAACAACGACCTCCACCGTCAGGACCGATCGCATGCTGTCTTCCTCGGACACCGTCGGGCGGCTGACGCGGGCCGTCGGTGCCGGCCTGGTCATCGACGACCCGGACATCCTGCCGTCCTACGCCCGCGACGAGGCGCAGTGGGCGCCGCACGGCACCCCGCTGGCGGTGGTGCGCCCGCGCACCACGGACGAGGTGCGGGCCGTGGTGCGGGTGTGCGGCGAGCTCGGTGTGCCGGTGGTGGCGCGCGGGGCCGGCACTGGGTTGTCAGGCGGCGCGAACGCGGTCGACGGCTGCGTGGTGGTGTCGCTGGCCGGCATGGCGTCGATCCTGCGGATCGACCCGGACGACAAGATCGCCGTCGTTCAGCCCGGGGTGGTCAACGACGACCTCAGGGCCGCCGCGGCGAAGCTGGGGCTGTGGTATCCGCCCGATCCGGCAAGCGCGCCGTGGTCGACGATCGGCGGCAATGTCGCCACCAACGCGGGCGGGATCTGCTGCGTGAAGTACGGAGTCACCCGCGACTACGTGCTGGGCGTCGAGGTGGTGCTGGCGGACGGCCAGGCGGTGCGGCTGGGCCGGCGCACGGCGAAGGGCGTCGCCGGGTACGACCTGTGCGGCCTGTTCGTGGGCTCCGAGGGGACGCTGGGCATCATCACCGAGGTCACCGTGCGGCTGCGGTCCGCGCGCCCGGCCGAGCAGACCATCGTCGGATACTTCGACTCCCTGGCGGCGGCGGGGCGCGCGGTCAGCCTGATCGGCGCGTCCGACGTGGTGCCCTCGGCGCTGGAGCTGATGGACCGGCACAGCCTCCGGGCGGTGGACGACTGGAAGCATCTGGGCCTGACCGACGGGGCGAACGTGCTTCTGCTCGGCCGCACCGACGCGCCGGGGGAGGCCGGCGACGCCGAGGCCGAGCGGATCCTCGACTGCTTCCGCCGGGCCGGAGCCACCGACAGCGGCCGGTCGAGCGACGAGGCCGAGGCGGACGCCCTGTTCGCGGCGCGCCGCCTGGTCTACCCCGCGCTGGAACGGCTCGGCCCGGTGCTCACCGAGGACGTCTGCGTGCCACGCTCGCGGGTGCCGGAGATGCTCGAACGGATCGAGGCCGCGGCGCTGGCACACGACACGACCATCGCGAACGTGGCACACGCCGGTGACGGCAACCTGCATCCGGCGATCCTCACCCGGGCCGGCGACGAGGGCTCGCGCCTACGCGCCCAGCGGGTCTTCGACATCATCCTCGACGACGCCATCGCGCTGGGTGGCACGGTCACCGGCGAGCACGGGGTGGGGCTGCTCAAGATGCGCGGGCTGCGCGACGAGGTCGGGCCGGCAGTGCTCGACCTGCACCGCTCGGTCAAGGCGGCGCTGGATCCGCACGGCATCTTCAACCCCGGCAAGGTGATCAGCCTGGAGCCGGCCGCGCGTCCGTGACGGGCGGCGCGTCCGTGACGGGCGGCGCGGGCGAGGCGCCGCCCGCCAACGGATCGCGGGGAGGTCGGCGGGGCGGAAGGTCGTGGATCAGTGGGGCGGCGTCCTGAGGGGGCGGCGGCTCAGAAGGATTTGGGGCGCACCAGGCGGATGCCGCCCTCGACCGGGATGTCGACGCCGGTGACGTAGCCGACCAGCGAGGAGCTGAGGAACAGGATCGCGCCGACGTAGTCACCGAGCCGGCCACGGCGGCCCAGCGGGATGGCGTCGGTGGATCCACCCACCCGTTCCTGCGGCGCGCCGGCCTGCTCGTCCACCGCACGCAGCTTGGTGGGCGTCTGGCCCGGGCTGACTGAGTTGACGGTGATGCCGTCGGCGGCCAACTCCACGGCGAGCTGCTCGGTGAGGCTGATGACCGCCGCCTTGGAGACGCCGTACGCGACGCCGCCGCGGGACACCCGCATGCCGGCGATCGAGGCCACGTTCACTATCCGCCCGTAGCCGGCCGCGCGCATCGCCGGCGCGACCGACTTGGCCGCCTCGTACGAACCCACCACGTTCACGTCGAAGATCTTGCTGACCTCGTCCCGGCTCACGGCGGTGATGTCGTTGTGCGGCGCGCCGACCGCCGCGCAGTTCACCAGTACCGTGGGCGGGCCGAACGCGTCGCCGACGCTGGCCACCATCCGGTCCAGGTCGCCGGGCGTGGCCAGGTCGGCGGCGGCGGGCAGCACCCGTCCCGGTGCGTCCAGGGCGCCGGCGAGCGCGGTGCTGCGTTCGAGGTCGCGGGTCACCAGGGCGACGTTCGCGCCCATGGCCGCCAGCGCCCGCACCGTCTCACCGCCGATGGCGCCGCCGGCGCCGAGCACGATCGCCACCGTCGAGGAGCCGATGCCGGGTAGCCGAAGGGTCTGCCAGTCGATGTTGTCCATCTCGGAAGTCACGAGTCTCCAACCACTGTGCGTCGGTTGCGTGGGGCTGGGCCGGTGCGCGGCCGGTGTCGCGCACCGGGCCACCGGGGGCCGCTCGATTCCTATATCCTACAGCGCTTCCCGTGGATATTGATCCCTGCAGCCTATAACATGGTGCTCGACCACGATGTCTGTGCGGGTCGAGACCCTCGCGTATCTTCCTTTCGACAGGAGTGGTGTCATGGGTGCACTTTCATTGAGCGTCGCGCTGTCGGACAACCCGATGACGGCCCCGATCCACTCCGGCCGGGTGGCCGCGGAGGGGATCGACTGGAGCGTCAGCGCGATCCACCCGTCCGAGATGTTCTGGCGCCAGCTCAAGTTCGGTGAGTTCGACATCTCCGAGATGTCGCTGTCCTCGATGACGATCGCCGCCTCGCAGGGCGTTCGCGACTGGGTGGCCATCCCGGTCTTCACCACGCGACGCTTCTTCCACACCGCGGTCGTGGTGCGCACGGCCGCGGGCATCGAGAGCCCGGCGGACCTGGTCGGCAAGCGCGTCGGGGTGCCGGAATACCAGCAGACCGCGGCGGTGTGGACGCGCGGCGCGCTGCTGCACGAGTTCGGGGTGGCACCGGAGCAGCTGACCTGGTTCATGGAGCGCCCGCCCGAGCTGAGCCACGGCGGAGCCACCGCGTTCGCGCCACCGACCGGGGTGCAGCTGAGCTACATCCCCGGCGACACGAACGTGGGGGAGATGCTGCGGGTCGGGCAGCTCGACGCCGCCGTGGTCTACATCGCGCACCGCAACCTGGTTGACCGTTCACGCAGCGAGGCCGGTGCCATCGGTGGGGTGCGTACCCTGTTCGCGGATCCGCGCGCGGAGGGCATCCGGTACTACGCGAAGACCGGCCTGCTGCCGGTGAACCACGTGGTGGTCGTGCGCGCCAGCCTGCTGGAAAAGCACCCGTGGGTGGCGCTGAACGTCTACTCGGCGATGCTGGAGGCCAAGCGCGTGGCCAACGAGCCGGTACTGCAGGCGTTGCAGCCGTGGGAGCAGCTGGGCCTCCTGCCGCCCGAGACCGCCGCCGACATCCGGGCCGCCGATCCGCTGCCGTACGGCATCCAGGCGCAGGGCGTCGTGCTGGAGACGCTGGCGGAGTACCTGGTCGAGCAGGGCCTGGCCAAGCGGCTTGTGGACATCAAGGACCTGTTCGCGCCGAGCACCCTGTCGCTGTAAGGCGTCCCGCGGTGGCCGCCCGCGTGGCGGGCGGCCACCGCCGTGCTCAGCCGGCCAGTTCGGCCGCGATCCGGGAGCGCCAGGGCGCTATCCGGCTGGGACGGTTGGCGCACAGCGCGCCGACGAGGCGCCCGTCGGTGCGGTAGGAGGCGACGAACTGCCGGTCGCCCGGTTCGCCCTCCTCGAACCGCACCTCCTCACCCAGGGCGCCGACGAACTGCAGCTTCCAGTCGTACTGGTCCGTCCAGAAATAGGGCAGCGCGTCGTAAGCGGCGATCTCACCGGTCTCCGCCAGCGACGCGACCAGGTTGCGGCCGGCGAGCAGGCCCTGGGACACCGCGTTGGTCCAGTGCTCCACCCGCAGCGTGCGCCGGAACAGTCGGTGGTACCAGCGGGCGACATCGCCCGCGGCGACCACCCGCCGCTCTCCGCCGATCGCGAAGCACTCGCTGTCGCAGGCGACCCCGTCGGCCAGCTCCAGGCCGCTGCCCGAAAGCCACCGGGTTTCGGGGAAGGCGCCGATCGCCACCACGATGACGTCCGCCTCGACCACCTCGTCGTGGTCCAGCAGCACGGCGTCGGCCGCCTGCTCGCCGCGCAACCCCAGCACCTCACGGTGCAGCAGCAGCCGGACACCGCGCTGCCGGTGCAGATCCGCCAGCAGCGGCGCCACCGAGGGGCCGAGGACGCGCAGCATCGGCTGGCTGAACGCGTCGATCATCGTCACCTCGAGCTCCAGCTGCCGGCAGGTGGCCGCGATCTCGCAGCCCAGTACGCCGGCCCCGATGACCGCCACCCGTACCCCGGGCACCAACGCCGCGCGCAGCGCGGCGGCGTCCTCGACGGTACGCAGCACGTGGACGTTGCGCCGGCCCTCGGTGCCGGGCAGCCGGCGCACCGTGGCGCCGGTGGCGATGACCAACCCGTCGTAGTCCAGCGCCGTGCCGTCGTCCAGGGACACCCGGCGCGCGCCGAGGTCCAGGCCGGTCGCCTCCCGGCCGAGCAGCAGGTCGACCGCCAGGCCGCCGTCGACCCGCAGCGCCTCGGCGTCGTCGCCGGTGCGCAGGACCTTCTTGGACAGCGGTGGGCGGTCGACCGGCGGGTAGTGCTTCTCGGCGCCGACGAGCGTCACGGTGCCGGCGAACTCGGCGCGCCGGATCGCCTCGGCGCAGCGCACGCCGGCCAGCGACGAGCCGACCACCACGATGTGGGCCCGGTTGGACATGAATCCCTCCACTCCGCGGCAGCCGCCGCCTACAGGTCGTGCCCGCGCAGCCAGTCGACGTACTGCCGCACGCCGGCGGTGATGTCGTACTGCGGCGCGAAGTCGAACTCCTCGCGGACGCGGCCGATGTCCATGTAGCCGTCGGCGTTCTCCCGGGCCCCGGTGTGGCGGAGCTCCTCGGGCAGGACCGCGCCCGGCACCGCGGCGGCGACCGCTGAGAACAGCTCGTCGGCGGAGATCGAGGCGCCGCCACCGACGTTGTAGACGCGGTGCGCGGTGCTTTTCGCCCGGTGGATCGCGGCGACCGCCCGCGCGCAGTCCTCCACATGGCACAGGTCCATGCCGCCGAGCAGCTGCTGTGGCGTCCAGGTGACCGACTTCCCGTCCGGCAGCGCGCCCCGGACCGCCAGGTGGGTCAGCCGCCCGACCGCATTGGCGAGGGAGTGGTAGAGCGGGCCGTAGGTCAGGCCGATGCGCGGCAACCTCAGGTCCAGCCCGGTGCGGTCGGCGTAGTGCAGCGCCAGGATCTCCTCGGCCTTCTTCATCGCCCCGGTGGCGGAGGTCGACTCGACCGGCAGGGCGCGGTCCTCGCGGAACGGGCCACCGGCCAACCCCGCGTAGACGGCCAGCGAGCTGGCCACGGTGACCCGCTCGATCCCGGCGTTGCGCGCGGACTCCAGGACGTTCATCAGGCTCTGCACGTTGACCAGGGACTCCTCGGCCGGTGGCAGGGCGCCGAGCGCCGGTACGGCGAGGTGGACGACGCTGGTGGGCCGGTACTCGGCGAGGGCGCGCGCGACCGCGTACGGGTTGCCCACCTCGAGCCGGACCGTGGCGACCTTCGCGCCGACCAGTTCCTGAAGTTCGGCGGCCGGCCGGAGGGTCCGGTTGTAGCCGAGTACCAGCTCATCCTCGCGGGCCAGCTGTCTGGCGGTATGGATGCCGATGAAGCCCATGCCGCCGGTAATCAGAATCATCGCGACTCCTTGCGAGCCAAAGCGCCAGACCGATAGATGCAGCCTATAGGCTCGACATCGACCCCGGAACACCTCGACGCAAACATCGCACGCCTCATCGGGTGCTCTCCGGCACCCGCGCTCGGGCCGGTCACCGGTCCACGGCAGGCCCGGTCGATTGGCCGAGAACCCTTGTCGCTCATGGGTTTGCGGTCGCTCACGACACCGTCGGGGATCTTGTAGGTCTTGACAGCGCAGCTAAAATCTTCTTCTATAAGCTACATCTTGCAGTCCTAACGAGGCGCTGACGCGGAGTCGAACGAGCGACCCGCGCCACGGGAAGTTACGCCAGCTCTTGGATCTGGGAGCCCCCCGAATTCAGCTGCGGGCCAGAGATCCTGTCGACGTCGTGGTGAAAGGACATGTGCATGGCGGAGCACGAAGTTGTCGAGGTTCGAGCGACCGGACGGACGCCCGAGACCGTGACCGCCGAGATCGGCGAGGTCCTGGCGAAGCGATCGGTTGAGGGCTGGGACCTACAGCATGTCCAGCCGATCATTTACAACTCGTCGACCACCGGATACCTGATCCTGTTCTTCCGGCGCGAGGTCGTCAGTGAGTGACGCACCCGCCGACCCTCAGCTCGCGCGGCTGGCCCGGCTGGACAGCTGTGCGGTGTCCGACGCGCTCGACGCGCTGGGCATCGATGGCGTGATCCCGGGCCTGGCGCCACGATGGGAGGGCGCCCGAGCGGTCGGCCGGGCCGTCACCATGCAGCTGGCGCCCGGCCCGACACCCGAGGGGCAGCCGAAGCTGCATCTCGGCGTGCGGGCCATCGCCAGCGCCCGACCGGGCAACGTGATAGTGGTGGCCAACGAGGGGCGCCTCGACATGGGTAGCTGGGGCGGCCTGCTGTCGGTGGGCGCGATCGCCCAGGGCGTGGCCGGCGTGGTGACCGACGGCGCGTGCCGCGACATCGACGAGGCCCGGCAACTCGGGTTCCCGGTGTTCGCCAGGGGCGGCGCGGCACGGACCGCCCGTGGCCGGATCCACGAGAAGTCCTGCGGTGAACCGATCGTCATCGGTTCGGTGCGGGTGTGCACCGGCGACCTGATCCTCGCCGACGGAACGAGCGTCGTGGCCATCGCGGCGGCGCGGGCGGACGAGGTATTGGCGGCGGCCGAACAGATCGCGGCCAAGGAAAGCGCGATGGTGGAGGAGATTCGGGCGGGCGCGACGCTGGCCAGCGTGCTGGGCGTCCGCTACGAAGACATGCTTGTCAAGACGGCGGGAGAGAAGCATGTTTGACGTGACGTCTGGCGCGCGGCGCGAGGTTGTCGCCGGAGTGTCGGTCGAGGAGGTCGCCGCGCTCGGCTCGGCCACCCTCCACGAGGCCGGCGGACGGATAGGCGCGCTGCCGGCGGCCATCCGGCCGATGACGCCGTCGCCGTCCTTCGCGGGGCCGGCGGTGACGGTCCTCGGGCCGCCCGCGGACAACCTGTGGCTGCACCGCGCGGTATACCGGTGCGAGCCCGGCGACGTGCTGCTGGCCAACTTCGGCGGCGCGTACGAGTGGGGGTACTGGGGCGAGGTGCTGTCGCGGGCGGCGGCCGAGCGTCGCATCGCGGCGGTCGTCATTGACGGCTGCGTGCGCGACCTCGTCCGGCTCGGCGAGGTCGGGCTGCCGGTCTTCGCGCGCGGATCGGCGATCCGCGGCACCGTGAAGCACTTCGACGGGGTGGGCGCCATCAACGGCGACCTCGTCGTCGGCGAGATAGTGGTGCGTCCGGGCGACTGGGTGGTGGGCGACGAGGACGGGGTGGTGGTCATCCCCCGTGACCTGATGGCCACCGTCGTCACGCAGGCCCAGCAGCGCGTCGAGAAGGAGGCGCGGTTCATGCAGGAACTGCGCGACGGCAAGCGCACCCTGGATCTCTACGGCTTCCCGGCCTGAGGCGGCCCCGGCGCCGGCACGCACCGGCACGCGCCGCGCCGCTGGCGGCCACTGGCCGCAACGCAATCCGTTCCACGAGTCGAGGAGGAACCCGTGAAGGTCGAGATCGATCGCGAGTTGTGCCAGGGCCACGGGCAGTGCCAGGAGTCCGCCCCGGCCATCTTCGAGGTACGCGACGACGGCGTGGCCTACCTACTGGTCGACGAAATCCCGGCGGACCAGGAGGCCAACGTCCGCGACGCGGCCAACCGCTGCCCGGTCGACGCCATCCGGCTGACCGACTGATCCCGCGGCCCGTTGCCGCGCCAGCCCCGCGACCGGCGAACCCGGACCGGATGATTCGAGGAGAACCATGAGCCGACGCAAGACGTTCGAGATCCCGGGAGTCGACCACGGCGCGGCGCCGATCCCGATGGCCGCGCAGGTGGGTGCCTTCTTCCACTCCTCGGGCATCCCGCCGACCGATCCGGCGACGGGCAGCGTCCCGGAGGACGGGACGCGCCAGGTCGAGCTGGTCTTCGGCAACGCCGCGGCGCTGCTGAAGGTCGCCGGCCTCGGCCCCGCCGACGTCGTCTACTTCGACGTGTACCTGGCCGACGACACCCTGCGCGGCGAGGTGAACAAGTACTGGCTCGAGTGGTACCCGCAGGAGCACGACCGCCCCGCGCGGCACGTGACGGTCCGGCCGCTGCCGGGCAAGATGCTCGTCCAGCTCCAGGTGCAGGCGGTGGCCGACGGGCCGGCATGAACCGGCTCGCCAGCTCCCGGCGCAACCCATTGATGAGCAGCGACCCATCGACGCGCAGCGGCCCACCGACGAGCAACGACCCACCGACGAGCAACGACCCACCGACGACGCCTTCGTGAAAGGACGGTGAGACGACCCCATGGCCCGTATCGTTCTTGGCATCGGCTCGTCGCACACACCTCAGCTGAGCACCACTCCCGACTGGTGGGAGGACCACGCCCAGCGCGACCGGCGCAACCCGGAACTGCTCGGGCGCGACGGTGAACTGCACATCTTCGACGAACTGCTCGCCGAGAAGTCCTGGAACATCGACCCCTCGCGGCTCACCCCGCAGGTGTGGGCGGACCTGCACGGCCGCGCACAGACGGCGATCTCCGAACTGGGCAGGGTGCTGGCGGAGGTCGACCCGGACGTCCTCCTGGTCATCGGCGACGACCAGGAGGAGCTGTTCCTGGACGACGGGACCCCGACCTTTGCGATCTACTGGGGCGACACCATTGACGACTTCGCTCCGGACGAGCACAAGCAGGAGGCGATGCCGGCCGGGCTGCGCGCCGCGCTGTGGGCGGCACACAACGACACCCGGGAGAGCTACCCGGTGCCGAGCAAGCTGGGCCTGCACCTCATCGAGTCGCTGATGACCGAGGAGTTCGACGTCGCCCAGCTCCGCACCCAGCGGGAGGGGCGCAGCGTCGGGCACGCCTTCACCTTCGCCCGTCGCCGGCTGATGGGCGACCGGGTGATCCCGCTGCTGCCGCTGCTCATCAACACCTACTATCCGCCCAACCAACCCTCGCCGCGCCGCTGCTACCTGCTGGGCCGGGCGCTGCGCCGGGCCGTCGAGAACTTCCCCGAGGACATCACGGTGGCGGTCGTCGCCTCCGGCGGGCTGTCGCATTTCGTCGTTGATGAACAGCTCGACCGGCGGGTACTCGACGGGCTGCGCAACCGCGACTTCGAGTCGCTGTCCACCATCCCGCGCCGCTACATGCGCTCCGGCACCTCGGAGAGCCTGAACTGGATAGCGGCCGGCGGCGCGCTGGAGGGCCTGACCATGAACCTGGTCGACTACGTGCCGGCCTACCGCTCGACCGCCGGCACCGGGGTGGGGATGGCCTTCGCCGTCTGGCGCTGACCCCCGCGACGACAAACCCCGCAAAACACGAACGCCGGGGCGGCCCGATCACCGGCCGCCCCGGGATACCGGTGCGCCTGCGCCAAGGAGGAGTTGGGATGGGCAGAAACCGTTGGCGGGTCGGTGTGGACGTCGGCGGCACGTTCACGGACGTCGCCGTGCTCGACCGGGACACCAGCCGGGTCGAGATCCTCAAGGTCCCGACCACGCCGGCCGATCCGTCCATCGGGGTGCTCAACGGGATGGCGCGCGCCAGCGAGGTCATCGAGGGCTTCGAGGTGGCGGACGTGGCCGACTTCCTGCACGGCACCACCATCACCACGAACGCGCTGATCCAGCGGACGTTCCGGCCGTGCGCGCTGCTGGTGACCGAGGGCATGCGCGGCAGCGTGTCGGTGCAGGATCAGCGCCGGGTCGGCAACACCTACGACCTGCGCTCCGGCCACCCGGACAGCCTGGTGGCCGACGACCACGTGTTCGAGGTACCGGGCCGGATCGGTGCCGACGCGAAGATAGTCCGGGACCTCGACCGGGGTGCCGTGATCGGCATCGCCCGCCGGCTGCGTGAGCTCGACGTGCGTTCGGTGGCGGTGTGCCTGATGTTCTCGTTCGCCAACCCGGTCCACGAGCAGCAGGTGCGGGAGATTCTGTCCGCGGAACTGCCCGGCGTGCGGGTGAGCCTGTCCAGCGAGGTGCTGCCGCGGATCCGGGAGTGGCCGCGCATCTCCACCATGCTGCTGGGCGCGAGCCTGGAGCCGCTGCTCATCGACTACATCAGCGCGCTGGCGACCGGTCTGGTCGAGCGCGGCCTGGCGTACGAGCGGCTGTTCCTGATGGAGTCCAACGGCGGGCTGATGCCGTTCTCGGCGGTGATGGCCGGCGGCCGCGCGGTACACACCCTGCTGTCCGGGCCGGCCGCGGGCGTGCAGGCGGCCATCAGCATCGCGCGGGCGGCCGGTCGCCGCGACCTGCTCACCGTGGACGTCGGCGGAACCAGCGCCGACATCGCGTTCGTGCGCGACGGCGAGGCGCTGGAGGTGACCGAGGGCGAGCTGGTCGGCCACCAGATCTACGTGCCGATGCTCGACCTCATGACGATCGGCGCCGGGGGCGGCACCCTGTCCCAGGCGACGCCGACCGGGCGCCTGCTGGTCGGGCCCAACAGCGCGGGCGCCGACCCGGGTCCCGCCTGCTACGGCCGGGGCGGCCAGGTGCCCACCACCACCGACGCCGACCTGGTGCTCGGACTGCTCGACCCCGACTACTACCTCGGCGGCCAGATGACCGTCGAGGCGGATCTGGCCACCGAGGCGATCACCAAGCACGTCGCCGAGCCGCTGGGCCTCGACCCGCGGGCCGCCGCCGAGGCCACCCTGCAGCTCAACGAGGTGCACATGGCCGACGCCATCAAGGTGTTCGCCGCGAAGCGCGGCGTGGACCTGGGCGACGCCACCCTGGTGGCCTGCGGTGGGGCCGGTTCGCTGCACGCCTGCGGGGTGGCCGCAGAGCTGGGGGTGCGGCAGGTGCTGGTGCCTCCGTTCCCCGGCGCGTTCTCGGCGGTCGGCCTGCTGACCACCGACGTCATCCAGGACTTCGTGCAGACCGACATCACCAGGCTGCGCGAGGGGGCCCAGCCGGCGATCCTCGCCCAGTTCGACGCGCTGCGGGAGCGAGCCGTGCGCTCGCTGGTCGAGCAGGGCTTCGCCCGCGACGAGATCGTCTGCCACCGCGAGGTGGACGCCCGGTACTCCGGTCAGGGCTTCGAGCTGCGGCTGCGGCTGGCCGACGTGGCGGACCAGGCCGACCTGCCCGCCGCGCTGACCGAATTGTTCCACGCGGAGCACGCCCGCATCTACGGTCACGCCGCCGAGTCCGAGCTGGTCGAGGTCGTCAGCTACCGGATCCGGGCGGTGGTCGAACTGCCCACGTACGAGCTGGCCGTGCTGCCCGACGGCGCGGTCGTCGACGAGCCGCCCCGGCCGCCCCGACGGGTCTATCACCGCGGCGGCTGGACCGAGGCGGCGGTGGTGCGCCGCGCCACGCTCGCGCCCGGCACCGAGCGGCGCGGCCCGGTCCTCATCGAACAGCCGGACACCACCGCGTTCGCCCCGCCCGGCTGGGTGGTGCGCATCGACGCGTACGGCAACCTGCTCATCAGCGATGAAGGGACGCAGCGATGACCACGGCAACGGTGCTCGCCGCGGAGCTGACCCGCAGCCGGCTATCCGCGACCATCGGCGAACTGACCCAGCTGCTCTACCGGTCCGCATACTCCACGCTGATGCGCGAGTCGCGCGACTGCAGCATTTCTCTGCTGTCCGAGAAGGGTGAGGTGCTGGTCGACCGGCCCGGGCCGTTCCACGGGTCGAGCTACAACTACCTCATCAGGCGGGTCATCGAGCGCTACGACGACCTGGCCCCGGGCGACGTCTTCATGACCAACCACCCGTACGACGCGGGCGTGCCGCACACCCCGGACCTCGCCGTCGTGGTGCCGGCCTTCGCGGGCGACACCCTGGTCGGGTTCAGCGCGTCGATCGCGCACAAGTCCGACTTCGGCGGCTCGGTCATCGGCAGCGCGTCGATGGACGCCACCCAGCTGTACCAGGAGGGCCTGCTGCTGCCGGTCACCCGGGTGGCGCGGGGCGCCGACGCGGAGCTCGACCCCGGCGTCATGGGCATCATCGCCGCGAACGTGCGCACCCCCGACCTGTTCTTCGGCGACATGCGCGCGCAGCTCGGGGTGACCCGGGTCGGCGCCGCGCGGCTGTCCGCCCTCGCCGAGCGCACCGGCGTGCGGGTCCTGCGCGACTGCTTCGCCATGCTGCTCGACCAGGGCGAACGCGCGCTGCGCGACGCGATTTCGAGCTGGCCGGACGGCGAGGCGACGGTCACCGGCTACCTCGACAGCGACGGCATCCGCGACCGGCCGGTAAGGATCACCGTGACCGCCCGGATCCAGGGCGACGGCATGGTCTTCGACCTGACCGAAAGCGACGACCAGACGCTCGGGCCGGTCAACATGACCAGGATGTACGGCGACTCCGCCGTGTTCTACGCGGTGATCTCCTGCGCCGCTCCCGATTTCGGGTTCAATGACGGCATCCGCCGGGTGGTCACCATCGAGCGCCGGCCGGGCAGCCTGTTCGACCCGGGCCCGACCGCACCGGTCGGCGCGGCCACGTCCATGCAGCACCGGCTCGTCGACCTGTGCTTCGAGGCGCTCGGCGAGCTGGTACCCGGCGCCGGATCGGCGCACAGCGGCGGCAGCGGCGGCACGGTCGGCATCGAGTGGGCCTCCTCCGAGCAGCGCGGCCGCAGCTTCCAGTACGAGGTGCTGGGTACCGGGATGGGCGCGGTGCACGACAGCGACGGGGTCTCCGGCGTCACCGCCTACTACACCAACCTCGGCATCACCCCGGTGGAGGTGCTGGAGAGCCAGTACCCGGTGCGCATCAACCGGTTCGAGCTGGTCACCGACTCCGGCGGGGCCGGCCGCTATCGCGGCGGGCTCAGCTACCGGCGCGAGTACGAGGCGCTCGCGCCGGCGTCGGTGCGGCGTCGCTCGGAGCGGGGCAAGTTCCCGGCCCGGGGGGTGGCCGGCGGGCAGGACGGCTCGCTGGCCACGGTCAGCATCCGCCGCGCGGACGGCACCGTGGAGTCGTTGCCGGTGGCCGGCCGCTACGAACTGCACCCGCACGACCTGCTGACCATCGAGGGCTCCGGGGCCGGCGGGTACGGCGACCCGAAGACCCGGCCGGCCGAGCTGGTACTCGCCGACGTGCGCGCCGGGATCGTCAGCGTGCCGGCCGCGGCGCAAGCCTACGGCGTGGTGATCGATGAGCGCGTCGAACTCGACGAACAGGCCACCGAGTTGGCCCGGAGGGAGAGCCGATGAGCGGTCTGCCCGCCACGACCCGAGCGGCCGTGATGACCGGCAAGCGGCGCATGGAGGTGCGTGAGCTGCCGGTGCCCGTGGTGAACCCCGCCGACGGGCTGCTCCTGGTCGAGGCGGCCGGGGTCTGCGGGGCCGATGTCGGCTTCTACAACCAGGAGCTGAGCCCGCGCGTGCTCGGGCACGAGAACGTCGGGATAGTGGCCGCCGCGGGGCGGGTCGCGGCCGATCGCTGGGGCGTGAAGGAGGGCGACCGGGTCGCCATCGAGGAGTACCTGCCCTGCGGGCACTGCGACTTCTGCCGGTCCGGCGAGTACCGCTCGTGCCTGGAGTCGGACGCGTCGGCCAACCCGGACGCGCTGCGCTTCGGCAGCACCCCGCTGACCACGCCACCGGCGCTGTGGGGCGGCTACAGCCAGTACCTGTACCTGCACCCGCGTAGCGTGCTGCACCCGTTGCCGGCGAGCATCCCGGCGGTGCAGGGCTCGCTGGCGCTGCCGATCGGCAACGGGTACCAGTGGACCTACCTGGACGCCGGCGTCGGGCCGGGCGACACGGTGCTCATCTTCGGCCCGGGCCAGCAGGGGCTGGCCTGCGTCGTGGCGGCCCGCGAGGCGGGCGCCGGCCAGATCATCATCGTGGGCCTGGAGCGCGACGCGGCCCGGCTGGCGGTGGCCGCGAAGCTGGGTGCGCACCACACGCTGGTGGCCGGCGAGCAGCTGCCCGAGCGGGTACGCGCGATCGTCGGGCCGGCGGGTGTCGACGTCACCATCGACACGGCCGCCGGCAACGAACAGACGGTCGCCCACGCGCTCGACCTGACCCGCAAGCGCGGCCGGCTGGTGTTTCCGGCCAGCACGAGGCGGCCACTGGCCGGCGTCGACTTCTTCAAGATCACGCGTAAGCACCTGACGGTCAAGGGCGCCCGGGGGCACAGCTACGCGGCGGTCGAGTGGGCCATCGCGCTGATCGGCTCCCGCCGGTACCCGCTGGAGCTGATGTGCACGCTCGAGTGCGGGCTGGACGACGCCGACCGGGCGGTGCGCGGCACCGGCGGAGAGTTGGACGTCCCGGTCATCCACGCCGCGGTGGTGCCCGCCCCGAACTGACCCCGGCCGTCCCGGCCGGGCCTGCCTGTCCCCGACACCTTTGAGCAGCCAGAGGGAGCGTTTCGTGTCTGAGGAGTTGTTTCAGGAACCGACGGGAAATGTGCGCGCGGGGACCATGCGGGTCAACCGGATGCCCTCGGCGTACACCCGGTACATGGAGGGCGAGGGCATCCCGATCTACCGGGGCCCCGGCATCCACGACGTGCGCGAGCTGGACCTCAAGCCGTGGGACCGGATGGGCGTGGCCTCGGCGTTCATCGACCTCGACAACACCACCGACCTCATCGGCCTGCAGGTGATCGAGATCCCGCCGGGCAGGGCCACCATCCCGATGCGGCACACGTTCGAGGAGAAGTACTGGGTGGTCGAGGGGGAGGGCACGACCGAGCTGTCGATGCCCGACGGCTCGGGCCGGCAGCGTTTCGAGTGGCACAAGAACTCGCTGTTCGCCATCCCGCTCAACGCCCAGTTCCAGTTCGTCAACGCGCGGGCCACCCCGGCCCTGCTGCTGGCCGGCAACGCTGCCCCGCACATGATCAACTCGCTGGACGACCTGGACTTCGTGTTCGGCTGCGACTACCCGTTCCGGGGCCGGTACGACGGCTCCACGGAGTACTACAAGCCGAACACCGAGACGCTGCCGACGCCGGAGCTCGGCCGCGCCATGTGGCGCACCAACATCATCCCCGACATCGTCGACTGTGAACTGCCGCTGGACAACCAGCGCTCGCCGGGTTACCGGCGCATCGAGCCGAACATGGCCGGCGGATACTTCTGGTGCTTCATCGGGCAGCACGTGCCCGGCCGGTACTCCAAGGCGCACGCGCACCGCTCCGGCGCGGTCATCATGTGCCTGCGCGGCTCCGGGTACACCTTCAACTGGCCCAGCGAGCTCGGCCCGACCCCGTGGAAGGACGGCAGGGGCGAGGCGGTCGAGCGGGTGGACTACGTGCAGGGCGGCATCGTGGCCGCGGCGCCCGGTGGGGGCAACTGGTACCACCAGCACTTCGGCGCCAGCGGGGACGCCGAGCCGCTGCGCCAGCTGTTCTGGTACGGCGGGCCTCCCGGCACCCAGTACGCCGATTTCGGCCGCACCAACAAGACGAACACCTGGACCAACGCGGACATCGAGGAGGGCGGTCGCAGCATCAGCTACCGCACCGAGGATCCGTACGTCCGGCAGGAGTTCGAGCGGATGATCACCAGCAACGGTGGGAAATCCACCATGAACCCCGACCTGTACAAGTGACCCCGGCGGCGGACGGCGGGTGGCGACGATGAACCCCAGCGACATCAACATCGAGTCCGAGGAACGGGTCGAACTGCTCAGCGTCGGCGTCGACATCGGGTCGGCGACCTCGCACCTGGTCTTCTCGAAGATCACGGTGGAGAAGGTCGGCACCCGCTACGTGACGGTCGGCCGCGACGCGCTGTACGAGTCGCCCATCATCCTCACCCCGTACGACGGGCCGGACCTCATCGATCCGGCCGCGCTGTCGGCGTACGTCGACGCCCAGTTCGCCGCGGCGGGCCTGCGCCGCGACGAGGTGGACACCGGCGCGCTCATCCTCACCGGCGTCGCGCTGGACCGGGCCAACTCCCGCACCATCGGTGAGGTGTTCGCCCGCGAGGCGGGCAAGATGGTGGCGGTCAGCGCCGGCGACAACATGGAGTGCGTGCTCGCGGCGAAGGGCTCGGGGGCGCTGGAGCGCAGCGAGACCACCGACGGCGACCTGCTGCACATCGACATCGGCGGCGGCACCGCCAAGATGGTGCTGTGCCGGGGCGGCAAACCGCTGGCCCACCTCGCGGTGGACGTCGGCGCGCGACTGGTGGTCAGCGGCGACGACGGGGTGGTGGTGCGCCTGGAGGAGGCCGGCGGCAGGGCCGGCCGCGCCCTGGGCATCGACCTGGCGGTCGGCGCGCGGGTGGCGGAGGTGGACCGGACGCGGATCGCCGAGTATCTGGTCGACGAGCTGTTCGGCGCGGCCCGGATCACCGGCGACGGGTCCTCGGCGCTGCTGCGCGGCCAGCCGCTCCCGGAGTTCACCCCCTCGGCCGTGTCGTTCTCCGGCGGCGTCTCCGAGTACGTCTACGGGCGGCAGGAGCAGACCTTCGGCGACCTGGGACCGTTGCTCGCCCGGGCCATCCGCGACCGGTTGGCCGACGGCGACCTGGCGCTGGTCGAAAACGTCAACGCGGGAATCCGTGCCACGGTGCTGGGCGCGTCGCAGTACACGGTGCAGCTGTCCGGCAGCACCATCTACGTGTCGGACCCGGACGGCCTGCCGGTGCGCAACGTGCAGGTGGTGACGCCGCCGTTCGACCTGAGCGACCTGTCGGCGCAGGGGGTGGCCGAGGCGCTGCGCCGGTCCCTGGCGCAGTTCGACCTCATCGACACGAAGCAGCCGGTGGCGGTCTCCTACCTCTGGGACGGGCTGGCCACCTACGACCGCATCGACCAGTTCTGCCACGGGATCGCGATGGGCATCGCCGCGCGCACCCAGGACACCGACTCCGCGGTGGTGCTGGTCAGTGAGGACGACATCGGCCGGCTGATCGGCAGCCACCTGGCGACCGAGCGGCTGGACGGACGGCCGGTGGTCTCGGTGGACTGCGTGGAGACCACCGACTTCGCATTCATCGACGTCGGCCGGCCGGTGACCGGTTCCGCGTCGGTACCGGTGGTCATCAAGAGCCTGGTCTTCCCCTCAACCTCCGGCTGAGCCATGGAGCGGCTGACTGAAATCGGCGACGGCGAGGCGGACTCGCCGTACTACTGGCGCGACAACGTGGCCATCGTGTCGGTCGGGATCGACATCGGCTCGTCCACCTCCCACCTGAGCTTTTCCCGGCTCAAGCTCCGGCGGGAGCTGCTGGGGCTGTCGAGCCGGTTCGTGGTGGTCGAGCGGGTGTTGTTGTGGGCCTCGGACATCACGCTCACGCCGTACACGCGCGAGGGTGAGCTCATCGACGCCGCCGCGATCGGCGCGTTCGTCGCCGACTGCTACACGCACGCCGGGCTGGCGCGGACCGACGTCGACACCGGAGTGGTGATCCTGACCGGGCAGGCGCTCAAGCGGGAGAATTCCCGCGCCATCGCCGATGCCGTGTCCGCGCGGGCCGGCGACTTCGTCTGCGTCGCCGCCGGCGACCACTTCGAGGCGGTGCTGTCCGCGTACGGGTCGGGCGCGGTGGAGCTGTCGAAGCAGACCGGTGAAGGGGTGCTGTGCGTGGACATCGGCGGGGGTACCACCAAGTTCTCGCTCAGCCGCGCGGGTGAGGTCGTGCGCACCGGAATCCTGTCGGTCGGCGCGCGGCTGGTCTCCTGGGACGTGGAGCGCCGGGTGGTGACCGCGGTCGCCGGCGAGCTGGACGCGTGGTGGCCGGCGGCGCAGCGGCCCGTCGCCGGCAAGCCGATCGGCGCGGACCAGGAGCGGGCGCTGGCCGCCGCCGCGGTCGACGCGATCCTGGCCGCCGCGACCGGGCGGGTCGGCACGCTGGACCCAGCCGTGGTCATCCCGGGCTCCGACTTCCGGGAGATGGACGCCGCCCGGCTGGTCACCTTCTCCGGTGGCGTGGCCGAGTACGTCTTCGACCGCCAGGACGGCGACTTCGGCGACCTGGGCCGGGCCATCGGGCAGCGGGTACGCCAGCGGCTGGGCGCGGCGCTGCCCGGGGCGCGCCTGGCCGTCACCGGCGGCGGCATCCGCGCCACGGTGGCCGGCGCCTCGCAGTACTCGGTGCAGGTCAGTGGCAACACCGTGTCGGCGTCCGCCGCGGTCGACCTCCCGCTGCGCAACGTCCCCGTGCTGCACCCGCGAATCCCGGTGCGGACCACGAGCCCCGGAGACGTGGCGGGGGCGGTCATGGCCGAGCTGGAGCTGCGCGACGGCGACGCGGCCGGCGCGGTGGCCCTGTCGCTGCGGATCGGCGACCTGCCGGCCTACCCGAGGCTGCGCGCGCTGGCCGAGGGGGTGGCCACCGGGCTGGACCGGTTCGGCCTGGCGGCCGGGGCGCCCGTCGTGGTGCTCACCGACAAGGACGTCGGCCGGTCGATCGGCCGGATCCTGTTCGTCGAACTGGGGGTACGCCGACCGATCGTCTGCCTGGACAGCCTGGTGCTCGAGGAGCTGGACTTCGTCGACATCGGTCGGCAGCTGCTCCCCGCGGGTGTCTACCCCGTCGTGGTCAAGTCCCTGCTCTTCTCGCCGCGAGTGTCCACCGTCGCCGCCTGAGGCCCGGTCAGTTCCGTCGCGGCCTGAGGCCCGGCCAGTTTCGAGGATGTGATCAGTAGTGAGCACGACCAGCACCAACGAAGCCGTCCACACCCATGACCACGAGGACGACGACCTGCGGTTCGCGGTCGACCCATACCGCGACTGGGTCGAGGGGGAGGGCGTACCGCTGGCCGAGGGCTTCGCGGTGAACCTGATGGAGACTCCGGTGGCGCGGTGGGAGCGGTTCGGCGCCAACGGTTCGGTGGTCAACGTCGCGGGGCGCGGCGACCACCTCGACATGTGGCTGATCGAGGTGCCGCCGGCCAGTAACACCACGCCGGTACATCACCTGTTCGAGACGGTGGTCTACGTCATCTCGGGCCACGGCAGCACGGTCATCGAGGCGGGTGGGCGCACGCACAGCTTCGAGTGGGGACCGCACAGCATGTTCGCGATCCCGATGAACGCCACCTACCGGTACTTCAACGGCACCGGCGACGAGCCCGCACGCCTGGCGATGACCACGCAGTTCCCGCTGGTGATGAACATCTTCCGCAACGACGACTTCATCTTCGGCACCGGCTACGAGTTCACCGAGCGGTACGGCAGCGACGAGTCGTTCCAGGGCAAGGGCCGGATGGTGCACGACAAGACCTCGGACCTGTACAAGGACTTCTGGGAGACCAACTTCGTGCCCGACCTCAGCGAGTTCAGCGAGCTGACCCCGCTGGAGTGGCGCGGCAAAAAGAGCAAGTCCATCCTGTTCCTGCTCGCCAATGGTGCGCTGCACGCGCACTGCTCCGAGATCCCGGTCGGCCGGTACAAGCTGGCGCACCGGCACGTCGGCGGCACGCACATCTACCCGGTCAACGGGCCGGGCTATTCGCTGCTGTGGTACGAGGGCGACAAGGAGCGCATCCGGGTCGACTGGGACCACGGCTGGTCGTACTCGCCGCCGGACAACATGTACCACCAGCACTTCAACCTGGCCGGCATCCCGTCCCGGTACTTCGCCGTGAAGCTGGGCAGCCGCCGGTACCCGTTCAGTTCCCGGATGCGCGCGCAGTTCGAGGAGACGCCGACGTCGCTGAAGAACTCGCGGTACCAGATCAACGCTGAGCAGGAAGACCCGGCCATCAAGGAGCTCTACATCGAGGAGCTGGCCAAGCGCGGCATGACCATGACGGCGGTCTGACCGCACCTCTAGGGCCGCGGCCGGCGGGCACCAGCCGGCCGCGGCCCTCCTTCATGCCCGGCCGACGGCGCATCCCGCGCGGCCGGCATTTGTGCGTGTCCGGCCCTTCCTGCGCTCGTTCGCCCGGTCCGGCACCGGGAAACGGCGACGCCC
>NZ_BAABJQ010000041.1:0-66987 GCF_039543385.1 Rugosimonospora acidiphila
GGGCCGGCCCGGCCGGCGGCCCCGCGCCGGGCGCCCGGCCACGCGGCGGGCGGCCCGGCTGGCGGCGGCGCGCCGACGACCACCCGCGTGCCGCCGGTGCTACCCCACGCTCTCCTCCACGACGAAGATCATGCTCCGTACCGGAGCGAGTTCCTGGAGGCGTGCGGCGTCGTCGGCGGCGGCGCGGCCCTCGGGCGAGGCGAACGCGGCGCGCAGCTCGTCCATCGTGTCCCACTCCAGCTCCGCGACCAGGTGGTATGGCCCCTCGCCGCGTACGGCGGCGACGTTGCGGCCGACCGTGTACCGGCGCAGCCCCGGCAGCCGGCGCCCGAGCGGAACATGAACCTCGCGGTAGTGCCGATCGAACGTGTCGGGGTCGGTCGGCGTCTCGTACAGGGCGAGGAAGCGAACCGTCATCGTGCCGCCCTCCCGTACCGCGCGAGGACGGCGGCGCCGGCCAACTGCGCCGACCGACACTCCAGGTATGCGGGCGGACCGCCGGCGGGGAAGAGCCGCTGGCCGGTACCGAGAATGGTGGGGAAGGTCAGCAGCCGGTACTCATCGATCAGGTCCTCGGCCATCAGCGCGCGCACGACGCTCACGCTGCCGGTGATGATCACATCGCGCCGCTCGTGCTTGACGGCGTCGACCAGGTCGCCGTCGATGACCCGGGAGTTCGCCCACGCCGACGCGTCGGTCAGCGTGCGGGAGGCGACGAGCTTGGGCACGGCGTTCATCCGGGCGGAGAACGGGTCGTCGCGTCCCGGCCACAGCCGCGAGAAGAGCTGCCAGGTGGTGCGTCCCAGCAGCATGACGCCGTCGTCCAGCACGCTGCCGAGCCGGAACTTGTCCCCGGCGACGGTCTCGGGGCCGTGCCGGAACGCCCAGCCGCCGGTCGGTGTGCCGCCGGACCCGTCTGGATCAGACACGATCCCGTCCAGGGTGATGAAGTGAATGGCGATGACGCTCACGGTGGGTGTCCCTTCAGTCGAAGCTCACCCGTACATACCGGCGGCACCGGCCCGGCTCATCGCGGCTGGCGAAACTCGTCGAAAGGAATCCGTTCGGGCAGGTCAAACGGCTCGAACACGCGTGGATCGGCGAACACGACGTTGCGCGCGATCCGGCCGCCGCGAACCGTGAAGACCTGGAGCGTGTGCAGTCGATGCCCGCCGCCGGGCTCCGGCGCGTACGCGGCGAACGCGGGCTGCCCGTTGGCGGTCAGGTTTCTGATCCGCCAGCCCGTCCCACGCGTCCGGAACACGCGGTCCATGAACAGGCCGTAGTCGCGGCCGCCCCGGTACCAGAGCGGCACCGGCGGCATCTCCAGGATCGCCTCGTCGGTGAGCAGCCGCACGAGCGCGGGAACGTCGGCCGCCTCGAACGCCCGCACGTAGCGTTGGATCACCGCGCGTACCCCGGGATCTTCCGGCTCGCTGACCTCGCCCACCTCGCCGACGTCCGCGAGGGCGGCGCGGGCCCGCTGCAGCGCGCTGTTGACGGCCGGGACCGTGGTCCCCAGCTGCGCCGCGACCTCGGCGGCACTGAACTCCAGTACCTCACGGAGCAGGAGCACGGCCCGCTGCCGTGCCGGCAGGACCTGCATCGCCGCCACCAGCGCGAGCCTCAGGTCGGTCCGCGACTCCGGGTCGAACCGCGCGTCGGGAAATGGCTGTAGCCACGGGATGTCGAACGCCGGCGTGAGCGGTGCGCCCGGATCGTCGCTCGGCGTGCCCAGGCCGGACGGCAACGACCGTCGCGCCCGCCCCTCAAGCGCGGTCAGGCACGCGTTGGTGGCGATCCGGTACAGCCAGGTCCGCACGGACGCACGCGAGCGGTCGTACCGGTCGCGTGCCTTCCACGCGCGCAACATCGTCTCCTGCACCAGGTCCTCGGCGTCGTGGAACGAGCCCAGCATCCGGTAGCAGTACACCACCAGCTCACCCCGGTAAGGCTCGAACTCCACGTACCCATCATGGCGTACGCCCGCGCCGCGCGATCATGGCGTAGCGGGCAGAGCCCGGCCCGCGACCGGCGCCGGGTCGGGGCCGGCGTCCGTCGGCCGGTCCGCCAACAGGCCGCGCAGCAGCGGCAGATTCTTGCTGATCACGCTGGTCACGCCGAGCCGGCGGGCGTGCTCCAGCGCCGCCTCGGTGTCCACCGGCCAGACCATGACCACCGTCGCCGACTCGCGCAGTTCGGCGACGATCGCCGGGGTGAGCAGTTGGCGGCGGATGGACACGCCGAACACCGGGCGCCGCCGGAGCCGGGCGCGCAGGCGGCCGAGGTGCACGGGGTTGTTGACCGACAGCACCCGGCGCACGTGCGGCAGCCCGTCGAACGCGTCGAGCATCCGCCACTGCTTGGTGCAGACGGTCACCGGTAGCTCCGGGGCCTCCTGCCTCAGCAGCGCGGCGACGCGCGTCGCGACGGACAGGCTCGGCCCCTTCAGGTCGAGCATCAGCCGCGGGTCGCCGTCGGCCGCCGCCAGTACCTCGGCCAGCCGGGGGCGGGCCGGGTTGTGCCGCCGCTGCGAATTCCACCGCTCCCGCAGCAGGTGCCGGGCCAGCGCCTTGGTGTGCCGTACCTCGAGCGCGTCGCGCAGCAGGTGCACGTCGGTCTCGACCAGGTCGACGCCCGCCTGCAGGGCTACGCGCAGGCCGGTGAGGGTGTTTCCAGCGCGGTGCGCCACGGTGAGCAGCGGTCGGTCGGTCATGCCACGCACGATATCCAGTGCCGGAGGCGGAGAGGCCGCGCGCCGCTGATCGGCACGCGGCCATCGAGTGACGGTCAGGCGACAGAACGTGACCTGCGGACGCTCAGGGGCGGGTCGGCCGGCAAAGTGCCTGATCCGTGATTTCAGGTTGCGAGGAGTATCGATCGGTAGCAGGTTGGGATATTAGTCAACGTCGACTTGTCCCGGAGGCGCGCGATGTCCCGGAAGCTGGTACGGATCGTGATGGTCGCCGCGCTGGCCGCCATCGGGTTGGCGGCCCCACCGACCGCACCGGCCCTGTCGGCCTCGCCGACCTCATCGGCTTTGTCGGCCTCGACCGCTCAGTCGGCGTCGCCGAGCGCCGGGGCGCGGACCGGGGTGGTTGGCGACGAGTTGACCGTGACCGACCGCCTCGCCGACCGGCGCACGGTCACCATCGGGGACCGCTTCTACGAGGTCGGCGCGGCCGACGGCAGCTACCCGGCGACCGGCTGGCACCTCCGCGGCGAGATGGGCGGGTTCTGGTCGCAGCCCATCAAGCTGCTCGACGGGCTCTGGTTCGCCGTCAACGGCAGCTGGCTGACCGCGAGGAGTTTCACCAGCGGGTACGGGTACACCCGGATGGACCTGGGGGGCGGCGTGCAGCGCACCGACGTGGTACCGGACGGGAACCGGGCCGGCCTGGTGGGGCTGCGGTTCGACGGGCGCACCCCGCGGGTCGCGCTCACCGTCGACGCGCACTCCGAGCTGCTCAAGGCGTACCCGTGGAGCGGCACGACGCCCAGCCAGGACGCGGTGAACCTGCCCGACACGGGCACCTTCGACGGCCGTGACCTGCTGTTCCAGGAGGCGCCGAACCACTACGCGGCGCTGGTCGGCGCGCAGCTGACGCCGGCCGGCCACCAGCTCGGGCCGGACTTCCGGGGCCCGCAGGATCCGGCGGTGATCTGCCCGAACACCGATCCCGCGCCGCCCCGCTGTGACGACGGCCCGGCCGGCAAGGGCACCGGCGGGCAGCTCACCTACACGCTGAACATCCCGAAGGGCGGGCGGACCGTGTGGTTCGCGGTCGCCGGCTCGGACCAGGGTACGGCGGCGGCCTACGCGGCCCTGGCCACGGCGCTGAAGAACCCGGACGCCGAGGTGGCGCGCAAGGCCGCCGACCGGCGCGCGGTGGCCGACCGGACCCGGGTCGACCTGCCCGGCGATCCGCTGCTCGCCAGCAGCGTCGAGTGGTCCAAGCAGAACCTCGCCGACGCCGTCCAGGAGTCGCATGACCTGCGGCTGTTCGCCAGCGAGGAGGGCACCCAGTCCCCGCCGCCCGCCGGTACCCTGGCCACGGCGCGGTGGATCGGCGCCGGCTGGCCGGACTACCCGTGGATCTTCGGCACCGACGGGGAGTACACGGCGTTCGCGGCGGTCGCCGCCGGTGACTTCGCGTCCATCGAGGATCACCTGCGCACGCTGCGCGAGGTGAGCGACCTCGTCAACGATCACTCGGGCAAGGTGGTGCACGAGGTCACGCCCGACGGTCAGGTGTATTTCGGCGCCAACGACGAGCCGGGCAACACCGACGAGACCGCCAAGTTCCCCAGCGCCGTCGCGCTGGTCTGGCGGTGGACCGGCGACGACAAGTTCCGCGACGAGCTGTACGACTTCAGCGTGCGGGCCATCAAGTACGCGGTCGGCCTCGACGCCGACGGCGACGGCTGGCCGGAGGGCTCCGGCAACGTTGAGCGGGCCGGGATGGGGCAGGAGAAGCTCGACGTGGCCGCGTACACCATCCGCGGCCTGGCCGACGTGGCGGCGATGGCGGCCAGCAAGGGCGACACCGCCACCGCGAACTGGGCCACCGCCCAGGCCACGCGGCGCGAACAGAAGTTCGACGACGCCTTCTGGTACGGCGGCGACACCCACTCGTACGCCGATTCGCTGTCCGACCCGGGCAACGTCAAGCTGTTCCAGCGGTACTGGATCGGGCTGACCCCGCTGGAGGCGGCGCTTCCCGGTGGCGTGCCGGGGCTGCCCGGCGGCCCGCTCGCCCCGGTCGCCCGCGCCGACGACACCCTGACCCAGCACGAGAGCGGCTGCTACAACGGCGACTTCGGGCTGTTCCACACGGGTACCGGGCCGACCAGCGATCCGAAGGGCAACCCGGGGCCGTCCTGCGACTCGGTGACCTCCGCGGCGCCGTCGGACCGGGAAACCTTCTCGCTGGGCAGCGCGGTCGCGGCGGTGGCCGAGGGCAACTACGGCAGGCTCGCGCAGCAGCGGGTCTACACGACCGACAACGCGCGCATCCAGCTGGACCCGGACGTGTGGGAGCTGCCCGGCGCGATGCCCGAGATCGCGCCGTCGCCGGACTTCGGGTCCAACCTGTCGCACGACTTCCTCAGCCGCTCCAGCGTCCTGCAGGCGTGGGGCACGTACGGGGTGCTGTGGCCGGTCGTCGCCCAGCAGCTGGGTGTGGCGCCCGATCTGGGCGTGGGCCGGCTGTCGGTGGTACCGCAGCTTCCCCCGGGTCAGCAGCGGATCGCCGGTTCGGACATTCGGCTGGGTGGCGGCAGCCTCGACGTCACCGCCACGCGATCGGGGGGCACCGGCCCGGGCGGCATCCTGCGCACCGAGGTCGACCGCGACGGCGTCCCGGGCGCGCTGACCATCGGCGCGGTACTGCCGGCGACCGGCGCGCGGGTGGGGTCGGTGTCGCTGGACGGGCACCGCGTCGGGTACCAGCGGGTGACCACCTCGCGGGGCTCGGAGATCCACGTCTCGGCGGGTACCGGTGGCGGGCGCCACACGCTGACGATCACCCTCGGTTAACTCCGGGGCACCTTCGGTCAGCGCTGACCGGCTCGCCCCGACGGTCAAGGCCGGGCGGTCAAGGCCGGGCGGTCAAGGCCGGGCGGTCAAGGCCGGGCGGTCAAGCCGGGGCGGTTGAGCGCTGGGGCCGTGCGGTCCGGGCGTTCAGGCGCCGCGCAGTCGACTGCCGGCGGGGGTGAAGGCGCGGGCGAGGCTCAGGAAGTGCTCGGCGTCCTCGGCGATCAGGAGCGGATCGGTGTCGCCGATGAAGCCGGCGGAGCGCAGGTGGTCCAGGGTCGCGCACAGCGGGTCCCAGAAGCCGTCCACGTTGAGCAGGGCCACGGGCTTGTCGTGGATGCCGAGCCGCTGCCAGGTCCACGCCTCGAACAGTTCGTCGAGGGTGCCGGTGCCGCCGGGCAGGGCGACGAACGCGTCGGCGAGTTCGACCATGGCGGCCTTGCGCTGGTGCATCGTCTCGACCACGCGCAGTTCGGTCAGGCCGGCATGAGCGACCTCGGCGTCGACCAGGGACTGCGGGATGACCCCGATCACCGAGCCTCCGGCGGCGAGGGCGGCATCGGCCACGACCCCCATCAGGCCCACCCTGCCCCCGCCGTAGACGATGCCGATGCCGGCCTTGGCCAGTTGGGTGCCGAACTCGGCGACCGCGTCGCGCACCAACTCCGAGCGACCCGTTTTCGCACCGGTGAATACCGCTACCCGCACCCTGTACCTCCAGCCGCGGCGCCACACCACACCACCTGGTGGCACCCTAACCGTCCGCCCGCTGCCCATCGCGCTCGCGGTCCCGGGACGCGCCGCCCGACCCGCCCGACCCGCGCCGGTGCGCCGCCCGACCCGCCCTCGGCCCGGCCCCGGCACGCGCCGGCAGACCCGCGCCGGTGCGACGCCCCCCGTGTGGCGTCGCCTCCGGTGCGGGTCTGCCGGGGGCGCGGGCGTCGAGCCCGGCACGAGGCGCCGCGGGCCGGCGCGCCGAGCCTGGCGACGCCTAGGCGGTGGCCCGCCGGATGGCCAGGTAGCCGCCGGCCGCGAGCACCACCGCCAGCAGCGCGGGCCAGCCGGCGATCAGCGCCACCACCGACTGGTCGGCCAGCCAGTTCCCGATCGCTGTCCACTGCTGGCGCCAGCTCACCAGGGCGGTCACGCCGCCGAGCACCAGGATGGTCCCGAGCATCAGGGTGAACAGGCCATTGGTTCGCCAGCGCTGAAAGATGACGGCGGCGAAGGTGCCCATCGCGCCGACCACCAGCAACGGCACCACGTAGATCAAGATCTGTGCGGCGGCGTTGTGCCAGCCCATGAACGGCAGCTGGAAGAAGTGCAGCGACATGCCCCAGCCGCCGGTGGCGCGTTCGAGCAGGGCGAGCAGGTACAGGCCGATGCCGAAGGCCAGCGACTCGCCGAGCAGCAGCAGCGTGGTCGCGGCGTAGAAGGCGCGCCGGGTCACGCTCAGCCCCAGCGTGAAGGGGAAGAACTGGGCGATCCGGGCGGAGGAGATGATGGACAGCATCAGGTAGATGCTCGCCACGCCGCCGGTGGTGGGGTCCTCGGTCATGTTGTTGTGGATGATGCCGAAGAGGGCCAGGTTGACGGCGAACGACACGGCGAGAATGGCCCAGCACCAGACCAGACTCGCGGGCCAGGTGAGCAGTTCGATCCGCATGGCGCGCAGCACCGAGTTCATTGGGCGGTCTCCTTCGGCTGGGCGTCGGACCTGGTGATGCTGACCACGAGCTGCTGCAAGGAGGTGGTGGTGAGGTCGAGACCGAGGGACTCGGCCCGGCTGCGCTCGGACGAGTCGAGCGGGCCGCGCACGGTCGCCCGGGCCAGGGCGCCCATCCGTTCCCGGTACAGCTCGTGGGCGCCGAGGGTTAGTTCGTCGATCGCCGAGCTCGGGCCGGTCACGGTCAGCACCTGCCCGCGCAGCGTGTCGGCCTCCTCGTCCAGCAGGATCCGGCCGCGATCGATCAGCAGCACGTGTTCGATCAGATCGCTGACCTCGTCGATGAGGTGGGTGGACAGCAGGACGGTGCGCGGGTGCTCGGAGTAGTCCGCCAGCAGCCGGTCGTAGAAGAGCTGCCGGGCCACCGCGTCCAGCCCGAGGTACGGCTCGTCGAAGAGGGTCAGCGGCGCCCGGGAGGCGAGCCCGATGACGATGCCGAGGCTGGAGCGCATGCCCCGGGACAGCTTCTTGACGCCCCGCCCGAGCGGCAGTTGGAAGTCGCGCAGCAGGTTACGGGCCAACTGGTCGTCCCACCGCGGAAACAGTATCCGGCCGGAGTCCAGCACGTGACGCACCTTGAATCCGTCGGGGTAGCGCTGGCTCTCCTTGATGAAGCAGATGTTCGAGAGCACCGCGGCGTTCTCGTACGGGCGCTCCCCGAACACGGTCAGCTCGCCTCCGCTCGCGACGAGTTGACCGGTCACCATCTGCATCAGCGTGGTCTTGCCGGCGCCGTTACGGCCAAGCAGGCCGTAGATGCCGTTCTCCCGCACCGAGAAGCTGACGCTGTCGACGGCGGACACGTCGTGGTACCGCTTGGTGACTCCGCGCGCGGTGATGACCGTGTTCATCGGCCATGCTCCGAACGGTCGAGCATCGCCTTGACCTCGGCGGTGTTCAGGCCGAGCTTGCGGGCCTCCGCGAGCAGCGGCCGGATGTACTGGTCGGCGAACTCGTCTCGGCGACGGTCCCGCAGCTTGGCGCGCGCGCCGGGCGACACGAACATTCCGATACCTCGCTTTTTATAGAGGGTCCCGTCGGCGGCCAACTGGTTGACGCCCTTCGCGGCGGTCGCCGGGTTGATGCGGTGGAACGCGGCCAGCTCGTTGGTCGAGGGCACCTGGGTCTCTTCGGGGAGTGAGCCATCAATGATCGAGTTCTCCAGCTGCTCCGCGATCTGGAGAAAGATGGGCCGCCCCTCCTCCATCAGCGGAGTCGGGGGTTGCTGGGTTCATTACTCATGTAACTAACCATCTAACCCACCGAGCGTCCTTGTCAAGCCCGAGCGTCGGAGTGTCTGGAACCGGTCGCCCGGCCCCGCCAAGCGGCCGCAGGGGTGGCCCCGGCCGCGACGGCGGCTCCGGATCGGTCCGCCTCGGCCGGGCACGGAGCCGAAGCGGTCGGCTCGACCGGGCGCGGAGCCGCGGAGCCGAAGGGGCCGGCTCGACCGGGCACGGAGCCGAAGGCGTCGGCTCGACCGAGGCACGGCTCCGGGCCGGTCGGTGGTCGGCGGCGAAGCGGACGATCGTGTAGCCCTACGATTCCGGCCCGGTCAAGGACTCCGTCGAGAGGGCGGCGAAGGCCAACCGGTCCCGCCACTGCCCTCGGATCAGCAAGTGCTGGCGCAGACGCCCCTCATACCTCATCCCGATCTTCTTCAGGACGCGGGCGGAACGAGTATTGTCCGGGTCGCAGGTGGCGGTGACTTTGTGAAAGCCCACCTCGCGGAACCCGAAGTCCAGGACGGCCGCTGCCGCCTCCGTGGCGTAGCCCTTTCGCCAATGAGACCGAGCCAGGACATACCCCAGCTCGCCACGGCGGTGCTCTCCGCTCGTCTCCCCGAGATGGACGGCACCGATCAACTCGTCGTTCGCGCGAACGACGACAGCCAGCGTGTAGTTGGACCGCGGCGTCGCGCTCGCCTCGTCATGCGCCTCGGCCAGGAACGCGACCGTGTCCCGCGGACTGTTCGGTCCCCAGTCCATGAACCGAGTCACCTCGGGATCACTGGCATATCCGTGGACGGCGTCACGATCCGATGCGCTGAAGTCCCGTAGCACCAGACGGGACGTGACGAATTCCATCGCCACGATGATTCCCACCCTCCGTATCGCCGGCCAGCGAAACAAGTATGCGCGGGCGAGGTGCCCGGTCGAATCCGGCGGACAGGCGAGGACGCTGCCGAATCGAACCGACGCGGCGGCGTCTCCGCGACTCGCCGACGCCGGATCAGTGCTCGTCGGACAGGGAGGTCTGAATGTAGAACGAGTTGAGCATGGCGAACACGTAGGCCTGGAGCACCGCGACCAGCAGTTCGAGGAAGGCGGCCGCGATCGCCATCGCCCAGGACAGCAACGACAGCGGCCGGTACAGCAGCGTGCTGGAGCCGTAGAGGACGCACCCGCCGAGGGCGAACACCATCAGGATGAAGTGGCCCGCGAACGTGTCCGCGAATAGCCGCACCGACAGGGTGAACGGCCGCAGGACGAGGTACTCGATGACCTCCAGCGGCGTCATGAGGGGCAGCAGCCAGGCCGGTGCGGCTGGTGGCCTGACAATCCGCTTCACGAATGCGCGCAGCCCGTGGCGGCGCCCGGCCTCGGCCCGGCCCGACCCGGGTGCCCCGGCCGGTGGGCGGGTGTTCGCGATACCGGGCACCCGACCGGTGGGCCGGCCGGCGGCCAGCGGTACGGCGACTCGAGGCGCGGCCGGGGCGAACGCTGCTGCCGGGCGGATCGCACGCGGCAACCGAATTTCCGCGCCCGTACCGGTCGCGTGGCAAGGAATTGACAAACGTCGACATCAACTTTAACGTGCCTGCATCTATCGGATTCCGTTCGAAATTTCGAATGCGTCGATGGATGTCAGTGCTTACGGCGACGTCGGTGTCGCGCGCCTCACCGCCCGGTGCGGTGCCGGCCGGCCCGGCCTCGCGCAGGTCGGCCGGAGGCACGCGGGTCGCCCCGAGGGGAAGGGAACCTCATGAGCCGATCACGAATCGTCCGGCTGCTACCGGTGCTGCTCGCGCTCGCGGCAGCCGGGGCGGTGTCGGGCCCGCAGGCCGCGTTGGCCGCCACGCCGGGTGCCAACGCCGGCGCGGGTACCGCCCGCCTCGCGCGGCCGGCCGGCGACAACCCGGCCGCACGCGGCGCCACCGCACCCGTGGCCGGGGTCGTTCCCGGCCTGACCGGTGTGGCCGCGCGGCGGGCCGCGGGTAGTGCCGCCGACCGGTTCCGGCAGGTCACCAATGAACGTGTCAACGCGTCAAGGCCGTCCGCCGGTGCCGGACCGTCCTCCGCCCTGGCGCCGGCCGCCCAGCTGCACACCGACTGGGGCGTCGACATGCCCAGCAGCCAGAGCCAGGGACTGCACGCCACACAGAGCGTGCTCACCGGCACCAGCCCGATCAGCGGCGGTGACTACGTCTACGCGCCGACCGCCCTGCCGCCCGGTAACGCGTGCATCGAGATGACCACCGCGTACACGCCGAGCGGACCGGACCTGTGGGCCTGGGACTGGTGCGGCGGGCGGGACACGGTCGGCAAGCTCACCGCCATGAACGCGAGCTTCCTGGCCACCTACACGGCCACGGTCAACGGCCGGACGACCTACAGCCTGGACGAGCACAAGACGTCGACGACCGCCAACACCTGGACGGCGTACCTGTACAACTACCAGACGCACGCCTGGGACACGTACTACACCAGCTCGGGAACGTACGACCTGCCGCAGTTCGCGTTCGGCTGGAACATGTTCGAGGTGTACACGTCGGTGAACCCCGCGACCGGGGCCGGGTACTACTGCGGCAACCTCGCCGGCCGGGCCTTCGAGAGCAGCGCCGTGCAGGTGATGCAGGGATCGTCCTGGGTTAGCGTCACCCCGAGCAACAGCACCGTGCCCAACCCGCCCCCGTCGGGCAGCCGGCTGGACTGTCCCACGTTGAACTTCAGCGTGGTGCATGCCAACGACGACTGGCTCGCCCAGATCGGCGGCGGCAGCAGCACGCCTCCGCCCGCGACCCACTCGTACGAGGCCGAGGCATCCGGTAACACCCGTGCCGGCCAGGCCGCCGTGCGTAGCTCCTCGGCGGCCTCCGGGGGTGCGCTGGTCGGCTATGTCGGCAACGGCACGGCCAACTACCTCCAGTTCAACGGCGTGACGGGCGGCACCGCCGGCAGCCACACCATCACCATCTACTACGCCTCCGGTGAGAACCGTTCCACCACGCTCAGTGTCAACGGGGGCGCCGCGACGACGGTCAACACGCCCAGCACCGGAGGATGGGACACCATCGGATCGGTGACCACGACGCTGACCCTCAACGCCGGCAGCAACACCATCCGGCTCGGTAACCCCACCGGCTGGGCGCCGGACCTCGACCGGATCGTGGTGAGCTGACCCACCGCCGTGGCCGGCCGCGCCGATCGGGCCGGCCACGGCCGCCGGTGGGAGACCCGATGGACCTAGGCGTCCGGTACGAAGCGAGCGGCCCAGTTCATCACGGCGTCCCGGTAGCTCGCGGCGTTCAGTTCCAGGTTCAGGTCGTGGCCGGCGCCGGGCAGTACGAAGGTCTGCAGCCGGGCCGCCGGGCCGAAGTAGGGCGCCTCCTCCTGGGCCAGGCTCGCGGCGCTCGCGCAGTCGCTGGCCAGTTCGCCCCCGCAGAACAGGTTGTCCTGCGTACCGACGACGACGAGCACCGGCGCGGCGATGTCGCGCGAGGCGGGGGAGCTGACGCCCACCGCGAATGACTCGGTCAGTTCCGTGACGCTCACCGGGTCCTTGAAGACCTCATCGGTCGCGATGACGCCGGGATCGGTGTCCTGTGCGGCGTAGAACGTGGTGGCGCGCCGGCCCGGCACCGTGGTCACATACCCGGCGTCGTACGCCGCGCCGAACTTGGGCTCGGACGAGGCGGGGTGGACGCTGGAGAGGATGGCGGCGACCAGGGTGATGGCGGAGGGGTGGTGAGTCACACCGGTGAGCACTACCCCGTCGACGTCGCGGTAGATGGCGGCCTCCAGGGTGCACACGCCGCTGCCCAGCGAGTGACCCACCAGAACGACCTTTGTGAAGCCGATGCCGCCGATGGTTCCGGCGCGCAGCCCCTGGACCAGCTGATGCAGCACGAGGGCCTGCGCCGTCGCGGTCAGCGCGACGGACGGCTCCCGGCTGCTCTGCCCGTACCCGATCCGGTCGATGTTCAGCGTCGCGTACCCCGACTCGCCGACGGCCTGCACGTACGAATAGGTCTCCGGCTGGTAAGGGAAGTCCCAGTAGTAGCCGCTGTAGGTGGCGCCGGGAACGAGTACCTGGATCGCCGCGTGACGTCGGCCGGCCGGCACGCACAGCCGGCCGTACACGTCCGCCGGTGCCGTGACATCGAGGCTGACGGGCACGTGGACGGCCGTGCAGATCGGCGGCTGCCGAGGCGGCGCCGCGGGCGCCGTCAGGGAGAACGGTGAGAGCGTCAGCCCGGTGGCCGCGACATCGGCCGTAGCGACGAGCGCGCCAGCGGTCACCGCGACGATGGCGGCTAGGGCGACGCCCGGCCGCAGCCAACCGGGGCGCCACGCCGCACCGCCGTGAGGTGGACGCATCACCAGCTCCGATCCCCGGAATGGACTGACGAATGGCTGTCCCGCGCCGGGCGGTGCGCGACGCGGAAGTGCCGCCGTAGTCGACAACGATGGCGCCGACCCCCGGGTGACGTTTCGGGGAGATCCCGGTCCGAGCGGTCTGCTGGCGACTACCGGTGACCAGGCGTGCTTCCGTGTGCGGAGCCGCCGGCCCGGCTCTCTTCGCCGGGGCTGCGCCGGGCGGGTGGCGCGGCGCGGCCACTCACCGGGATTCGATTCCGCGGTCCCGGCAGTCGTGTCGGGCGGTCCTTCGTCGACGTGCCGATGACTGTCGCCAGCGAGTAGCGGCTCTGTCCATTCCGCGTTGACGCCCGGTGCGCTCGCGCGGACGGCGCCGCCCCGCGGGTCGACCGCCCTGCGGGCCGATCGCCCCGCGGGGTCGACCCGCCCCGTGGGGTGCGGCAGCCCGCCGTGGTGCGGGGTCCACAGCGGTCAGGGGCGGCGGGTGCGCTCGTCGCGGCCGGGGAGGTCGAGAATCGCGCCGTGGCCGGCGGGGACGACCTCGCCGGGCGGCGGGGGCCCGGGTGGTGTCCCGTCGCCGAACGGGCGTCCGCCGAGTGCCTCGCGACCGTGCCGGGTCAGCCAGCCGGCCGGGTCCGGGCCGACCGGAACGATGCCAGTCGGGTTGATGTCGCGGTGTACCTCGTAGTAGTGGCGTTTGATGTGGTCGAAGTCGATGGTGTCGCCGAAGCCGGGGGTCTGGAACAGGTCACGGGCGTAGGCCCAGAGGACCGGCATCTCGGTCAGCCGGCTGCGGTTGCATTTGAAATGGCCGTGGTAGACCGCGTCGAACCGGACCAGGGTGGTGAACAGGCGGACGTCGGCCTCGGTGATCGTGTCGCCGACCAGGTACCGCTGGGTCCGCAGCCGTCCCGCCAGCCAGTCCAACCGGTCGAACAGCCGGTGGTACGCGCGCTCGTACGCCGCCTGGCTGGCGGCGAACCCGGCCTGGTAGACGCCGTTGTTCACGTCGCGGAAGACCACCCGATTGACCTCGTCGATCTGCTCCCGGAGGTGTTCGGGGTAGAGCTGGGGCGCGTCCGGCCGGTGATGGGCGACCCACTGAGTGGACAGGTCGATGGTCAGCTGGTCGAATTCGTTGGTGACGACCTGGCCGGTCGGGACGTCAACGATGGCCGGCACGGTGATGCCCCGGTCGTAGCCCGGGAAGCGCGCGAAGAACGCCTCTTGCAGGCGCTCGATGCCCAGCACGGGATCGCGCCCGCCCGGGTCGAGGTCGAAGGTCCAACTGCGCTCGTCGTGTGTCGGCCCGGCCACGGCCATGGACAGCGCGTCCTCGAGCCCGAGCAGCCGCCGCACGATGATGGCCCGGTTCGCCCAGGGGCAGGCGCGGCTGACCACCAGCCGGTACCGCCCGGGCTCGACCGGGTAGCCGTCGCGCCCGTCGGCGGTGATGCGGGTGGCGATGTAGCGCATGTCCCGGCTGAACTCGCCGCCCTCGCCCATCGCGTGCGCGGCCTGCGGCGCATCGGTCGGGCCATCCTGGGGGGTGTCGGCCCCGCCGACCACTGGTACCTCGGGCATGGATCGATCATTCCGCGCCGGTTGCCCGGCGCCAAGTCCGCGAATTGTCGAAAAGCCAACCGAGCCATCGCCGGGCACCGGGCGAACCGGCCGCACCGCTCGCCGGACTCCTCGGGAAGTCCATTGTGGACTAATGAGCATGGCCTGCTCAGGCTATGGGCCCGGATCCCGGTGCCGCTTGGGGCCGACCGTCCCCAGCACCCGATCTGTCCGGCGGTAGCGCCGATTGTTCGTCGATGTCGCCGATCGAGCTGTTTGTCGGCCTCCGCCTGCGGTGGCGGGCTGGTCTCCGCCCAGCTGTCGGGCCGACGGAGGGCCTCCGGTAGCTCCGGTCGTCGCCCGTACGGCGGAAGCGTGCGGTTTAAACCCCGCCCGAGCCGGGAAGACCGACGTGTCGAGAATCGGTGGGGGTGCGGCATGGTCGACGACGACGCGTACCAACTGAGCATTTCCGAGGCGGCCGCGCGGCTGAGTGTCGATACGAAGGACATCAGGGACTGGCTGAGGTCCAACGCCCTGCGGACGACCACCGGGCCGGACGGGCACCGTGGCGTCGATACCGAGTCGGTGGAGGAGTTGGCGAGCGCGCTCACGCTCCGGACCGAAGACGAGCGGGTAGCGGCGCTGTTCAAGCTGCGGGAACGCAACGCCGTATCGGACGAGAACCCGACGATCTGAGCCGTTTATAGCGTTATACCTGACTCGACGAACGACGGCGTGTCGCCCGGCTCGTCGAAGGCCGGCGCGGCGTCCGTTCGCCGCGGTCCGTCCGCCGCGGTCCGGCCACGGTCGCGGCCGCCCCCTGCCGACCTGGAATCGGCTCGATGCTGCGCGTCCCGGCCCACCCCGGCATCCCGGCCCACCCGGCGTCCCGACCCACCCCGCTGTCCCGACTCATCCGGCGTCTCGGCCCACCCGGCGTCCCCGGCCCATCCGGCGGACCGGTCGACCCGGGCGGACCGACCGCGTCGCGGGGTCCCCGTCGGGGCGCCCGCTGCCGTATCGTCTCCCCATCGGGCACGATCTCTGCCGATCCGCCGCTCGACCGCCGCGATCCGACCGTGCGGTGCCGCTCCGGCCGCCGGGCGGCCACACGAGACGGCCGCACGAGAGAGTCGTGCGAGCGGAGAGCGGGCGAGCCGGACGGCGGGGCCGACGCGGTGGGGGACTGATCCGGCAGGATCGACGTGGCGGCATCGATCCGGCGGTACCGAAGGCGCGGCGCCGGATAGGCGGAGCCGCGAGCGGTCGACGCGAGGAGGACTGGGCGGCATGGGATCGATCCGCCGAGCGGTTGAGGCCGACGCCGGGGCGCTTGCCGGGGCGGTAGCGGAGGCGTTTCACGACCTCGCGGTCTGCCGGTGGCTGGTGCCGGACCCGCAGGAGCGGCGCCGCGTGCTGCCGGACAACTTCCGGATCTTCGTCGAGCACGGCATCGAGCACGGCGCCGTGTACACGACCGACGAGCTCGACGCGGTGGCGGTATGGTTCTCGGACGCGCCCGACGGCGTACCGGAGATCCTTCGGTACGCCGAGCGCGTGGCGCGGGTCTGCGGGGCGCACACGGACAGGTTCCAGCTCCTCGACGAGGCCATGCACGCCGCGCACCCGGCCGACCCGCCGCACGAGCACCTCGCGTTCCTCGCGGTGCGCACGGCGGCACAGGGGCGCGGGCTCGGCTCGGCGCTACTCGAACTGCGCCACGAGGACCTCGACCAGCGTGGCGTGCCGGCGTACCTGGAGGCGAGCAGCCCGCGCAGCCGGGAACTGTACCTGCGCCACGGCTACGCCGATTCCGGCGAACCCTTCGCGCCCAAGGGCGGCCCGGAGCCCTGCATGTGGCCCATGTGGCGCGCCCCGCGTTGAGACCGGCACCGACCGGGCCGTGACACCAGCCGGTCGAGTCCGGTGCGGCTGAGCTGACCGGCGCGGGCGCTATGCCGCGCGCCGGTCCGGGCGCCTCACGAGCGCGGCGGTGCGGGCTTGCGCGCCACGCCGGCCAGGAACGCGGACCGCTCGGGATGACCGTCGGGCCGACCGGCCTCGGCTCCCTGGTCGGGGCGCCATTGGGACATCCATACCAGGCCCGGCTCGACCAGGTCGAAGTCTCCGAAGAACGCCTGGATCTGCTCGCGGGTGCGCAGCTCACCGGTCGGCCCGCTGGTCGACTGGTAGATCTGCTTGGTGGTGGCCGCGGCGGCCCGGTCGAATCCGTCGACCGCTCCGTGCGTGAGCGCGAGAAAGCTGCCCGGCGCCAGCGCGTCGCGCAGGTGCTGGACCGCGCCGTACGGATCGTCGGTGGCGGGCACGAAGTGCAGCACGGACACCAGTAGCAGCCCGACCGGCCGATCCAGGTCCAGCACGGCGCGCAGTTTGGGGTGCGCGAGGATCGCGGCGGGCCGCCGCAGATCCTCCTCGATCGCGACGGCCCGGTCGTCGCAGGCGAGTATCTCCCGGCTGTGCGCGACCGCGATCGGGTCGAGATCCACATACACCACCCGGGAATCGGGCGCGGCGCGCTGGGCGACCTCGTGCACGTTGCCGCCGGTGGGGATGCCCGAGCCGATGTCGAGGAACTGGCGGATGCCCTGGTCGGTCAGCCAGCGCACGGCGCGGTGCAGGAACGCCCGGTTGGCCTGGGCGATGGCCGGTGCGGTGGGAACGGCGTCGGTGACGGCCCGGGCGGCTTCCCGATCGACTGCGAAGTTGTGGGCGCCGCCGAGCCAGTAGTCATAGATCCTGGCGGCGCTGGGCGTGTCGAAATCAACGGTCTGCGGCACCCGCGAGGGTCGCTCCATGATGTGAACACTAGTCACGACCGCGAGGCCCGTCGATACCCGCGACCCGGCGGGTACCGGCCGAGCTGCCTGGTCGCGGCCGGCCTCAGCGGGACCGGGTGGTGCTGGCCAGCCAGATGCATACGGTCATGACCAGCCCGGCGAAGATCTCCACGAGGAGCCGGACCCCGCCGGCGGACAGGTGCTCCCGGAAGGCGGTGATCCCGATGAGCACGCCGGCGATCGGGTCGATCAGGGCAATGGCGGTCAGCGGCGCCGCGATCGGGCCACCCTGGAACGCGTTCTGGTTGAGCGTGACCGCCGCGCCGCCAACCACGATGAGCGCGTAAAGCTGCCAGTGGCCGAACACGGCCGCCGGGTGGTGAGCCAGCAGCTGGGTCACCGTCTTGACCAGCGACGCGGCGGTGCCGTACAGGGCGCCGGTGGCGACCCCGAGCGCGACGCCCCGCGCGGCACCGCCGCGTACCCGCCAGGCCACCAGCAGCGAGACGGCGCAGGCCGCGCCGACGCCGGCCCCGACGCCCACCCAGGCAGCCGTCGACGGCATGGTCACGCCGGCCCCGGGGTCGGCGGCGAGCAGGAACGCGGCCAGCCCGATCACCCCGAACGCCACGACCACGAGGTCGCGCGAGTGCGGACGACGCCGCTGCATCGCCGCCTCCAGCGGTATCGCCATGAACACGCCGCCCAGCAGCAGCGGCTCGACCAGGGCGAGCGCGCCGTAGCTGAGCGCGATCGCCTGCAGCACGGTGCCGACGGCGTCCGGTACCCAGCCGAACAGCCACATCGGGCGATGCAGCAGCCGCAGCACCAGCCGCGGGTCCAGGGTGCGGGTCGGCTTCTCCTGCTTGGCGGCGCGCTGTTCGAGGGCGGCGCTCAAGGCAAAGAAGACCGCCGACCCGAGCCCGAACAGGACCGCCGCGATCAACGGGTCGCCCGCCCGCGATCGGCGTGGCCCGCCCGACGGGGCGCCGGCCCGGCCAAGCCCGGGCCACGACCGGAGCCGTCCTCGCCCGGTCCGGCGGGGGTCCCGGCACCCGGTCCGGCGGTGGCATGGACCGTCCCGCCGATCCGCCAGTCGGGGGTGGCCATGTCGCTGGCGCGGCCGGAGGCGTCCTCCGGCCAATGGCGACACGCCCGACCCGCGCGTCGACACGCCGGGCCGACACGCCCGGGAACCGGACCTCGGCCGCGCGCGGCGGCGCACCGGCGGACCATGCGCATCCGGGCTGTTACCCCTCGCTGGTACAAAGATTCCTGCCGGCCCGGCGGCGCGCCCAGGTTGTGGTCATGACCTCGCGCAGGGCGCCCAGGTCGAAGACCCCTCATCATTCGTGATATCAATTCGGGCACGTATACCCGGGGAGGAACGGATCAGCGGTGAAACGACTAGAGATCGACGGTATCTCGAAGCGTTACGGGGATGTCATCGCATTGGCGGATATGACATTTGACGTACGCGCCGGCGAAATCTTCGGCTTCGTGGGCAGCAACGGCGCCGGCAAGACGACCACGATGCGCATCATTCTCGGTGTCCTTGCCTCCGACGGAGGCCAGGTCCGGTGGGATGGCACCGCGATCACCACGGACACCCGCAGGAACATCGGGTACATGCCCGAGGAGCGCGGCCTGTACCCGCGGATGAGGGTCGGCGAGCAGCTCGTCTACCTGGCCCGCCTGCACGGCATGTCGCAGGCGAACGCGACGGCTGCCATGCGGGAGTGGACCGATCGGCTGGGCGTGGCCGCCCGGCGCGACGACGAGGTGCAGAAGCTGAGCCTGGGCAACCAGCAGCGGGTGCAGCTGGCCGCGGCGCTGGTGCATGATCCGGAGATCCTGGTGCTCGATGAGCCGTTCTCCGGCCTCGACCCGGTCGCCGTGGACGTGATGAGCCAGGTGCTGCGGGACAAGGCGGCCCACGGCGTACCGGTGATGTTCTCCAGCCACCAGCTCGATCTCGTCGAGCGCATCTGCGACCGCGTGGGTATCGTCCGCAGCGGATCGATGGTAGCCAATGGCACGGTGAACGAGCTGCGCTCGGGCGGTGAGGAGCGGATCATCGTGACGGTTCCCCAGGCCCGTACCGGCTGGGCCGACGACCTGCCGGGGGTGCGGGTGCTGTCCCAGGAGAACGGCCGCACCAGCATCGAGCTGGCCGCCGGCGCCGATGACCAGGCCGTTCTGCGGGCGGCGCTGGAGACCGGGCCGCTGCACGAGTTCGCCCGGCAACGCCCGTCGCTGACCGAGCTGTTCCGCGACATTGTCTCTGTCAACGGCGAGAGCGAGGGGGAGAAGGCATGAGCGCCGTCTGGCTCGTCGCGCGGCGGGAGATCATCGCCCGGGCGCGCTCAAAGGCGTACGTCATCTCGACCGTGGTGCTGGTGGTCATCGTGGTGGCGCTGGCGATCGTCTCGAAGCTGATCGGCGGCGTCGGGAGCAGCGATTTCACGGTCGGTGTGACACCCTCGACCGCGTCGCTGGCCGCCCCGCTGTCGTCCAGCGCGAAATCGATCGACCAGACCGTGTCGACGCGGACCGTTTCCGACGAGGCCGACGGCCGGGCCGAGGTGGAGTCCGGCAAGCTGGACGCGCTGCTGATCGGTGACGGCACCACGGTGCAGGTCGTGGTGAAAAAGGACCTGGACACCAAGCTCGGCAACGCCCTGCACGTGATGGCCAGCCAGCTCGCGTTCAGCGAACAGATCAAGTCGTTGGGCGGCGACCCGGCGGCGGTGAACACGGCGGTGGCCGACGCGAAGGTGTCGACCACGTCGCTGCATCCGCCGCACAAGTACGACTCGCAGCAACTGGTGCTGGGCATCATCGCCGGCATCCTGATCTACCTGTCGCTGCTGATCACCGGGCAGATGGTGGCGCAGGGCGTGGTCGAGGAGAAGTCGTCCCGGGTGGTCGAACTGCTGCTCTCGGCGGTGCGGCCCTGGCAGCTCATGGCCGGCAAGGTGCTGGGCATCGGCATCGTCGGCTTCATCCAGGTGGCCGTCACCGGGGGCGCCGGCGTCGTCGCCGGACTCGCGACCGGCTCGCTGACCATCCCGGCGTCGGCCGCCGCCAGCACGGTGATCTGGCTGGTCGTCTGGTACCTGCTGGGATTCGTCGCGTACGCGCTCGCCTTCGCCGCGGTCGCGGCGCTGGTCTCCCGGCAGGAGGACGTCGGCGGCGTGGTGACGCCCATGATGATGCTGGTGATCGTCGGGTACGTGCTCGGCATCTCGATCCTGCCGTCGAATCCGGGCAGCCGCCTGATCGAGGTGCTGTCCATGGTGCCGACGTTCGCGCCGACGATGATGCCGATGCGGGTCGCCATGGGCGGTGTGCCGGCCTGGCAGCTCGCGGTCGCGGTGGCCGGCATGGCCGTGGTGATTCCGTTGCTCGTGATGCTCTCGGCCCGGATCTACCGCAACGCGGTGCTGCGCAGTGGCGCCCGGGTCAAGCTCCGGGAGGCCTGGCAGGCCGCCTGACGGTCCGGCGGGAAGCTCCACCGGTTCGAAAATTTTCGGGCTCGCGGGTCGCCTTTCGAGGCGGCCCGCGAGCCTTTTATTGTGCCCGCCATCGCCCACTGGCCCCGGCAATTCGGGGCGTAATGCTAGGCGTTCGTCGATGCCTTGACGGGGCCTAGGCGGGGGTTTAGGTTCTCAGATTATCGGCAGCACGGTCGAAAGTTTCGAATCCGTTTTCGAGTACCGGGGTGGCGCCGCACGCGTCCGGCGGCGTGCGCCCCGGTCCTGTCGTAGGGAGTTCCTGACGTGAGGCTCCGCCGTCTTACCCTTGTCTGCGCCGCCGGCGTGGCGGCCGTTCTGACCCTCGGCACCGCCGCCGGCGCCACGCCTCTGACCGCCGACCATTCCCATCCCTCCGCCGACTCGCTGCGCACGCTCGCCGCCGGGGTCGGCCTGCGCATCGGCACGGCCGTGAACATGGACGAGCTCAACGTCGACACGACGTACACCGGGATCGTGGCCGGGCAGTTCAACACCGTGACCGCCGAGAACGTCATGAAATGGGACGCCATCGAGCCGAGCCAGGGCACCCACAACTACGGCCCGGCCGACCAGCTGGTGGCCTTCGCGAAGGCGCACGGGCAGCTGGTGCGCGGGCACACGCTGCTGTGGCACAACCAGATCCCAAGCTGGCTGACCACCGGCGTGACCAACGGAACCATCGACAACGCCGCGCTGCGCGACATCCTGCACCGGCACATCACCGACGAGGTGAGCCATTTTCGCGGCAAGATCTGGCAGTGGGACGTGGCGAACGAATTCTTCACCGACAGCAACCCGTCCACCATCAACCCCAACGATTTCTGGATCTCCCACCTCGGTGCCGGCGTCATCGCCGACGCATTCCGCTGGGCGCACGCGGCCGATCCGCACGCGCTGCTGTTCTACAACGACTACAACATCGCGGGCGAGGACGGCTCCAACGCCAAGAGCGACGCGGTCTACGCCTGGGTGCGGCAACTGCGGTCCCAGGGCGTACCGATCGACGGCATCGGTAACCAGGGCCACCTGGACACGCAGTACGGCTTCCCGACCCTTCTCACCCAGGACCTGCAGCGCTACGCCAACCTGGGACTCAAGGTCGCCATCACCGAGGCCGATGTGCGCACGTTCATCGAGACCACCGACGCCAACCAGACCCCGACGGACAACCTCGCGACATTCGCGCAGCCCTACGAGTACTCGCAGATGTTGAAGGCGTGCCTGGCCGTGCGCGCCTGCATCTCGTTCACGGTCTGGGGCGCCGGGGACGCCGGTTCCTGGGTGCCGGGCACGTTCATGGGTGAGGGATACGCCGACATCTATGACGTCAACCTGAAGCCAAAGGCGGCCTACACGGCGCTACAGCAGGATCTGACGCTCGCCGCGAAGGGCGCACCGCACCGCACCGGCGCGGGCGCGCACTCCTGAACCACGTCTCACCGCGCTTCGCGAGGCGGCACCGGGCTCGGCGATCCCCGAGCCCGGTGCCGCGTCGCGCGGTGGATGCCCGCCTCGCGCGGTGAGGCCGACCGCGCGAGTCGGCTTCAACCGGCGGGCGCCGCCAGCCAGGAGCCGTCCTCGGTCAACGGGCGGGGCTCGCCGAAGCCGGCGTCGCCCAGTGCCCCGACCAGTTCCCGGTCGGTCAGCCGGCGGGTGGTGAAGGTGTGCGTCCAGTCCCGGTCGCCGACCCGGTACCCGATCGTCGTGCTCAGCAGCGGGCCGTCACGGCGCACCTCGCCAACCGTGTACCGGATGCCGCCACGGTACACAGTGGACGGTTCGAGCGTGTCGAACCACTCGGGACGGTGGCGCTGGATGATGACGCATCCGCCGCGGGCGGCGTGTCGGCGCGCGGACCCGAGCATCGCCTCGCGGGCCGCTGGATCGGGCGTGTTCACCAGGGTACTGGCCAGCAGCACGGCGTCGAACTCGCGGCCCAGCGCCAGCGCCTCGATGGACGAGCGCACCGTGGTCAGGCCGGTCGCGTGGGCGAGCATGTCGTCCGACTCGTCCACCCCCAGCACCTCATGGCCGAATTCGGCCAGGCGGCGCAGGATCCGACCGGTACCGCAGCCCAACTCCAGCACGCTCGCGCCGTCCGGGATCGCCCGGTGGACGATCTCGGCCTCGCCGGACTCGGGCAGCAGGGTGTAGAGCGCGACCGGGCAACCGTCCGGGGTGATCGGGCCCGGGCCGGTTCCGGTGTTCGGTCGGTGCGTCATTGATCCATCGTGGCACGCCGCCCGGCGGGCGTCAGTGGCGGTGGTGGTTGTCGGGCTGGTGAGGATCGCCCGGATGCTCCAACCCGGGCACCAGCCGGATCCGCTGCGCGCGCGCACGGTCCAGCCAGTGGGCGAAGGCGCGCCGCCGCCGCGCCGCGAGCAGGTCGGGGCGCAGCGCCGGCCTGTCCCGCTCGAAGTCCGGTTCCCGCGCGGGCAGCACCTCCAGCACGTACGCCTCGTGCCGCCCGAGCCGGTCGGTGGCCGTGACGGTGTCGCCCGGGGCCGCGCCACGCAGGGCATCGGCCAGCGCGGCGGGCAGGTCGGCCGCACCGACCGGACCGAGCCGGCCGGCCGGCCCGTCGCCGAGCCGGTGACGCAGCACCCACCGGGCCGGCACCGGCCGTGCGGTAGCGGTCCAGTACCGGCGCAGTTCATCGTCCGCAATGGACACTCCGGCGGTGACGGCGTCGGCGACCGCCCGCACCGCCGGACTGCCGTGGAACGCGGCGGCGTTGATGGAGCCGTACTCCACCGCGGCACGCTGGTCCAGCCGCACGCGGCGCGGGTTCAGCGGCAGGCCCCGCGCCTCGGCCTCGGCCGCGCACAGCTGCTCGGTGAGGATCACCTGGGCCAGCCACCGCGCCAGTTGCCGGCCCTCGGGGCTGTCCGGGGCGGGCAACATGGCCGCGCGGTCACCGTCGCGCATCTCGGCGAGCCGCCGGTCCAGTCGCGCCCGGGGCACCGGGACACCGTCCAGGTAGCCCAGGGCCTCCTCCCGCGGGTGCCCGGTGGCGGCGGTCACGGCGCCACGACCAGACGCACCGCCGGTGAATACTGGCATCGGCCGAACCACATGACCTTCACCAGACCCCAGGCGTGACCCGGGTCGGCGCCGGCCGGTACGGACACCCGGAAGTCCACTGTGGAATTCTCGCCCGGAGCTACCGTGAAGCCCCGGATCGCGGTGGGGATGCTGTCCCAGGTGCCCCACGGGGACACCAGTTGCGCCTCGCCGCGGATCTCGTCGCGGGTGGTGTTGGTCAGCACCACCCCGATCGAGCCGCGCTCGCCCGCGAGCAGAGTCAACTCGGGCCGCTCGACCTCGACCGACAGACCGGTGTCCCGCCCGGTGGTAGCGGAGGTGCCCTTGAACGCCACCTCGTCGGACGGCACCGGACCGGGTACCGGCAACACCCCGGCCGGCTCGCCGACGACCACGGTGGCGACGTCCTCAACGTCGGCGCCGTCGTAGTTGAGGCGGGCGGCGACGAAGTACATGCCGTCGAGGACCCCGGTGGGTGGCGTGACGGTGACGGTGAACCGCTGCCACCCACCCGCCACGAGCCGGTAGACGCGTGAGGCCGGTTCGGCGTGCCACCCATCGGGCACGGAGAGAGTGAGAATGCCCTCGTGCTCGGCGTCGCGCAGCTGCGAGGAGAGCACGACCTCGACGTCGACCGGCTCGCCCGAGGTACGCAGCAGGCCGGGGGACACCGCGACGGTCACCGGCAGGTACCCGATGGGCGCCGGCCCCCGGTTGTGCAGCCAGTACCGGGCGTACACGGGTTGGGCGACCTCGCCGGCGGGCCCGAGCAGCGGCCCGCCCGAGATCCGCCCGGTGGCGTCGGAGGTGTGTGTCGCGTCCTGGGCCCGCGTGGCGGCGGTGTGTGCCGGGTCGGCGGGGGGCTTGGTGCCGTTCGGCGTGGCGGCCGCGTGGGCGGTGAGGGTGGCGACCTCGAAGCCGGCGAGGTCGAGCCGCGCCGGTCCGGTGTCGCGCTCCAGCAGGTCGGCGGAGCGCAGCTCGGTCATTGACAGCGCGCCGCCCACCAGCGCCCGGCCGCCGCTGCGACCGGTGCTCTCGGCCAGCCGCAGGGTCACCCGGTCGATCAGATCGGGCTGCGCCGCACTGCCGCGCGCGATCGGGTTACCGGCGGGCTTGAGCGCGTTCAGCAACACCTGGCGTGCCGGCTCGACGCGCAGGAACGAGTGGGTGCCCGGAAGTTCCCCGGGGTGCGTGTCGACGATCCGGGGCAGCAGCGGCGTCGTGTACTCCTGGCCCCGGGCCGGCAGCGTCAACGCCCGCCAGTCGCCGTCGCCTGCCACCAGCGCGTAGTGGAATTCGTGCGTCCAGTGCTGGAGCTGGAAGGACGATCCGTCGGGCGCGGCGCGTCGCGGCGGGTCGATCCACACGCCCGACGGCCAGCCGGTGCAGGAGCGCATCAGCGACAGGTGCAGCGCACCGGTGGGGTCGACGGCGAAGCCGGGCAGCCCGTAGGTCAGCAGCGCCACCGTCGCGTCGGTCAACGGTTCGGCGGGCGGTTCGAGCGCGACCGCGTCCACCCGCGCGTCGGCGAGGTCGGCGACGAACTCCTCGACGGGGCCGGTGACCACCAGCACGGGTAGCGCCCGGAGGTCGCGCAGGTCGGCGTTGGGCTCCCACACCCGCGGCAGCGGCTGCTCGGCCGGAATCCACACCACCCCGTGCCGCGCCACGGCATCGGCGTAACCGGCTCCGGCGCGCGCCAGCAACTCCCGGGTCACCGGGTTGGTCCGCTCGTCACCCAGCACGATGCGGAAGTCGGGCAGGTTGGAGTCGACGGCCAGCCAGCCGTAGCGGGGCCCCGTCGCGCTGGACGTGGTGGCGGTGACCCCGGCCCTGGCCAGAGCGACGACGAGGTCCCGGGCGTCGGCGCCGTCGTCCGCCCCTGGGACGACGACCTCGGCGACGCCCAGGGCCCGTTCACCCAGCGCCGTCCCCTCCGGCGAGGTGAGCGCCACCCGTGCGGTGGCGCCGAGGCCGAACCAGGTGTTGGCCGGGTTGTCCAGCGTCCACGGTGCCTCGGCCGTGTCCACGTCGGGCAGCGCGTACCCTCGTCCGACCACCGCGGCGGCCACCTCGGACACCGGCAGGCCGCCCGGCAGGTCGACGGGGAACCGTACCCGCAGCAGCTTGTCCCGCACGGCGGGGTCGAGCACCCGGGTGCGGAAGCCGATCCGGTCGGCTCCGCGCCACAGCGTGACAGACTGCTCGTACCCGATGCCGTCGACGCTGCCGGTGGCGACCAGCCGCTCGCCGATCGGGGACACGTAGCGGCGCACGGTGGCCCCCGCTCCCGCCGCCGTCTCCGCCGCTGCCGACGACGATCCGACCACCGTTCCCTTGGGCAGCAGGTGCCAGGGACCCTCGCCGAACTGCGGGTGGGTTGGGTACTCGTCGTAGACCCGCAGTTCGTTGCCCAGCCCGCGCAGCAGTTCCCGACCGGACGCGACGTCCACAATGGAGGTCAGAGCCCCGCCGCGATCAGGGTCGGCGGTGACCCGGTACCGCTCGTTGGCGATCGTGTCGCCGTCCACCTGGACCCACGGGCCGTCCGGGTTCGGGTCGGGGCCGGTCGGGTCCTCGTCGGGGCCGGCCTGGTCCCGGTCGGTCGCGACGGGGTCCAGCAGGCGGTAGGTGCGCCAGCCGAGCGCGGGTACGTCCAACGCGCGAAAGACCAGCACCCCTCTATCGTGCAGCGCCGGTACCGGAGTGCCCGCGTCGTCGACCACCCGGGCCGGGGCGTCGACGGCCACCCGGACCAGGTCGGACCGGTCGAACGACAGCGTGTTCGTGACCACCACCGCGCGGCCCGCCCCGGTCGTGTTCACGCGGGCGGTGAGCGCGTCAAGCGCCGAGTCGCGTACCGCGGCGGACAGATCGTGCGCTTCCCGCCAACCACCGAGCAGGTCGATGTAGACCTGATCGGACTCCGAGCCGGTGATCGCGTCATGGTGCGCGCCGTACGCCAGTTGACGCCACACCTTGTCCAGCGCGGCCTGCGGGTAGTGCCCCAGGCCCAGCACGGCGGCGATGGTGGCCAGTTTCTCCGCGTCGGTCGCGGCGACCTCTGCGGCCCGTTGCGCTTGCTTGGTGTCGATGTAGGACACGTCCTTGCCGGTGTAGACCGGGTTCATGTCACGGGTCTGGGGCGACGGTCGCCGGCCGGCGGCGGCCAGGTCGGCACGCACCGCGTCGAGGAAGTCTCGGGGAATCGAGCACACGAGTCGTGGCCACACGTACCGGCTGTTCCACGAGCGGTGGATGGCGGTCAGCCACTTGTTGGGTGGGGTGTAGTCGGTGCCGACCGGCAGCAGCATGTGCCGGGTCGCGGCGACCGGTTTGAGGGTGCGGTACAACTCGTAGACGGCCCGCTCCGCGTCGGCGAGGGTGGCCGAGGAGTCCATCCACCAGCCGGCCGAGTAGTGGTTGGGCATGTAGTGGGTGAGCACTCCGCGTCCACTGGGCGCGAGCCACTCGAACTCGGACGGGAACTGCATGACCGTGGCGTCACCGTGCTGGGGGCCGAAATTGTTCAGCACCGGTCCCCACTGGTGGAACGGGCCGCGGGCCCAGGCGCTCGCGGTCAGGCCCGCGTCGGCGAGGTACCCGGGGAACTGCGGATCGTGCCCGAACACGTCCAGCTGCCACGCGGTCCGCGGGTCGCCGCCGAGGATGTCGCGCTGGAACCCCACCCCGTAGACGATGTTGCGGATGGTGGTCTCCGCGCTGGTCAGGTTGGTGTTCGGCTCGTTGTAGGTGCCGCCCATCAGCTCCACCCGACCCTCGTCGAGCAGCCGCTTCAGATCGGCGCGGCGGTGCGGGTGCACGTCAAAGTACGGTTTGAGGTAATCAATCTCGGCGAGTACGAACCGGTAATCCGGGTCGCGCAGTGCCAGGTCGAGATGCGCGTCGACGAGCGCGAACCCGTTGTTGGCGAACAGGGGACGGGTGCTGGCGTCGCCGGACAGCCATTCCCAGGGCGTGGTGTACGCGGCCTGGGTGTTCCACCACACCGGGTCGTAGTGGAAATGCGACACCAGGTGCATCGTGTAGCCCGGCCGCTCGACCGTCACGGTCGCGTCAAGGTTCACCTCCGGCTCGCCGGACAACGTCACCGTGACCGGTATGACGGCGCCGGGCTCCGCGCGAATGTCCAGGCCGACCTCCACGACGATCTCATCGGTGTCGGTGTCGGTGTCGGTGTCGGTGTCGGTGTCGTTCGCGGGGACGATCGCGCTGCCCTCGACTCCCGGCCCGCCGACGGTGATCCGCTGACCGCCGGCCAGTCGTTGCAGCGTGACCCGCAGTACCTGTCGCGGCGCGGCCTCGGTGCCGATGAACAGATCGGTGGACTCGGCCCGGATCAGCGGGTGGGACATGCTACTCCTCGAGAAGTGGCCCGGAGGGCATACCGCGCGTGCTGAGGACTGGCGCGGGGTGAGCGGGATCCGCAGTTCCCAACCGTGTGCGGGGCCGGGCGACTGTCGGTGGGGTTTCACGTGTCAAACTCGGTGCGGAGATTGGTGCGTGTGCGGCTTGCGTGGTGTTGTCCTGTGCGGGGCTGCCTTGTGCGGGGGGCTGTCCTGTGCGGGTGGAACTGAGCGCGGCCGGCGGCTCCGGCGGCCGACCTGACTGCCGGATGGTGGCTGACCCCTGAGGCTGGCCTGATCTCCGGCCGGCCCGTCGCGGGCTGACCGCGCCCACGCGGCCCAGATGCGGTGCTGGACTTTAGTTCCCCAAGCCCCTTCTACGCGTGGTTTTGAATGCGTGCAAGGGTCTGGTGCTGGCGTTTCGTGAGGTGCCGAGCCTGGTGCGTCGCGCTCGCGGGTGCGGTCGGGCGGTGGTTGGAGGAACGATCGGTCGGGACGGCAGTGGACGTGGCGCGCGAGAAACGGTAGTTAAAGCGCTTTAATGTGTCAAGGAAATCACTGGGTCCGGCGGGCCGGAGCCGGCGGGGGTCGCCGAACCTCCGTCACCCGCGACATCGGAGAGATCCTCGACGCCGTCCGCCACGTGTTGCCAGTGGGGTACCGACACCAGCCTGTACCCGATCACCGCACCCGATCACCGCGTGGTCCGACCGTCGCGCCCGACCACCGCGCTTGACTACGGCGCTCGATCACCGCGTGGTCCGACCACCGCGCTCGACCACCGCGGTCGACCAAGGCGCTCGACCAAGGCGCTCGACCACTACGCCGGTCACCCGCGTGATCCGACGACCGTTCGCTCGACGACCGTTCGCACTCGACGTGCGTGCGCCCAACTACCGGGCGCCGGCCGGCTGCAGGCGGGCCCCCACCCCGTCGCGCTGCCGGACGCTCACTCCCAGCACGACCCGTCGCACGTCCCGGTACGGGTTCTCGTCACCGATCCGCGTGATCACCAGCTCGGCCGCGCGCCGCCCGATCTCCTCGGACGGCAGCGCCGCGGCGAGCACCGTCAGCGGGGCGATGTCGTACGGGCCGGCGTCGTCCATGCTCGCCAACTCGACGTGCTCGGTCGCGTCGTCGCCCAGGTGCAGCAGGTCTGTCGCGGCACGGGCCAGGACATACCCGTTCGCGCACAGCAGCGCGGTAGGCGGCTGGGTGCCACCCAGCAGCCGGGACAGCGCCGAGCGGCTGGCCGCGTCCGCGACCGGCCAGTATGTCCGGAGCGTGGTCAGCTCGGGCAGCACGGGCAGGCCGTGTTCGCGCAGCGCGTGCAGGTGCCCGGTCAGCCGGTCGCGCACGCTGGTGGCGCGGGTCTCGCTCCACAGCGTGGCGATGCGCTGGTGTCCCCGGTCGATGAGCTGCCGGGTGATTTCGTAACCGAGGTCGAAGTCGTCGGCGACGACGGAGTCGGTGGCCACATCGGTCCGGTAGCGATCCACCAGGACCAGCGGGATGCGCCGCCGTCGCAGCTCCTCGATCAGGTCGGTGTTCGCCTCGTCCTCGATCGGGTACAGCACGACGCCGGCCGCCCCGGTGTCGATGGCCTGGCGCAGTGCTCGTCCCTGCCGCTCGGCGGAGCCGTCGGACTCGGACAGGAACATCCGGAAACCACGCTCGGAGCAGACCGATTCGACGCCCCGCACGATCTGCGACACGTGCGGACCCGCCAAACCCTGGATGATGCAGGCCACGGCCGCCCCACCGGTATCCGGTGCGGGGGGTGCGGTCCGGTCGGCCACGAACGTGCCCTTGCCCCGATGCCGGATCAGCACACCGTCGGCCACCAGCTCGTTCAGGGCTCGAATGGCGGTCGTGGTGCTGACGCCGTACCGCTGGCACACCTCCCGCTGGGTGATGAACGGCTGGTCAGGCTCGTACTCGCCGCGCGAGATCGCCGCCACGAGGGTGCGCTTCACCTGCTGGTACAGCGGGGCCTGGCTGTGCTGGGTCATCGCTGCTCATCCTCTGTTCCACGGAGCTCGGGTCTGCGGTAGCAGGGGCGGACGCCTCGCCCGCCCAGTGTGCCAAGACGGCGCCGAGCCGTGGGGTCGGCCGTCCGCGGGCCCGCCACCGGCGACCGTCGTAGCCCGCGACGGCTCGACCGCACCGCACCGTGCCGACCCGCACCGCACCGTGCCGCACTGCACGACCCGCGCCGCACCGCACGACCCGCGCCATGCCGTGCCGACCCGCGCCATGCCGTGCCGACCGCGCCGTGCAGTGCCGTGCAGTGCCGCCTGCCTGTCGTCCCGCACCCCGTGGTCGCGATCGGCGGCCGTTCGGGTCGGATCGGCACCCTGCGGGCGTCGCCGCGCCTGGACAGCTTTAGCACATTAACACGCTAGATCTGCCGACGACGGAATCGGCGATGGTGAGGCTACGATTCCAGCCGTGGAACATCATGATCTCTCAGCGCTGGGGCGTACGGTCCGATGAGCGAGTACGAGCTGTGGGAGAAGCCGCCGGGTGGCACGGGTACCGAGGAGGCGGACCGGCCGGCCGTGACGGCCTTCAGGGTCGAGGCGCCACGACCCCTGCCGGCGATGCTGGTGGTGCCCGGCGGCGGGTACTCGAACAACGCCGAGCATGAGGGCGCACCGGTCGCCCGGTGGCTCAACTCGCTCGGCGTGAACGCGTTCGTGCTCCGGTACCGGGTGGCTCCCTACCGGTACCCGGTACCACTGCTGGACGCCCAGCGGGCCATCCGGTTCATCCGGCACCACGCGGACCGCTTCGGCGTCGACCCGGAGCGGGTCGGGGTCCTCGGCTTCTCCGCCGGCGGGCACCTCGCCGGCATGCTGGCCACCGAGCCGTCGAACCACGTCGACGCGCCGGGCGCGGCGGGAGACCCGGCCGATGCACCGGGTCCGGCCGATCTCCGCGACCTGGACGGCGTGGACCTGGCCGCTCTGCCCGCCGACGAGGTCGACGAGGAGGACGCCCTGCCGGGGATCGCTGTGCTGTGCTACCCCGTGGCGAGCTTTGTCGGCCCGGTGCACCACGGTTCCCTGGAGAGCCTGCTCGGGCCGCAGCCGAGCGAGGCCGTGCGCCGACGGCTGTCGATCGAATTGCGAATCAAGCCGGCGAGCCCGCCGACGTTCCTGTGGCACACGGCCGACGACCAGGTCGTGGACGTGGCCAACGCGCGCCTCGTCGCGGAGGCGCTCCGGCGCGCGGGTGTACCGCACGAACTGCACGTCTACCCGCACGGCAGGCACGGGCTGGGGCTGGCCGAGGGCGCGCCCGAGGCGAGCGAATGGACCGGGTCCTGCGCCGCCTTCCTCAAGACGTACGGCTGGTAGCAACCGCTCCGCCCTGCCGGTGGTCGGGCTGGTCACGGGCGACCGACTGATCGCCGGGCGGCCGGATCAGCCCCACCAGCCCGGTCATCGCGAACGCCGCCCCAGGGCGAGATCGGCGGGCCGGCGAGGCATCCGTCCCGCCCGGGGCCGCGAGCGTCCGGGTCAGGGCGCTAACCGGCCACGTGCACCGCGTCGAGAATGGCCAGCTCGTCCGGGGTCAGCCGGAGCGCGCCGGCCGCCACGTTCTCGGTCAGGTGATCCGGATTTCCGGTGCCCGGAATGGCCAGCACGTGTGATCCGCGGTGCAGCGACCAGGCCAGCCTGACCTGTGCCGGGGTCGCGTCGTGCGCCCGGGCCACCTCGGCCACCCGGTCGTCGCCGACGCTCCCGCCGCCGGGGCTGCCGGCGATCGCGAAGAACGGTACGAACGCCACGCCCTGCTCGCCGCAGACGCGCAGCAGTTCATCGTCCTCCGGGTGGACCCCGAGGCCGTACTGGTTCTGCACACACACCACCGGAGCGATCGCCTGAGCCTCGGCCAGGTGCTCGGGTGCCACGTTGGAGATGCCCAGGTGACGGATCAGCCCGGCGTCGCGTAGCTCGGCGAGCGCGCCGAAGCGTTCGGCGATCGACTCGCTTCCCCGCCGCAGATTGGCGCCGATGCGCAGGTTCACCACGTCGAGGTGGTCGCGCCCGAGCTGCCGGAGATTCTCCTCGACCTGGCCGCGCAGCTGCTCCGGTCGCGCCGCGGGCAGCCAGTTGCCGGACGGATCCCGCCCCGGACCCACCTTCGTGGTGATGACGAGATCTTCCGGGTACGGGTACAACGCGCGGTTTATCAGCTCGTTGGCCGACCGGAGCGGGGAGAAGTAGAAGGCGGCGGTGTCGATGTGGTTCACGCCGAGTTCGACCGCGCGGCGCAGCACGGTGACGGCGCCGTCACGGTCGCTCGCGGCGCCGTCGGCGTTGCTCGTCAAACGCATGGCGCCGAACCCGAGCCGGTTGACCGTGCGGTCACCGAGCTGCCAGGTGCCCGCGGAGGTGGCGGTGATCATTTGGGCGGTCATGGGCACGAGCGTGCCATCTGGTCGTCAGCGGCGGCCGGCCGGGGTGACCTGAGCGGAGGCGCGGCCACCGGGCGTTCACCGCTACCGCCGGTCGCCGCCGGGCCGCACCCGTCCACCGGGCGTTCACCGCCGTCGCCACCGGCCGCACCCGTTCGCCGGTGGGTCGCCGGGCCAGCGCGGCCGGGGTCGGTGGTGGCCGGGGCGAGCACCCGCACGACTCGCCCGGAGTAGGCACTGGCGCTGGTGGTCCCGGGGGGAGTGCGGCCGGATCCGAGTGGTGGCGCGGGCGAGCGCCCCATCGACCCCGGCGCCGCCAACGGGTGCCCCGACCGTCGCTGTGGCGCATGCCCCGAGCTGCGCCGTTCACCGATCCTCCACCCGAGCCGGGCTCGCATTCACCGCGCGGCCACCGGGCCGGGTATCAGGCTGCGGAGCATGGCTGACTTTTTGGTTGTCCTGGGAATCGTGGCCTTCGTGGCCGCGATGCTGGGCGTGATCAAGGCACTGGAGCGGGTGTGAGCGTCACCGACGGTCTACTGCTGGCACTGTCGCTCGCTGTGTTCATCTACCTGGGCGCGGCGCTATTTAAGGCGGAATGGTTTTAATGAGTTTCGCGTGGACGCTCGTCGCGTTCGTGGTGGTGCTGGCGATCGCCTGGCGCTTCCTCGGCGCGTACATGGTGGCGGTGTTCGATGGGCGGTCCAAATGGCTGGCCTATCTGGAACGGCCGATATACCGGTTACTGAAGCTCGACCCGGAGTCTGAGCAGTCCTGGCAGCGGTACGCGGCGTCGCTGATCATGTTCTCCGGCTTCGTGCTGCTGTTCGGGTACGCCATCTTCCGACTGCAGGGCCACCTGCCGTTCAACCCGCAACACTTCGGCGCCGTCCGGTCCGACACGGCGTGGAACACCATCGTGTCGTTCGTGACCAACACGAACTGGCAGTCGTACTCGGGCGAGACGACGATGTCGTACCTGTCCCAGATGGGCGTGCTGGCGCTGCAGAACTTCCTGAGCGCGGCGGTCGGCATCGCGGTGGCCGTGGCGCTGATCCGCGGTTTCGCGCGCAAGGGCTCGAAGACGATCGGTAACTTCTGGGTCGACTTCGTGCGCACCAACCTGTACATCCTGCTGCCGATCGCGTTCGTGGCCGCCATCATCTTCATCGGCCAGGGCGCGCTGCAGACTCTGGGCGGGCCGGCCCACGTGCACGACGCGCTCAGCGGAGCGAGCCAGACCCTGCCGCGTGGCCCGATCGCCTCGCAGGAGGTCATCAAGCAGCTTGGTACGAATGGTGGCGGCTTCTTCAACGCCAACGGCGCGGGTCCGTTCGAGAACCCGACCGGGCTGACGAACTTCCTGTCCATCATCCTGATCCTGTGCATCCCGGTGGCGCTGACCTACACCTTCGGCAAGATGGTGTTCAGCGTCCGCCAGGGTGTGGCGATCCTGGCCGTGATGACCGTGCTGTTCGGTGGCTGGCTGACCGCCGCCACGGTGGCCGAGCACCAGCCCAACCCGGCCGTCGCGGCCGCGGGCGTGACCAGTCAACCGGCCGGGAACATGGAGGGCAAGGAAACAAGATTCGGCGCCCCCAGTTCGGCGCTGTATAACATCACCTCCACCCAGACCTCGACCGGAAGCGTCGACTCGGCCGCGGACTCCTACACGCCCGTCGGCGGTGCCGCCATGCTCACCGGCATGATGCTCGGCGAGGTGAGCCCCGGCGGTGTCGGCACCGGCCTCTACGGCATCCTGCTGTTCGCGGTCATCACCGTCTTCATAGGCGGATTGATGGTCGGTCGAACACCGGAGTATCTCGGAAAGAAGATACAGGCCAGGGAGGTGAAACTGGCCGCCCTGGGCGTACTGGTCATGCCGATCACCGTGCTGGTGCTGACCGCGATCGCGGTGTCGGTGCACGCCGGCCGCGTCGGCCCACTCAACGCCGGACCGCACGGCTTCTCGGAAATCCTTTACGCGTACACCTCGGAGACGAACAACAACGGCTCCGGCTTCGGTGGCCTGAGCGCCAACACGCCCTTCTACAACATCACGGGCACCATCGGTCTGCTCCTGGGCCGCTTCGGGATGATCATTCCGGTGCTGGCCCTGGCCGGCAGCATGGCCGCCAAGCAGGTCGTACCGGCGTCGCTGGGCACCTTCCGCACCGACAAGCCGATGTTCGTGGTCCTGCTGATCGGGGTCGTGCTCATCATCGGCGCCCTGACGTTCTTCCCGGCCGTCTCGCTGGGGCCGATCGTCGAACAGTTCAGCAGCGGGAGACTCTTCTGATGCCCAACGTATTTCCATCGAATAATGATTCGCGTGCTCGCGTCGCCAGTCGACTCGGTCGCGGAGGGGTTCTCTGATGCCCGACAACGATATTCTCGAAACGGACCGGTCCCAACCACAGGCGCAGAACGCCGGTGGCGGACAGGCGCCGCACGGCGTGGTGAACAAGCGCAGCTTGTTCGACGGCGCGATCCTGCGCCAGGCCACGATCGACTCATTCCGCAAGTTGGATCCCCGGGTGCAGATCAAGAACCCGGTGATGTTCGTGGTGCTCATCGGCACGGTGGTGACTCTTATCGAGTCGATCGCGCACCCGAGTGCCTTCGACTGGACGGTCTTCGTCTGGCTGCTGCTCACCGTGCTGTTCGCCAACTTCGCTGAGGCGATGGCCGAGGGGCGCGGCAAGGCGCAGGCCGACACCCTGCGCAAGACGCGTGAGCACACCGACGCGCGCCGGCTGGACGCTGGCGGCGCCGAGCACCGGGTACCGGCGGCAGACCTTGTCGTCGGCGACCGGGTGGTGTGCGAGGCCGGAGACGTGATTCCCTCCGATGGAGAGATCATCGAAGGCGTCGCGTCGATCGACGAGTCCGCGATCACCGGCGAATCCGCTCCGGTGATCCGGGAGTCCGGCAGCGACCGGTCGGCGGTCACCGGCGGCACGAGGGTCCTGTCGGACCGCATCGTGGTGCGCATCACCGCCGAACCCGGCAAGACCTTCCTGGACCGGATGATCGGCCTGGTGGAAGGCGCGAGGCGGCAGAAGACGCCGAACGAAATCGCACTGACCATCCTGCTCGCCGCGCTGACCATCATCTTCGTTCCGGTCGTCGTGGTGCTCCAGCCGTTCGGCATCTTCGCCGGTGCCAGCGTGTCGGTCATCGTGCTCATCGCACTCATCGTGTGTCTGATCCCCACCACCATCGGCGCGCTGCTGTCGGCGATCGGTATCGCCGGCATGGACCGGCTCGTGCAGCGCAATGTGCTGGCCATGAGCGGCCGGGCGGTAGAGGCCGCCGGCGACGTGCAGACGCTGCTGCTGGACAAGACCGGCACCATCACGCTCGGCAACCGGATGGCCTCGACCCTGTATCCGGTCGGCGGCCACAGCGAGCAGGACCTGGCCGACGCGGCGCAGCTGGCGTCGCTGGCCGACGAGACGCCGGAGGGCCGGTCGATCGTGGTCCTCGCCAAGCAGCAGTACGGGCTGCGTGAGCGCGAGTTGGGGCCGGAGCACGTCTTCGTGCCGTTCAGCGCGACCACCCGGATGTCCGGGTTGGACGCGGACGGTCGAAGCATCCGCAAGGGCGCGGCCTACGCCGTGAAGCGTTGGGTGGCCGAACAGGGCGGCAACGTGCCGGCCGAACTCGACCAGGTCGTCGAGCGGGTCGCGCGGGCCGGTTCCACCCCGCTGGTGGTGTCCGACGGCCCCCGGGTCCTCGGCGTCGTCGAGCTCAAGGACGTCGTCAAGCAGGGCATCACGGAGCGGTTCGAGGAACTGAGGTCGATCGGCATCCGCACCGTCATGATCACGGGTGACAACCCGCTGACCGCGGCGGCGATCGCGCAGGAGGCCGGCGTCGACGACTATCTCGCCGAGGCCACTCCCGAAGCCAAGTTGCAGCTCATCAAGGCCGAGCAGGAGGGCGGCAAGCTGGTCGCGATGACCGGTGACGGCACCAACGACGCGCCCGCCCTCGCGCAGGCCGACGTCGGGGTGGCCATGAACATGGGCACCACGGCCGCGAAAGAGGCCGGCAACATGGTGGACCTGGACTCCAACCCGACCAAGCTCATCGACATCGTCGAGATCGGCAAGCAGCTGCTCATCACCCGGGGCGCGCTGACGACGTTCTCCATCGCGAACGACGTGGCGAAGTACTTCGCCATCATCCCGGCGCTGTTCGTGTCGACCTATCCGCAGCTGAACAAGCTGAACATCATGGGTCTGCACAACGAGCAGACCGCGGTGCTGTCCGCGGTCATCTTCAACGCCCTGGTCATCATCGCGCTGATTCCCCTTGCGTTGCGTGGCGTGCGGTTCCGGCCGTCGAGCGCGTCGGCGATCCTGCGCCGCAACGTGCTCATCTACGGGCTGGGCGGTCTCGTCGCCCCGTTCGTGTTCATCAAGTTGATTGACCTTATCCTCACGGCGATAGGGGCCTTCTGATGTGGGTCAACCTCAGGCGGGCGGTTCTTGTCTCGCTCGCGTTCTTCGTCCTGCTGGGGCTGGCTTACCCCCTCGCCGAGACCGGCATCGGGCAGCTCCTGTTCCATCATCAGGCCAACGGTTCGCTGACTGCGAACGGATCGGAGCGCATCGGACAGACCTGGTCCGGTCCGCAGTGGTTCCAGGGGCGCCCCGACGGGGATGACCCGACGGCGACCGGGGGTTCGAACCTGGGCCCCCGCTCCCAGGAGCTCTCGGATGACGTCAAGAAGCAGATGGACGCGCTGAAGAAGGAGGGCATCACGCCGACCAACGGCCTGGTGACCACCTCCGGTAGCGGCGTCGACCCGGACATCTCGCCGGACGACGCGTACGCGCAGGTTGCGGCCGTTGCCAAGGCCAGGGGCCTGTCGCAGGACAAGGTCCGGCAGCTGGTCAAGGACCACATCGACGGTCCGCAGTTCGGATTCCTCGGTGCTTCGCACGTCAATGTGCTGGAGCTCAACGAGGCACTCGCCGCTCTGTGATCGCGCCGGCCGGGCGGGCTGTGCGGGCAAATGCCCACGCAGCCCGCCCGGTTACGTGAGCGGCCGGCGCGGGTGGGGACGCCGTCATCGCCGCGCCGCGTTACCGCGGCGGGGCGAGCCACACCCCGGCCCGCGGCTGACCTCTCCGGCCAGGGGCCGACGGCTCCGGGGCCGCGACCGCCGATCCGGCCCGGCCGGTGTTGACGAGCGCGGTCGTGGCCGGAATCTCATGGCGCGGGCGCCGGGATAGCCAACGGGCGCCACCCGGATAGCCAACGCCGGCCCCGCGACGGCGTGCTCGAGGTCGGGGCCGAACCTGGGTTACGCGTCAAGAATCCGTCAAGCCAAGGTTCGTGCGTCAAGAAGGCGTCGGGCCGGCGTCGAGATTTCGTTGTGAGGGGCGTGATCCGGGCCACTGTCGGCCGGTGGCGCCACGTTCGCGATCGAGGATGGTATGTCCCCCGAGGCAAGGAAGGACTGAGCGGACACGGACATGACGATCCGGCGCAACGTCATGGGCTCGCTCGCGGCGCTGGCGAGTACCGCGGTGCTCGCGGCCGGGATGCTGCCGTTGCGCAGCCACTTGACTATCGCGACAACAGCACTGGTACTGGTCGTACCCGTCGTTCTCGGCGTCGTACTGGGCGGTTTCCTCTCCGGTGTCGTCGGTGTGCTCGGCGGCTTCCTGATCTACGACCTCCTGTTCATTCCGCCGTACCTGACCCTCGACGTGGGTGCCGCCGAGAACTGGACGGCTCTGGTCGTGTACGCCGCCGTGCTGTTGCCGGTCGCCAAGGTTGTCTCCGGCATGAATGCCGCGCGGGCCAAGGCCCGGCAGCACGGTACCCAGATCCGGGAACTGTTCGAACTGTCCGGGCTGCTGGTCGAGGACAAGCCGTTCGACGATCTGGTGTCCGTCATCGTCAGCACGTTGCGCGACGTGTTCGACGCGCGTCAGGTGGCGTTGCTGCTACCCAGAGACGGTCACCTGGAAATAGTCGCCTCCGCCGGCGCGCCGCTGACCGACGCCGATCGCGGCCGGTTACTGCCCATGCCGGGGGCGCTGGCCAGCCTGGACACCCATCTGTCGCAGCGCAAGGATCCCTTCGCGCTCGCGCTGATCGCGGCCGGCCGCCCGGTGGGTCTGCTGATGGTCTCGGGCAAGCGGATGGCCGAACACGATCGCGAACCTCTGTTGCTGTTCGCCAACCAGGTCGCGCTCGCCATTGAACGCGCTCAGCTGCGCGAGGACGCGCTGCGCCTCGAAGTCACCGAAGAGGTCGCCCGGTTGGCCCGGATGCTGGTCGCCGCGGTGTCACACGATCTGCGCGCGCCGCTGGCCTCCATCAAGGCATCATCCTCCGTCCTGGCCGACCCCGAACTGGACATCCGCCCGACGGAGCGCCAGGAACTCGCCGGCCTCATCGACGTCCAGGCCGACCGGCTGGCCGCGCTCGTCACCAACCTGCTCGACATGAGCCGAGTGCAGGCCGGAGTGCTCCAACCCAGATGTACCGTCACCACGCTCTCGGACTTCCTGGCCACCGTGCTGAGGGACCTGCCGCCGGCGACCCGTGCCCGCATCCCGGAGATCGATGTTCCGGCAGACCTGCCACCCATCGACGCCGACCTGGTTCTCATCGCCCGGGTGCTGACCAATCTGCTGGAGAACGCCGCGCGCCACGGCCCCAAGGACACGCCCATCACGATCTGCGCGCAGCCCACCGAGGCCAGGGCGGCCGGCGACACCGAGGCCGGCGGGGTCAAGGTGGACGCCGACGCCAGGACGATCACGGTATCGGTGGCCGACCGTGGCCCCGGGGTCAGCCCGGATCGGCGTAACGAGATCTTCGGTCTGTTCACCCGCCGGCAGAACGACGCCGGCACCGGACTCGGCCTGGCCATCGCCAAGGCCTTCATCGAGGCACACGGGCAACGGATCTGGGCCGATGACGCTCCCGGAGGCGGAGCGCGGTTCTGCTTCACCCTGCCCGTGGCGGCACCCCTGCCCGAGGAGCTTCAGGTTGTCCCGAATCCTTATTGTTGACGACGACACGGACCTGCTCAACGCCTGCCGCGTGGGGTTGCAGGCCTTGCAACACCAGGTGCGTACGGCCGAGACGGGTCACGACGGCCTGAACGAGGTCGCCCTGCGGCCACCCGACGTCATCGTGCTGGATCTCGGCCTGCCGGACCTCGACGGCCTGCAGGTGTGTCGCCGGCTCAGAACCTGGAGCGACATCCCGGTCATCGTGCTGTCCGCCGACGGCTCCGAGGACCGCAAGGTCGAGGCGCTCGACAACGGCGCCGACGACTACATGACCAAACCCTTTGGCATGCGGGAACTCGACGCCCGGGTACGCGTGGCGCTACGCCACCGCACGGCCGCGATAGTCGATGATCACGTCACCGAGCTGCGCGCCGGGCGGCTGCGCCTGGATCTCCTGCACTACGAGGCGACCTTCGACGACCGCGCGGTCGATCTGACGCCGAAGGAGTTCGACTTCCTCGCGTACCTGGCCCGGCACGCCGGGAAGATCTGTACCCGAAGGATGATCCTGGAGAACGTGTGGGGTTCCGCGTACGCCAAGGAGCTTCATTACCTCAAGGTGTACGCGTACCGGATCAGGCGCAAGCTGCACGACGAGGAGGGGCTGTTCCTGGAGAACGATCCCTCGGTCGGGTACCGGCTGGTGGTCCCGGACGGGGCCGGCGCTCATTAGGCCGACGGCACACCACCACCCGCCCCGTTGAGCCACCCAGTTCGCGGCACGGAGCCGCCCGCTCCGCGCGGTTCTCGGGGCGATAGGAGAGGCGGGCACTCACCCGGCCGCGCGCGCGGTCACGGCCGGAACCGGTACCCCATGCCGGGCTCGGTGAGCAGGTGGCGGGGGCGGGCGGGTTCGAGCTCGAACTTGCGGCGCAACTGGGCCATGTACTGCCGGAGGTACTGGGTCTCCGCCCGGTAGGTGGGTCCCCAGATCTGCTCGAGGAGTTGCCGTTGGCGCATCAACTTGCCCGGGTTGGTGATGAGCGCCTCAAGCAACTGCCACTCGGTCGGCGTCAGATGGATGATCTCGCCGCTGTCGTCCGCGCTGGACACCTCGTGGTGCATCAGATCGACGCGGTAGCGACCCACCAGGATCGATGCGGGCTGCTCCGGACCGCTGCGCCGGCGGGCGACCGAGCGGATCCGGGCGAGCAGTTCGTTGAGGCTGAACGGCTTGGTCACGTAATCGTCGGCACCCGCGTCCAGCGCTCCGACCTTGTCCTGGCTGCTGGTCCGTCCGGACAGCACGATGATGGGTACCGTGGTCCACGCGCGCAGCTGGTGAATCACCTGTACGCCGTCGACGTCGGGCAACCCGAGGTCCAGGACGATGAGGTCCGGATGCTCAGTGGCGGTCGCGCGTACCGCGGCATGACCGGAGTCGGCGGTCAGCACCTGGTATTCACGGGCGGTCAAGTTGATGCGTAGCAGTCGCCGGATCTGTGGCTCGTCATCGACGACGAGCACGCGCGGAAGCGGTGTCGCGGCCACGGGAACGCACGGATGTTGTGGTGGCATCAGCCGCTCCTGCGCCGTCGACAGCACCGCAACCATCGGCGGCTCCGGGATCATCGGCGGCGTGGCGGCGACCTTACCCACCGGGACCAGGCGGTTCGCGGGCGCGGCGCTGGCTACGAGTCCGGCGGTAACCGAAGAATCAGCCATTGCGCCAGTGTTGCTCGATCGGCGGTGGCATCGAGGTGAAAGGCCGGTCGGAACCGGTGGAGGATCGGTGAACGGCCAGCCGCACCCGGATAGCGGCTGCGGACCCGAGGGTGGGGGTCGCGGGGTTCAGCCCGGTCGGCATCGCGCGGCAAAGGGGATTCGCCGCTGTCGGAGAAATGTCAACGGTTGTAGGCCAACACTTGTTGACTCATCGATGCGCGTCGGCATAACCTCACCTCAAGTGCTGGTTCGCACAAACGACACACCGATCCCACGGAGGCTGCCATGGTTCCCACCGAGACGGACGTGGTCATCGTCGGAGCCGGCCCGGTCGGGCTGATGCTCGCCGGTGACCTGGCCGCCGCCGGCGTACACACCACTGTGCTGGAGCGCCGGGTCGAACAGTCCAATCTGACCCGCGCCTTTGGCGTGCACGCGCGGACCCTGGAGCAGTTGGACGCGAGGGGACTCGCCGACGAACTGATCACGACGGGTGCGCCGATCCGTCGCCTGCGCCTGTTCGACCGGTTTGATATTGATCTCGGCGTCATTCCCAGCCGTTTCGCGTACCTGCTGATCACACCGCAGTACAACGTCGAGTCGCTGCTGCGACGGCGGGCGCAACGGGCGGGTGCCGTGTTGATCCGGGGAGCCGAGGTGCTGGGGCTGCACCAGGACTCCGAGGGAGTACACGTCGAGACGGCCGGCGGTGAGGCGATCCGCGCGTCATACGCGGTGGGCGCGGACGGCGCGCGCAGCCGGGTGCGCGAGGCACTGGGCCTGCCATTCCCGGGCTCCCCGATCATCACCTCCATCATGCTGGCCGACGTGCGGCTCGCCCAGCCTCCGGAGGACGTCCTGTCGGCCAACGCGACCGGCGACTGCTTCGCTTTCGTCGCGCCGTTCGGTGACGGCTGGTACCGCGTGTTCGCCTGGGACCGGCGCAATCCGCGACCCGACGACGCGCCGTTGGACTTCGCGGAGGTGCGTGACGTCACCCGGCGGGCGCTCGGCATCGACTTCGGCATGCACGACCCCCGGTGGATGTCTCGGTTCCACAGCGACGAGCGCCAGGTGCCGCGGTACCGGTCCGGGCGGGTGTTCCTCGCCGGGGACGCGGCGCACGTGCACTCCCCGGCGGGCGGGTTGGGCATGAACACCGGCCTGCAGGACGCGGCCAACCTCGGCTGGAAGCTCGCCGAAGTGCTGCGCGGCCGGGCGACGGAGGACCTGCTGGACAGCTACCACGCCGAGCGCCACCCGGTGGGCCGGGCGGTGCTGCGCACCAGTGGCGCGCTCATCCGGCTGGCGATGATCAAGTCTCGGATCGAGCGGGCCGCCCGGAACGGTCTCGGCGGCACCGCGCTGCGCATCGGGCCAGTCGCCCGCAAGGCCGCCGGCTCCGTGTCGGGGGTGAGCATCCGCTACCCCGCGCCGCGGGGCGCCCACCCGCTGACCGGATGCCGGGCTCCCGACGCACTGCTGGCCGGCGACGGCCAGTCGCCTGGCCGGCTGTACGAGGCGCTGCGGGGTGGCACCTTCGTACTGCTGGCTCCGGCCGAGGCCGTCCCGGCCGCTCGGAATTGGGGGCCGCGGGTACGTGCGGCGTCGCCCGCAGACCCCGGCGGGCCGACCACGCTGGTGCGCCCCGACGGGTACGTCGCGTGGGCCACCGACCGGACTCGCGCGTCCGGCCTCGATGGCGAGATCCGCGACGCCTTGCGTGTCCACTGTGGAACAGTCGACCGGCAGTCCACGCCGTCGGCGGTGTGACGGGCCGGGTGCTGCCGTCGCCGGAGCCACCGCCGGGCCGGTACTCGGCTCGTCCCCGCGCCTTCGTGGGACGGGCGAAGGATCCCATACCCGTCCGACGGCGGAAAATGCCATGGTTCACGGGGGCCGGTGGTGCCAGAATCGGCGGGTGGATCAGCCCGACCCCGCGACCCCGGCTCCGTCCCCGGTGCCGGGGCCGGTGCCCGGAGAAGTGATCATCCTTACCGGCCCGCCGGGCGCGGGTAAGACCACGGTGGCCCGGGCACTCGCCGACCGCCACGCGCTCAGCGTGCACCTGCACGGCGATGACTTCTGGCACGCCATCCGGCGCGGCCGGCTCGCACCGTACCTGCCCGAGGCGCACCGGCAGAACCAGGTGGTCATCGAGGTACTGGCGGGTGCCGCCTTCGGCTACGCCGCCGGCGGGTACCGGGTGATCTGCGACGGCATCGTCGGGCCCTGGTTCTTGGACGCGTTTCGCGCGTCCGCGAGGGCCCGGGGCATTTTGTTGCACTACGTCGTGCTGCGCCCCGACCTGGACACGACCCTGCGCCGCGCGGTGGCCCGCGGCCGGCGGGGCGGCGCACCGCCGCACCATGACGCGTCATCGGATCCCGCCCTGCGGGATCCGGCCCCGATTCGTGCGCTGTACCGGCAGTTCGCCGGCATCGCCGAGCTCGAGGCGCACAGCCTGGACACCACGCGGCTGACCGTGGCCGAGACCGTGGATGCCGTCGAGCGGGGCCTCGACGCGGCCGCCTACCTGATCGTTGCGAGGGGCTGAGACGAACCATGACACCCGTCCCGCCCACCACGGAGGCGCTGCGTGAACTCGTCGCGGAGCAGTTCGGCACCGCCCGGCGGCCGGTCGCGCTCGACCGGCTGACGGGTGGCAGCAAGAAGGACGTCTACCGGCTCACCCTCGACGACGACCCGCGGGCTGCCGCCGCGCCGTTGTCCGCCCTGGGCGACTCGCTGCGCCGGATGCACACCACGATCGGCCCGGGCTACGGCAAGCTGACGCTGCTCGCCTCCGGCCGGGCGCCCCAGACCCGGCGCCCGGAGGAGATCATCGTTGGCCGCGCCATGGGCCGCCTCGACGAGGTCGCGCGCCGCGACGCCCGGATCGCGGCAGTGCGGCACCGGATCGCCCGGCACGTGCGCGACCTCGCCGCGGCGGTCACGCCACGGGCGACGCACGGGCTGGTCCACGGCGAGTTGGGGCCGGACCACGTGCTGGTCACGCCGGCCGGCGAACCGGTGATCATCGACATCGAGGGCCTCACGTACTTCGACGTCGAATGGGAGCACGCGTTTCTGCGGATGCGCTTCGGCGACGCGTACCCGGCGCTGCGCCCGGTCGAGGTGACGCCGACCGGTTGGAGCTCTACCGGTACGCGCAGGTCCTGTCGCTGATCGAGGGGCCGCTGCGCATCGCGGACACCGATTTCCCGGACCGGTAATGGATGCTCGGGCTCGCCGAGCACAACATCGGCAAGGCGCGCGCCGCGATCCGCAACGGGGACTGAGCCTCCGGTAGCGGGGCCGACCCGAGCCGTGCGCGATCATCGGCCGGGAATCGGCGCCCCGCGAACCGCCCGGAGGGGACGTTTGGCCGGCCCGGATCGGGGGATGGGGCGGTCGGAGGTCGAGAATGCGGGTAGTCGTGGTCGGTGCGAGCGGCAACGTGGGTACCGCCGTGCTGCGGCGCCTCGCCGAGCAGCCCGAGGTCGACGAGGTGACCGGCATCGCCCGGCGCCACCCCGGCAACGGTCGCCACGCTGGGCCACCCTACGCCGGCGTCACCTGGTACCCGATCGACGTGGGCGGACGCGGGGCGGTGGACGCGCTCACGAACGCGTTCGCCGGCAGCTCGGCGGTCATCCATCTGGCCTGGCAGATCCAGCCCAGCCACGACCGGGCCAGGATCCGGCGCACCAACGTCCAGGGCACCGCGAACGTGGCGCAGGCCGCCCTTCGCGCGAGCGTGCCGTCGCTGGTTGTCGCGTCATCGATCGGCGCGTACGCGCCCGGCCCGAAGGACGAGCCCGTCGACGAGCAGTGGCCGACCACCGGGGTGCGTGGCTCCACCTACAGCCGGGACAAGGCCGACGTCGAGGCCATGCTCACCGAGCTGGAAGACTCCAATCCCGAGCTGCGCGTGGTCCGGATCCGTCCGGCGCTGGTGTTCCAGCCGGCGGCCGCCGCGGAGATCGCCCGCCTGTTCTTCGGGCCACTGGTGCCGCTGAGCCTGCTGCGGTTCGGGCGGATACCGGTGCTGCCCGCCGGCCCCCGGCTTCGGGTGCAGGCCGTACACGCCGATGACGTGGCCGAGGCGTACGTGCGGGCGGCGCTGTCCGACGTCCGGGGCGCGTTCAACATCGCGGCCGCCGAGCCGCCACTGGACGCGCGCAGCGTGGCCGGCAGGTTCCACACCCGTGCCGTGCCGGTGCCGGTGGACCTGCTGCGGCTCATCGCCGAGGTCACCTGGCACGCCCGGCTGCAGCCCACCGAGCCCGGCTGGGTGCGCCTGCTCGCCGGCGCCCCGACGATGTCCTGCCAGCGGGCCGAGACGGAGTTGGGGTGGCGCCCCCTCACCAACGCGTTGGACGCCTTCACCGCGCTGATCGAGGCCATGGCCGAGGGTACCGGGGCGGACTCGGCCCCGCTGCGCCCCCGGTCGTCGGTCACGGATCGGCTGGCCGGGCTGCTGACCGGCCGCCTGCCCGGCCACGGCAACCCCTATTAGGCCCAGTCCGACGCGCTCGATGCGGCACGGGGCGGTCGGCTGGCCGAGCGCGGCTCGGTTTCGCGTGTTCAACGCCGTGGGGCGGTCGGTCCGCCGAGCGCGGCTCGGTTTCGGGCGCTCAACGCCGTGGGGCGGTCAGCTCGCCGAGCCCAGCTCGCTCCAGCTCCGCCACACCGTCCCGCAACTGCCGCGCGAGCTTGGTCAGCAGGGCCGCGGGTCCACCGGGCGGTCGGCGCGGCGACGACCATCGCCGCCGTCACCTTCCCGTCGCCGTCGCGGATATGCCGGCCGACCGCGCTGACTCCCCGGGCGCTCTCGTCCCGGTTGATGCCCTAGCCGCGTCGCCGGGTCGCCTCCAGCTTTCGGCGCACCGAGGCGAGATCGGTCACCGCGCGATTGCGGCTGGCCGGCAGTCCGCGCGGGTACAGCGCGGCCAGCTCGGCGTCGGTGAGCTGGGCCAGCAGCGCCTTGCCGCCGGAGTTGGTGTGCGCGGGCAGGAGCATGCCGGTACGGGAACCGACCCGCAGCACCTGGTGCTGGAGTACCCGATGGTCGACCAGGATCCGCTGCCGTGCTGGAGCCACGGCCGGCTGACCCTGCTCGCCGACGCGGCGGTGGTCGTGCTGTCCCCGGCGCCGAGCCGGGTCAAGGAGGTGGTAGCGGTCCGTCTCCCGCAGCCGCGCGGCCAGGCCGTCACCCCGCTCCGATGAGCGGTTCGCCGCCCTCCGTCGGCACCTCCTCCAGCTGGTCGCGAGCTGATCTTTAGCTCCCTTTCCGTGTAGACTATAGGCCACACGAAGGGGGCATCAATCGATGGACCGTACCGTGACCGACGCGCTGCTCGACCTCGTCGTCGACTGGGGCGTCACCCATCTGTTCACCTGCCCCGGCAGCACCGAGGCGTCGGTACTGGACGCGCTGGTGGATCGCAAGGACCTCGAGCTGGTGCTGACCACCCACGAGGGGGTGACCGTCTCCATCGCCGACGGGCTGTCCCGGATCACCGGCGACCCCAGCCTCGCCTACTTGCACGCCAACGTCGGGCTCACCAACGGCCTCGCCAACCTGTACGCCGCCCAACTCGCCCACTCGCCAGTGGTCGTGCTCAACGGGCTCAAGTCCACCGCCGTACAGTCGCGCGACGGCTTCACCACCGCCCGGCACACCCGGGACCTGGTCGCCCAGTTCGTCAAGGATGACTGGCAGAGCCTGACCGATGGCGCGGTGATTGAGGACGTGAACCGCGCCTTCGGGCTGGCCGTGGCCGAGCCGGCCGGGCCGGTGTGGGTGGGGTTGAGCCAGGATCTACTGACCGGGCCGGCCGGCGCCGCGACGGACGACACCCGCCCGCACCGGGTCGACACGCGAGTCGCGCCCCCCGCCGCCACGCTCGCCTCGGCGGCGCGCCTGCTGGGCGAGGCCCGGGCGCCGGTGCTCATCGCGGGCAACGAGGTGGGACGCGCCGGCGCGGTGCCGGCGATGGTCGCGCTCAGCGAGCGGCTCGGCGCGCCGGTACTCATGGAGGAGCGCCGCGGCTTCGAACGCGCCGGCTTCCCCACCGGCCACCCGCACTACCGCGGCGAGTACGACGTCGACCACCCCCTCGTGCAGGCGGCAGACGTGCTGTTCTTCGCCGGCGCGCGGGTGTTCCACGAGTTCGAGGCGACCAGGCGACCGGCCCTGCCGCCGGGCGCCTCGGTCCTGCACAGCCACCCCGACGCGCGCGAACTCGGGCGGGTACGCGGGGTGGACGTCGGGCTGGTCGGCGATCAGCGGCTGGTGCTGGAGGAGCTCGCGCGGCTGCTCGCCGGCCGGGCCCCCACCCCGCTGCCGCCCGCCGGCCCGCACCCCGCGGCCGCGCCGGATCCGGCACCCGGTCGGCTGGCCGCCGGCGTGCTGCGCCCGGTCGACGCGGTACGGGCGATCACCGAGGCGCTGGCCGGCAGCACCCTGGTCGGCGACGCCACCACGGCCGGCGGCCTGTTGCAGCGGTACGCCGATAAGCCGTCCCCGGAATCGTTCTTCACCACCTCGTCGGGGTCGCTCGGTTGGGGGATGGGTGCCGCGTTGGGCATCAAACTGGGCCTGCCGCACCGTCACGTGGCCGCGGTCCTGGGCGACGGTGTGTTCCAGTTCGGGATTCAGGCGCTATGGACGGCGGCCCGGTACAACATCCCGGTCAGCTATGTGGTGCTCAACAACGAGCGGTACGCCGCCGTCGGCGCCGCCCTGCGCCGGTTCAACGGCCGCGCCGTGGCCACCAACACGTACCCCGGCACCGACCTCGCCGGTCCACGAATCGCCGAGGTGAGCACCGCCTTCGGCGTGCCGGGCGTGCGGGTCTCCGGCCTGCGCGAGCTGCGCGACGAACTGCGCGCGGCCCGGTCGGCCCAGGGGCCGGTGCTGATCGAGGTGATGACCGACCCCGACGACTTCGGGCCGTGAGGCCCGGCCGGCGGGCCGGTGTGCGCGTCAGTTGGCGAAGTCCGTGATGCCCGACAGCGCCCGCCCGCTCCAGTTGAACAGCGCCTGGTTGTCCCAGCCGTCCCCGGAGTTCGGGTTGGTCGGGTCCCACCCGTTGCCGGTTACCGCCGTCCAGGTCGGCTCCCAGTAGAAGTACCCGAGCCCGCGACCGCCCGGCACGGCCTTCAGGGCGTTGATGACCGCCAGGAAATTGGTGCGCTGGCCCGCCTCCGTGGCCGGGTACCCGGAGGTCAGCTGGGACGAGCTGGAGATGTTGTTGCCCTGCGAGTCGGCGTTGTCCAGCGTGAACGGGTACGCCGTCTCGGCCACCACCACCGGCTTGGCGTACCGGCCGGCCAAGTCGTTCAGCGTGGTCTGCAGCCCGGAGAAGGTGCCGCTCCAGTACGAGTAGTACGACACGCCGATCACGTCGAACGGCACGTGATAGGCGACCGCCTCGTCGAACCACCAGCGCGCCTGGGCGTCCATGCCGCCGTTGGCGATGTGCAGCATCACCTGGGTCGTCGACGACACCGCCTTGACCGCGTTATACCCCGAGATCAGCAGGCCGGCCAGGTTGCTCCATCCGCCGGTGCCGCCGGTCAGCTGCCCCACCGGCCACAGCATCCCTGAGTTGATCTCGTTGCCCACCTGCACCATGTCCGGCGTCGCGCCGGCCGCCTTGAGCGCGTTGCAGACCGCGTACGTGTAGTTGTAGACCGCCGTCTCCAGTTGGCTCAGGTTGTCGTTGCGCCACGCCGCCGGCGTCGTCTGGTGGCCCGGGTCGGCCCAGGTGTCCGAGTAGTGGAAATCGATCAGCAGCTTCAACCCGGCCGCCTTCACCTGCCGGCCGAACGCGACCACCTTCGCCTGGTTGTTGTAGCCGTTGGCCGGGTTCACCCAGACCCTCAGCCGCACGTAGTTCATGCCGGCGGCCTTGAGGATCTGCATCGCGTCGCCCTGGGTGCCGTTCTGGTTGTAGTACCTCGCGCCCAGGTCCTCGGCGCGCTGCAGGGTGGACAGGTCCGCGCCACGGATGGTCAGCGGCGTCGCCGCGGCGGCCAGCGGCCGCACAGCGGCGGTATCCGCCGGCCGGGCGGCCGCGGCGGCCCGCCCGGTGGCGACCAGCACCGCCGCGCACACCATCGCCGCGCAGATCACCGCCGTGCGCACCGCGCCGGGTCGCGGAAACACTCCAGAGCGCATGGCCACCTCCGCCGCTGGTCGAGAATTCGGGAGCGCTCCCATTATTCGATCGGTGTCAATATCAGTCAAGCGGCGACCGCCGCGGCGCGACCCCGGCACTGACCATGGACGGGGTCGTCAAGCGGGCGGGCACCAACAAGAACGCGATCTACCGCCGCTGGCCGGACCGCCTCGCCCTGGGCATCGCCGCCTACCGGCAACTCGCCAGGGCGATCTCGCCTCCCGACACCGGCAACCTGCGCGATGAACGCCCTCGACCTGCTGCGCCGGGCGAATCGGCACTGGAGTTCCCCGCTCGGCGTGATCCTGCGCGAACTCCTGGCCGCGGCCGGCGGCGCGCAGAATCTCGTGGCGCGACTGCCGGAGCAGTCCACCGACGCCATGACCGCCAGCTGGTTGACGATCCTGGGCCGCGCCGTCGCGCGGGGGGAGGCCACCCCGGAATCACTCCATCCACGAGTGGCGACCGTGGCCATCGTCCTGCTGCGGAACGAGTTCGTCACGCGAGGCGTGCCCGTGGCAACCGATGATGCGCTCATCGAGATCGTCGACGAGGTATACCTGCCGCTCGTGCGGAACCGTGGTACCGGACCCGGCCGGCCGTAGAACCCGACCTCACCGCGCGATCCCTCCGGAGCGGGCCCCGACTCGCCGCAGAGTTCGTTGACGCGGCTTCGCGCCGACTCGCCGCAGAGCGCCTCGGCTCGCGTCAGAGGGCGTCGACTTGCCTCAGAGCGCGTTAACGCGCCCAGTCGCGGCGGTAGGTGTTCCAGTCACCGGCGGTCGCGGTGAAGTCGACGTACACGGCCACGCCGAAGTCCCGCCGCGACGGGTGCGCGCCCAGCGCGAGCCGGATGCCACGCAGGGCCGCGGACACCGTCTCCGCGCTCGGATGGTGGTGCGCGGTCGCATCGTGGTACGCCGGCACCCCGATGAGCAGCGCCACCCCGGCCGGTACGGCGCCCAGCGCCAGCGACGTGGCCCGGCGCACGTAACCGGCGTACGCCGCCGCCGGCCACAGCCCGGTGTCGTAGGCCATCACGGCGACCTGGTCGACCCGCGACGCGAGCCGCCGCAGGTACCCGGGTGACCACACGGCCAGTTGGCCCGGCAGCGCCGCCGCCACCGCCGCGATGCCGGGCAGCGGGGCGAGGAAGCTCGCCGACAGCGACAGCACGGCGTGCCGTCGCTGGGTGAGCAGGTGGGTGGCGGCGAGCAGGGTGACCAGGTCCGGGTTGCCGTCCTCGACCGGTTCGAAGTCGTAGTGCACACCGTCGAAGCCGTCGTCGAGCACCTCCCCCACGGCGGTGAGAATGTTCGCCCGGGTGGTGGGGGAGTCCAGACTCAGCTGCCCCGGTACCGGATGGGCGCCCAACCACGCCTGCACCCGTACGCCGGGCAGCGCCGCGTGCAGCGCGCCGATCAGCCAGCGTGCCCTCGGGCGCAGGCCGGGGTCCAGCGTGCCGTCGTCGGAGAACGGTCCGGTGTGGACGAACAGGTCCTGGATGCCGGTACCGCGCAGGGACGTCGCGAGCCGGTCCACGTCGGCCTGGCCCATCCGCCCGTCAACCCACGCGTGTCCGAGCCACTCCGCGTCGTGCCCGGTGCTCCGGGCGGCGGCCGCGGGCGTACCCGTGCCTCCCAGCATCAGCGTGACCCAGCCGGCGGCGAGCAGGACCGCGACGGCCGCGACCGCCGCGGTGAGCGTGATGGCGGTCCGTCGCGACCAGCGCCGCCCGCTCCGCCCTCGGGCCTCTACTGCCGATGGCGCCGCGATCGCGGGCGCCGCCGACGACACCACGGCCTCGCCCGGCGTTGCGGCTTCGCCCGGCGTGGCGCCCTCGCGCGGCCTGACGCCCTCGCGCGGCGTCGCGGATTCGCCCGGCGTCGCGGCCTTGCCAAGTGTTGGAGCCTCGCCAGGTGTTGGAGCCTCGCCCGGCGTGGCGCCCTCGCCCGGCACCGCGATCCCGGGCGGCACCGCGATTCCGGGCGATGCCGTGGACTCGGGCGGCGCCACGGCACCGGCCGGTGCCGAGGGGCTGCTCAGGGAGGGGTCCGTCACCGCATGATCGTGGCATGGCCGCGCTGGCGCCTCGACCGCGCCCGCTCAATCGCGTGATGAGGCACCGCGCCGATGACGCCCCTTGTCCCCGGCAGCCGGTGCCCGTTGTCGTTGGGAGAGTTGGGCACCTGGGCAGAGTTGGGCGCCCGCCGGAAGGGGCGGCCCGTGGCACCATGAGCGGATGCCGCAGACACTGCCGCGAGTAGTCCCGGCCCCGCCGGGCAAGCCGATCCGGCCCGAGGCGTCAGCGAGCCAGCAGACCTCGGAGGCGATAGCGCGCAACCCGTCCCAGTGGTCGGCGACGGCGGCACGCGAGGTGGTGCGCCGCTACACCGAGTTGGCGCCGCACTGGAACGACGATCGGGGCGGGTACCGTCCGGTTCCGTTGGCCGACGCGCTGGCCAGGGGAGGATTGCCGGCCGGCCGCCGGTGCGTCGAGGTCGGCTGCGGCACCGGGCTGCTCACCCCGCTGCTGACCGAGGTGTGGTCCGAGGTCGTGTGCGTGGACCTCACCCCGGAGATGCTGCGCCGGTCGTCGGCACCGTGGCGGCTGCTCGGCGACGCGTCCCGGCTGCCCCTCGCCGCCGGCTTTGCCGACGCCGTGATACTGGCCGACGTGCCGCTGTTCGCGGACGAGGTCGTCCGGGTGCTGGCCCCGAGCGGCGCGGTGGTGTGGTCGAACGCCCTGGGCATGGATGCTCCGCACCACGTGCCGGTCGAGACCGTGTGCTCGGCGCTCGAGCGGGCGTCGGGCGGCGCGCCGTGGTCGGCGGTCGCCGCCGAGGCCGGCTGGGGCCTGTGGGCGGTGCTGCGGCCGGCGGCCTGACCGGCCGGCCCGGCGCTCAAGGGTCGCGGTGCATGCCGCGCTGGGCAGTGCGGGCACCGTCGTCAATGGTGCCGGTACCTCGGCAGCGGGGCCTGGGACCGGCGCCACGGGCACCTGCGCACGCGGCCCGAGTTCGTGGGTGCCCCGCGCCTGGTCGTCGGCGAACCCTGAATCCCTGCCAGACCGGACCCGCGATAGACCGGACCCGAGATAGACCGGACCCGCGGTGGGCCGGACCCGCGACGGGCGGGCCGGCCGGGCTCCGCGGGTAATGTCTGAGGGCGCGGAGTGGCCCGGGCAGGAGGGGCGGGCGGGAGTTGACCCCACGCACTCCGCGATCGGGACGCGAGACAGGTGGGATCGGCATGGCGTCGTGGCGGGAACTCGGCGGACCGGCGCGTGGCATCGGTACGGCGATCGGGCGGGCCGTGGCCGCCGCCGGCGACCGGGACCGAGAGGTCTACGAGGCCGAGGCCGCCGAGCTGGTGGCGCTCCCACCGGAGTACGCCGGGCTGGTGCTCGGGGCGCTGGTCCGGATGCTGCTGGAGGAGCAGCACCCGGACGGCCTGGACAGCGACGACATCCAGGCCGTGCTGGCCCGCTGCTACCGGGGCGCGGCCGGTTGGCTGCCCGTCGATCGGCTGGACGCCGCTACGCTCGTGGCCGCCCTGGCCAGCGCGCTGGGCATCCACGAGCCCGGGGTGACCTACCGCGAGGTGATGGGACCGCCGGCCGGTACTCGGGCCGGCGACGACTGGCCTGGCGACGACCGGGCCGGCGGGCACGTGTACGGCGGCGGGGCCACCGAGACCGTGCCGGTGCGGGTACCCACCGCCGCCGAGTACGCGTGGCACGCGCCGCTGTTGATCGCCGATCTCCTGACGGCCGGCGGGCGCCGGCTCGACCGGTACCTCGACGTGGCGTTCACCGAGATCGCGCGGGCGGAGACGATGGAGCTGCCCTGAGCGGCAGTTTATTTCCGGCGACCCGGGTATCGATACGGCGACACCGACCCAGGGGAGCGGCGGCGATGGATGAGGCGCCCGACTATCTACGGCCGGCGAGTGGCGCCGTGCTTAGCCACCTGCTGATCGTCCGCGATGTGGACCGGTCGCGGGAGTTCTACCAGCGGGTGCTCGGCGCCACCGTGATGCGCGAACGGCAACCCGCCATCCTGCAGTTCCACAACAGCTACATCGTGATCAACACCGAGGGCGGCCCGACCGACGACAAGCCTGACGTGCAGGCCCGCGCGCCCCGGGACTCGTCCACCCTCGGCTCCGCGATGAACGTCCGGGTCACCGATGTGCACGCCGTGTACGAGCAGTGGCGGTCGCGGGGCGGCGAGTTCCTCACCGAGCCGAAGGACCACGGCATGGAGATCCGCTGCTACCTCCGGGACCCGGACGGCTACCTGATCGAATTGGGCCAGGGCACCGGGATCCTGGCCGAGATGGGCCGCTGACCCCGGTCAGGCGTGGGCCGTGTCAGCGGCTCCCCGGCTCACCGGCCCCGATCGGCGCCTCGGGCGCCGCCGGCTCGATCCGAGCCCCGTCGGCCGCCCCATTCGCCCCAGCCGCGACCGACACCCCAGACGCGGGGGGCTCGACGGGTGCGGTCGCTTCGCCGGGCCCGACGGGATCGGTCGCCTCGCCGGGCGAGCCGGCCTCCTGCGGTGCCTCGGGTAGCAGCCGGTCCCGGGCGGCGAACAGGCCGACCACCAGCTCAATGCCCGTGAGCACGAGCAGCAGGCTGAACGGCACGGCCCAGCCGCCGGTCGAGTGGTACAGCAGGCCGACCGTCAACGGGCCGGTGGCGGCCAGCAGGTAGCCGACGCACTGGGCCATGGCCGACAGCCGCACGGCGGTGCGAGGCGTGCTGGCCCGGGCGATGGTGAAGTACAGGGCCAGCCCCAGCGCGGCGCCCTGCCCGAGGCCGAGCAGGCCGGTCCAGATCACCGCCGTACCCAGCGGGGCCAACCACGCGCCGGCGATGCCGATGCCGCAGACCAGGACCGACGGCACGATCAGCAGCCGGTGGTCCCGGCGCCGGTGCGCCACCATCGGGGTGAGCATGGCGGTGACCAGTCCGGTGATGCTCAGCATGGAGACCAGCAGGCCGGCCTGGGCGGGGCTGCTGCCCCGGTCCCGGAACAGGGTCGGCAGCCAGGACAGGGTGGCGTAATAGGTGAGGCTCTGCAGCCCCATGAATCCGGCCACCTGCCAGGCAAGCCTCACCCGGTACGGGTTGGTGGCGCGCGGCCCGTCGGCCGTCGACCGGACGGGGGCCCGCTCGCGCGTCTGGGGCAGCCAGGCGATCAGGGCGATCAGGGCCGGAAGGGTCCACACGCCCAGCACGATGAACCACGAGCCGGTGCCGTGGTAGAGCGGCACGGCGGTCGCCGAGCCGAGCGTGGCGCCGACGTACAGCGACAGGAGGTACAGCCCCATCAGCAGCCCGGCGAGGTGGGCCAGGCGCCGCTTGATGAGCCCGGACAGCAGCACGTTCATGACGGCGATGGCGGCCGCGCCGATCACCGTGGCGGGGAACAGGGCCGCGCTGCCCAGCGCCGCGCGGCCGACGAGCCCGCAGGCCAGCAGCACCAACGCGCCGCCCAGCACCCGCTCCTCGCCCAAGCGCCGGGCCAGCGGGGCGGCCACGGCGGAGAACACGCCGAAGGACAGCACCGGAAGCGTGGCCAGCAGCGAGAGTTCCGCCGAGGAGAGCCGGTCGTGGGTGGCCAGGTCGGGGAACAGCGGGGTCAGGCTGGTGATGGCCGGCCGGAGGTTGAAGGCCAGCAGCAGGATTCCGGCGATCAGAGCGCCGTTGCGGGCCGCGCGGGCACCCGGCCGGCCCGTGGTCGCGGACTCCGGCCGCACGCGAGTCGTCCTCATGCCCCGGGCACCCCCGCCCGTTCGCCGGACGCCGCCGGTCCGCTGGACGCCGCCGGTTCGCGAGGGGCCGCCGGTTCGCGAGGGGCCGCCGGTTCGCCAGGGGCCGCCGGTTCGCGAGGGGCCGCCGGTTCGCCGCTCAGCGCCTGCATGGTCTCGGTCAGATGGGTACCGGCGGCCAGCGCCGCCGCCTCCTCGTCGCCGGCGGCGATCGCGTCGCGCAGCCGGTGGTGCCACACCGACGGCCGGTGGAACAGGGACTCGTCGTGCAGTACGCCCTCGATGCTGGCGCCGAGGCTCCCGGCGAACCCCCGGTACAGCGTCTCCAGCACCGGGTTGTGCGCGGCGACCGCCACCGCCTGGTGGAACTCCACGTCGGCGGTGACGAACACCTCCCTGCTGCCCTGCCGCTCCGCGCGGCCCCGTTCGTCCAGCGCCCGGGCCATCTGGTCGAGGTCTGCCGTGGTGCGGCGCCGCGCGGCCAGCCGGGCCAACTCGATCTCGACCGGCCGGCGGGCCTCGAAGACGTGGATGAGTTCGGCGGTCTTCAGGTGCTGCCGGAGCACGGCCTCGACCTCGGTCGGCGCCTTGACGAAGGTGCCGTCACCCTGGCGCACCTGCAACAGTCCGGTGTGCGCCAGCGAGCGCACCGCCTCCCGGACGGTGTTGCGGCTCACCCCCAGCGTCTCGGCCAGGGCGGGCTCGGCTGGCAGGCGGGCGCCCACCTGCCAGCGACCGCTGGCAACCTCGCTGCGGATCCACTCGATGGCCTGCTCGACCAGCGAGTCGCGGGTGACGACGGGCATACCGGACCTTTTCGTTTAACGGGTGGGTCAGACATCCGATGACCCGACGATATACCAACGGCTAGTCCTGCCCCAGGCCGCGGTGATGGCGGTCTCGTTGTTTCATCTAAGGGACACACAGCGCGATCGGGATTGAGGTGGATGGAATGGCACACGCGCAGCCGACGGGGCCCGGAGTGGGGCCGCCGGGCGCGGGGCAGCCGCGGCCGGGGCGACGATCCGAGGGGCCCGGCTCGCTACCGGAGCAGCCGGGCCAGCGGCCGGAGCGGGTCGGTGAGGCGTCCGAGCGGGGGGACGCCGCGCCCGACGGGCTGCACTTCGCCGCCGTGCAGGCCGCGATCGAGGAGGCGGCCGAGCTGACCGACGACCCACCGGTCTACGGGGCGCCGGGCCGGCCGATCAACCGGCGTTCGCCGTTCACCATCGGGCTGCTGGGCGCGGCCGGGGTCGCGGTGGCGTACGTGCTGGGCCGCGTGATCGTCGACGCCAGCGGGGTACTCCTGCTGATCGGGTTGTCGTTGTTCCTGGCCATCGGCCTGGACCCGGCCGTGCGGTGGCTGACTCGCCTGCGGCTGCCCCGGTGGGCGGCCGTCCTCGTGGTGGCGCTGGTCACCATCGGGATGGTGGTCGGCTTCCTCTCTGCCGCGATCCCGCCGCTGGTCTCGCAGGCCGACCAGTTCGCGCACGAACTGCCGGGCTACGCCGCGCAGCTACGCGACCACAGCACCGCCCTCGGCCGGCTCGACGCCCGGTTCCATCTGCAGGACCGGCTGGACAAGGCGGTCTCCTCGATCAACGCGGGCGACGTGTTCGGCGGGCTGCTCGGCGCCGGGCGGGTGGTGCTGTCGGCCACCACGTCCACGCTGACCGTGCTGGTGCTGACCGTGTACCTGCTCGCCGACCTGCCCCGCATCCGCCGGCTGATGTACCGGCTGATCCCGGCCAGCCGGCGACCCCGCGCGATCCTGCTCGGCGACGAGATGTTCACCCGGGTCGGCGGGTTCGTGCTGGGTAACGTGCTCACCTCGCTGATCGCCGGTGCCGGGACCTTCCTCTGGCTGGTCGCGTTCGGGGTGCCGTACCCGGTGCTGCTGGCCATCGCGGTGGCCATCCTCGACCTCATCCCGGTGGTCGGCTCGACCGTCGGCGGCGTCCTGGTCAGCCTGGTGGCGCTGACCGTCTCGCTGCCGGTGGCGCTGGGCACGCTCGCCTTCTACGTCGTGTACCGGCTCGTCGAGGACTATCTCATCGTGCCCAGAATCATCGGGCGCACCGTGCAGGTGCCGGCCACCACGACCGTCCTCGCCGTGCTGATCGGCGGTGCGGTGCTGGGCTTCATCGGCGCCCTGATCGCCATCCCGGTCGCCGCCGCCATCGGCATCCTGCTGCGCGAGGTCGCCTTCCCCCGGCTCGACCGCTCCTGACCGCGACCCCGCCGGCCGGCACCGCGACGCCGGCCGGCGCCCGGGGCACTGGCCGGCGCCGGGGCACTGGTCAAACACCGCGACGCTGGCCGGCATCGCGACACCGGCGGGAGCCGGCCGGCGCCGGGTCCGGCGGTCAGTTCCAGAGGCGGGCGTAGCCGGCCAGCAGGTCGGCGTACTCGATCTGCGACGTCCACTCCTCGGGCCAGGCGGCCATGCCGTACGCCGCGCCCAGGAACGCGCCGGTCAGGCACGCGATCGAGTCCGAGTCGCCCGACGTGGCCGCGGCCCGCGCGAGGCCGCCGACCGGATCCTGGGCATACCGCACCGCGCACAGCAGCGCGGTCGACATGGCCTCCTCGGCCACCCAGCCGGCGCCGGTCAGGCGGCACGGGTCGCCGCCGTAGTCGGGGGCGGCCAGCGCGGCGTCGAGCAGGTCCAGCGCGGCCAGGCACTCGTCCCAGCCGCGGGAGATGAACTCGTCGGGACCGTCCAGCCCCGGCTGCTGCCACAGCGAGCCCAGCCAGTCGAGCCGGTATACCAGGCGTTGGTCGTGGCAGCGCGCCCGCAGCAGGCCGGACACCTCGTGCAACGCGGCGCCCTCGCGCAGGACCCGCACCGCGTACGCGGTCAGCTCGCTGGCGGCCAGCGCCGTCGGGTGCCCGTGGGTCAGCCCGGCCTGTAGCTGGGACACGCCGGCCAGGGTGTCCAGGTCATACCACGGCACCAGGCCCACCGGGGCCACCCGCATGTTGGCGCCGCAGCCCTTCGAACCGGTCACCGATGCCTGCTGCCACGGCCCGCCCCGGGACAGCTCGGCGCAGGCCTGCAGGCAGGTGTTGCCGGGCGCGCGGTTGTTGTCCGGGCTGGCCGCCCAGGACAGGAAGTGCCGGCGCAGGGCCTCGGCCAGGTGCGCCGGCGCGGGCTGCCGCTCGCCGGACAGCGCCGCGGCGACCGCCAGCGTCATCTGCGTGTCGTCGGTGACCAGCGCCGGGTAGCCCTCCAGTTGGCGCGGCCCACCCGGCCCGTAGCGCTGCTCTATCTCGGCATACCGCAGGAACTCCGTCGGTTTGCCCAGCGAGTCGCCGTACGCCAGCCCGAACAGGCAACCAGAGGCATTGAACACTCCGCCCGCTCCTCCAGATTGTTGAGGAGCCCTCAGATTACTCCCAGGACACGCGCAGGTTGACCCGGCGTCACCGGCGCGGTTGACAGAGTTATTGTATGGCGATTCAATAACTGTCGTGGCGCGACCCAGGAAGGTGACGGACGAGCGGATGCTCGCGGCGGCCGCGGCGGTGATCGGCCGTGCCGGCCCCGGCTTCACGCTCGCCGACGTCGCGGCGCAGGCGCAGGTCAGCGCCGGGACGCTGGTGCACCGGTTCGGCTCCAAGCACGGGCTGCTGCTGGCCATGGTGCGCACCGCGGTCGAGGACACCCGGCGGGAGATGTCCGCACTCGGCGCGGGCGACGGGGACCCGCTCGCGGCGCTGGTGCGGGCGATCGTTGAGCGGTACGCGCCGCTCGACGACCCGGCGACGGCCGCCAACAACCTGGCCCAACTCGCGGCCGACCTGTCCGACGAGGCGCTGCGGGCCGCGATGGCCGACCTCTACGCCGCGGTACGTCACGGGATCGGCGCGCTGCTGCGCCGGGCGGTCGAGGCCGGCGCGCTGCCGGGGGCGCCCCCGGTGCCGGTGGCCGCCAGGATCCTCGCCGCGACCGCGGACGGCACCGCCATCCACTGGTCCACCCACCCGCACGGCGGCCTGCGCAGGCGGCTCGCCACTGATCTCGACCACATCCTGGTCGGCTGGCGGCACGCGCCGGCCGGCGCCGGACCCGACACCCGAGGAGAACGACGATGACAGACACCCTCCAGCCGCCGAGCCTGCGCGGGTGCGTCGCGCTGGTCACCGGCGCGACCCGGGGCGCCGGTCGCGGCATGGCGGTCGAGCTGGGCGCGGCCGGCGCCACCGTGTACGTCACCGGGCGCACCACCCGCGCCGAGCGCAGCGAGCTGGACCGGCCGGAGACCATCGAGGACACCGCGGACCTGGTGACGGCCGCCGGCGGGGTGGGCATCCCGGTGCGCTGCGATCACACGGTGCCGGCCGACGTGCGTGCCCTGGTGGAGCGGATCGAGGCGGAGCGGGACGGCCGGCTCGACGTGCTCGTCGATGACACCTGGGGCGGCGACCAGTGGATCGAGTGGAAGCCGATCTGGGAGCACGACCTGGACAAGGGGCTGCGCGCCCTGCGCAACGGACTGGAGAGCCACCTCATCACCCTGCACACGGTGCTTCCCCTGCTGGTACGCCGCGGCGCCGGCCTGGTCTGTGAGATCACCGACGGCGACGACATGTTCAACGAACGCTACCGGGGCACCATGTTCTTCGACATGGTCAAGGTGGCGATCACCCGGCTGGGCAAGATGCTGCACGACGAGCTGAGCCCGCACGGGGTCACCTCGGTGTCGCTCACGCCCGGCTTCCTGCGCTCGGAGGAGATGCTGGAGCACTTCGGCGTGACCGAGCAGACCTGGCGTGAGGGGATCGCCAAGGACAAGTGGTTCGCCATCTCGGAGACCCCGCACTACATCGGCCGCGCGGTCGTGGCGCTGGCCGGCGACCCGGACGTGTCCCGCTGGTCGGGCCGGGCGCTGTCGGCCGGGCAGCTGGCCCGCCACTACGGCTTCACCGACCTGGACGGCTCGCGGCCGGAGGCAAGCCGCTTCTTCGCCGACGCGTACTTCGGCGACAAACCCGACGCTGACGTGGCCGACTACCGATGACCGACGCCCGGCCCGGCGAACCTCGCCGGACCGGGCGTCGTCCCTGTCCCGGGGCTACGAGCCGCAGGTGAGCACGGGGTTCGCCCAGTCGCCGTGGTCGTTGCCGTTGCCGTCGCCCGCGTCGCCGACCACCAGTTCCAGCACCTGGCCGCCGGTCACCGGCACGTCGATGGTGGCCGCGCCGGACGATCCGCGCAGGGTCGGGGTGGTGGCCAGCACCTTCCCGTCGAGGATGGCGCTGAAGGTGACCGTGCCGGCGTTGCCGGTCTCGTCGTCCACGCCGACCGTCGCGGTGAATTCGGAGCACCGGCCGGCGAGGTAGAGCTGCACGTCGCTGGGGGAGTTGGTGCCCAGCCCCTTGGCGTACCCGGTGCCGGCGATGGTCAACGGCCGCCCGTCGCCCGCCTGGTTCTCCCCGACGCTCGTGTCGCGCTCCACCGGGCCCCAGCCGTTGGTGGCCGACAGGAACGGCAGGTCGCTGACCTGGTTCTGGCCGGCCGGCGGCGGGGCCGGGATCGCGCCGACGATCCGTTCGTCGGCCGGCCGCACGGTGCGCCCACCCTGGGTGAGCGCGGCGGTGGCCGTCAGCGCGTTGGCCGGCGGTACCGAGCCGGCCGGCGCGGTGACGGCCCAGCTGAACGTGGCGGACTGGCCGCCGTCCAGCCGGTCGACGCTGGGCGGCGTTGGTGCGCTGACCGTCCAGCCGGCCGGCGCGTTCAGGGCGGCGGTGACCTGGGTGGCCTCCGGCCCACCGGCCGGTACCGCGACCGTCGCCGTGGCGGTGAACTGCTGCCCCGCGGAGACCGAGCCGGGTACCGCCAGCGCGACCGAGGAGGTCGGGGCGGCCGGCATCGCGTACGTCGCCGCGTCGTACCCGGGGCTGTCGTTCTGGGCGACCGTCAGGGAGGAGGCGTAGCTGCCGTAGTTGGTCAGCGCCACGGTGCCCAGGCCGCCGGTGGAGCCGTCGAGGTTCCACACCGCGATGGCGATGGTGTTCTTCCCGTCCGGGTTGAGGATGCCGTTCGGGACCGGGAAGCTGTGCTGCGGGCCGAGGTAGTTGACATAGTTGCCCACGTCCCAGCCGTTGACGAACAGCTCCGCCCGGTACCTGCGGGACGGGTCGTCGGTGATGGTCAGGCCCAGTGAGGTGTCCTGCCCCTTGGGCAGGTTCAGCGTGACGTCCGTGTCATACCACGACACGCCGGGGGTCGGGTCGCTGGCCGGCAGGGTCACCGGCGCCCAGCCGCCGGTGGGGTACCCGGGCAGGTAGTAGCCGGCCCGCTCGCCGTACAGGCCGCCGACCGACAGCGGGCCGCGTACGGTGTCCACCGGGTCCTCGCCGCCCCGGTCGCCCTGCAGCCGCCAGGTGATCGTGGACAGCGGCGCGCCGACGAGCGAGGCGGAGGTCAGCCCGCGGGCGGCCTTGTTGCCGTTGGAGGCGTTGTAGTCCTCCTCGTGCCCCATGTTCACGGTCAGCACCGAGACGATGTTGTCCCCGCTGGCCTTCAGCGTGCCCGGCGGGAACTGGTACGTCTTCTGCCCATCGCTGGTCGAGCTGCCCAGGAACGTGCCGTTGAGCCAGACCGACGAGGCGGCGGCGCCCCCGCCGCTCTGCGCGGACAGCGTGATCCCGGTCTCCGTGCCGGTACTGGTGAACCGGCCCCGGTACCAGACGCTGCCGGTGTGGAACCCGTAGTCGTCGGCGAACAGGACGGGCAGCGTACCGGGCGTGGTGGTGCTGTTGGTGGTGGTCTTGTCGGCCACCTGCCAGGTGGAGTCGTCGAAGCCGGGCTGGGCCTCCGGCGCCTCCTCGGTGTGCCGCCAGCCGGTCAGCGCGGGCAGGGTGATCGGCGCCGCGGTGGGCAGCGTGCCGGTGCGGCTGCCGGTCACGGTCTGCGCGGTGGTCACCGGCTGGCCGTTCCAGGTCACGTTCTTCGCGCCGCTGAACACCTCGATCGAGCCGTCGGTGCCGACGTCCCCGGTCAGTGCCAGGGTCGAGCCGTTCATCGTCGCGCCGCGCAGCAGGTGGGTGCCGCGCACCAGGACCGGCCCGGCGGGGGTGTCCTGCCGCCAGAAGGTCTTCGCGGTATCCGTGTCGGCCAGCAGCAGCACCAGCGGGTTGACGGTCCCGCCGCCACCGATGCGCACCTGGGCCAGGCCGGCGTGGCTGTAGTTGAGCCGCAGGTCGCCGGTTGCCGGGTCCCAGGTCGAGGTGACGTCGCCGCCGGTGACGCTGACCCCCGGCCGGCTGCTGTAGTGCAGCACGGTCTCACCGTCGGTGCCGTGGTCGCCGTAGAGCACCGCGACGTCCCGCCCGGCGATGGTAGCGGTGGTCATGATCTCGGAGGTCGAGTAGCGCAGCAGCTGGCCGCCGCCCAGGTCGTCGTCGGCGACGATGATCTTCGACTCCCGGCCGGCCAGGGAGATGCTGGTGCCCGGCTGCTGGGGCACGGTGTACACCGGCTGGGTGGACGCGGCGGTGTTCACGTCGATGGCGTCGACCGGCACGAACGCGCCGGTCGCGGCCGCGTCCTTGGTGCCGTCCACGACGATGGACAGCGTGTGCGCCCCGGCCGCGAGCCCGGTGGCGCGGTAGCCCACGTACTGGAACTGCTTGCTCGACGCGTACAGGTCGACGGTCTTGACCTTCGTGCCGTCGAGGTAGACGTCGGCGTTCCCGTGGCTGGGGTCGGTCGAGGTGATCCAGGTGATGCCCTGGCCGGTGAACGGGATGGTCACGCGGTCACCGGCCACGCTGGAGTACGACTCCGTCTGGTCGTAGTCCCCGCCGGTGTAGTTCTGGTTGGCCACGTGCGACCAGGTGCCGGTGTAGGACAGCGCCGCGTTCACGTCGTCGTAGCTGTATCCGGGGTGGGCGCCGAGGTCGATGGTGACGTGCGTGGTATCGCTGGAGGTCGACGTGGAGTCGGCATGGCGCAGCACGTGGAACTGGGTGCCGGTGTCCGGGTTGCGCCGGGCGGTGTCCACGATCTTCGAGTTGTCGGTGCCCGACGACGGGATGGCGTCGGTCTCGGTCAGCGGCGCGACCGACTGGGTGAAGTAGCCGATGAGCTTGTCCTCGTCGTACTTCGGATCCAGCTGCCGGGTTTCCCGGATCGCGGCGCCGTAGTCGTAGGAGGTGTAGTTTTCCGGTTCGCCCAGCCAGCCCCAGTTGGTGCCGCCGTAGGTCATGTAGAAGCTCTGCGAGGTCGCGCCGACCGCGATGTTCTGCTTGTAGAACACGTCGGCGAACTGGTCGTTGATGAGCTGGGAGCACTTGTCGTATCCCGGTCCGCCCCAGGGGTCGAACGCGCCGCCCTGGAACTCGGCGGTCTCCAGCGGCTTGCCGGCGACGTGGTCGTAGCTGATGTCGGGCACGCCGCTCCACCGGGTCGGGTTGGAGCAGTTGAAGCCCTGCGGGTACGAGTCGGCACCGTCCACGTCCAGTGCGGCGTCGCCGGAGTTGAAGGTGCCGTTGTTGTTGCCGACCAGCGGCACCGTGATGCCGTCCGCCTTCGCCTTGTCCTCCAGGTGCTGCATGTAGGACCGGCCGGCCGCGTTGCCGTTGTAGTACTCGTTCTCGACCTGGTACTCGATGACCGTGCCGGTGCCGTTGGTGAGCTGGTGGCGGGCCAGGATCGGGTCGATGTGGCTCTGCCACTCGTCTGAGTACTTGAGGTACTCGGGGTTGTCGCTGCGGGTGTTGCCGGCCTTGGTGGACAGCCAGCCGGGGAAGCCGCCGCCGTCGACCTCGGCGTTGATGTAGGGCCCGGGCCGCGCGATGACGTAGATGCCCAACTGGTCGGCCATGTCGAGCAGCTTGTCGACGTCGCGCACGCCGGTGAAGTCGTAGACGCCGGGCGCCGGCGAGTGATAGCCCCAGTCGAAGTACAGCGAGACCGCGTTGAAGCCGGCCGCCTTCATCTTCTGCAGCACGTCGAGCCACAGGTCCTGGCTCGGCAGCCGGAAGTAGTGGAACTCGCCCGACCACAGGTAGACGCGCTTGCCGTCGATCAGGTACGAGTACCCGTCGTAGGTGACGGTGTGTGCCTTCCCCTTGGCGGTCACGGCGGCGGCGGTGGTGGCCGCGGCGGCCTGGGGCCGGGGTGAGGCGGTCGCCGGGCTGGCGGCGGCGGCCAGCCCCAGGACGAGGGCGACGGCGGCGCCGAAGATCAGGTAGCGGCGCGGGCCCCGGCGGCGGGTGTGTTCGGGCATCGGCAGACCTCCACGTCGTGGCGTGGGTGCGTGCGCCGGCCCGGCGCACGGCGGGGCGCGACCGGTCGCCGGGATGGCCACCGGTGGCGAGGGCTGATGTTGAGGTTTGGTCGAGCACGTCGAATTGTGTCGACTATGTTACCGGTCTCATCGATGAATGCAACATCGCCTCACAAGACCAGATGCTCCCGTTGGCCTCGCCCGGTCCTTGACGGAGGGGGTAAGTGTCCGGCCATAGTGGACGCATGACCATTTTGCCGCCCGAATCGGCGCCGGTGTCCGCGCCAGTTCCTCATCAACACCGTCAGGTAGCCGAGTCGTTCGGCGCGGACGCCGAGCGCTACGACCGGGCCCGGCCCGCCTACCCCGACGACCTGGTGGGCCGGATCGTGGCGGCCAGCCCCGGGCCGGACGTGCTCGACGTCGGCTGCGGCACCGGCATCGAGGCCCGGCAGTTCCGGGCGGCCGGCTGTGCGGTGCTGGGCGTGGAGCCGGACGAGCGGATGGCCGAGTTCGCGCGCCGCACCGGGGTCGAGGTCGAGGTGTCCACGTTCGAGGCGTGGGACCCGGCCGGCCGGAGCTTCGACGCGGTCGTCTCCGGGCAGTCCTGGCACTGGATCGACCCGGTCGCGGGCGCGGCCAAGGCGGCGATGGTGCTGCGGCCCGGCGGCCTGCTCGCGCTGTTCTGGCACGTGTACGCGCCGCCGGCCGCCGTGGCGGAAGCCTTCAGCGCGGCCTATCGGCGGGTGCTGCCCGACTCGCCGTTCGTCGCGGGCAGTCAACCACCGTCCGGGATCACGGACGCGTACGAGGTGATCATGAGCAATGCCGCCGACGGCCTGCGCGAGGCGGGCGGGTTCGACGACCCGCGGCGATGGCGGTTCGAGTGGGAGCGGTCCTACACCCGGGACGAGTGGCTGGACCTGCTGCCCACCCAGGGTGGGCTCACCCGGGTCCCGGCAGGCGAACGGGCGGAGATTCTGGCGGACGTCGGAGCCGCCATCGACGCGATGGGTGGCGGCTTCACGATGTCGTACACGACGGTGGCGCTCAGCACCGCACGGATGAGCACCCCCTGACCGCGTCGCCGCCCGCGGCCGCGCTCACTGCCAGTCGCGGGCGGCGGTGCGTACCGGCAGTCGCAGCGGTTCGAACTTGTCCGCGACCAGGTTGATTACGCCGTCACCCTTCTCCAGCATGCCCCGCACCAGCAGCGCCGAACTCGTGCGCACGACCCTCCTGCTGCGCCGGTAGAGCCCGGGGGAGCAGACCACGTTGAGCATGCCGGTCTCGTCCTCCAGGTTGAGGAACACGACCCCGGCGGCGGTACCGGGGCGCTGCCGGTGGGTGACGATCCCGCCGACCAGGATTCTGGTCCGGTCCTCGACGTCCATGAGGGTGGCCAGCGCCCGGGCACCGAGGCGGTCGAGGTGCGCGCGGGCGAACGAGACCGGGTGGGTGTCCGGGGACAGGCCGGTGGCCCACACGTCGGCCACCAGTTCGTCGACCGCGTCCATGCCCGGCAGCATGGGCGCCGCCACGCCGGTGACCGTGCCGGGCAGCCGGTCCTCGCGCTCCTGGGCGGCGGCCCCGGCGGCCCACAGCGCCTCCCGGCGGGACAGGCCGAGGCTGGCGAACGCGTCCGCGGTGGCCAGGGCCTCCAGGTGCGCGGTGGTCAGCGCCGCGCGGCGGGCCAGGTCGGCCGGGTCCCGGTACGGGCCGTGGGCGCGGCGTTCGTCCTCGATGCGGCGGGCCACGTCCTCGGCGAGGGTACGCACGCTGGACAGGCCCAGCCGCACGACCGGACCGCCCCGGCCCCACTCGTCGGGCGGCTCGCCCGGCTCGGACCGCTTGCGGGTCTCCGGCGTGGTCTCCAGCACCGCGGCGGCGCCGCTTGCGTTGAGGTCCGGGCGCAGCACGGTGACGCCGTGCCGCCGGGCATCGTCCACAAGGGACTGTGTGGAGTAGAAGCCCATGGGCTGCGCGTTGAGCAGCGCGGCGCAGAACGCCGCGGGGTGGTAGCGCTTGAGCCAGGAGGAGGCGTAGACGAGGTACGCGAAGCTCATCGCGTGCGACTCCGGAAACCCGTACGCCGCGAACGCCGACAGTTTGAGGTAGATGTCGTCGGCGAGTTCCCCGGTGATCCCGTTGGCGGCCATGCCCTCGTACAGGCGGCTGCGCAGCCGGGCCATCCGCTCCATGGACCGCTTGGCGCCCATGGCCCGGCGCAGCTGGTCGGCCTCGGACGGGCTGAACCCGGCCACGTCGATGGCCAGCTGCATCAGCTGCTCCTGGAACAGCGGGATGCCCAGGGTCTTCTCCAGCGCCGGGCGCATCAGCTCGTGCGGGTAGGTGACCGGTTCCCGGCCATTGGCCCGCCGGATGTACGGATGCACCGAGCCGCCCTGGATCGGCCCGGGCCGGATCAGCGCCACCTCCACCACGAGGTCGTAGAACACCTTCGGCTTCAGCCGCGGCAGGGTGGCCA
>NZ_BAABJQ010000042.1:0-63515 GCF_039543385.1 Rugosimonospora acidiphila
CGCACTGAGCAACCCGACATCCCGCGTCGCGTTGTCCGACGAACGCCTCACCTGATACAGCGCCCCGTTGTACGAGGCATACAACGCCCGCGTCGTGCTGTGCGCGGCCACACACGGCGTACCGCCCGCAGCGTAGATGTCGCACGGCCCGTTGGACGGCGGCGGGGGCGGTGTGGAGGTCCGCGTCGGGGTCGGTGTCGGCGAGTTCGGTGGGGTGGGTGAGTTCGGCGGGGTGGGCGATCCGGTGACGCCGCCGGTGCAGGTCGTGCCGTTGAGGGCGAACGAACTGGGTGCCGGGTTGCTGCCGGTCCACGTTCCGTTGAACCCGAAGCCGGTGTTGCCACCGGTCGCGATGCCACCGTTGTAGGACACGTTGGTGACGGTCACCTGGGAACCCGACTGGGCGGACGAGCCGTTCCACAGTTGGGTGATGGTCTGGCCGGCGGTGAAGCTCCAGGTCAACCGCCACCCGCTGATCGGGTCACCGAGGTTGGTCACCGTCACGCTCGCGCCGAACCCGCCGGGCCACGAGTTGGTGACCGCGTAGTTGACCTGGCATCCGACCGAGGCGGCCGAAGCCAACTGCGTGCCGGTCAGGCCGGCGGCGGCCAGGATGAGCGCGCCGACGCCGGCGATCAGCGTCCACAGCCGGCGGGGGAAGCTGGCAGGTCGCACGGTACTGTCCCCTTCTCTGGATGATGACTTCCGCCGCCGCGATCCGACGGTCCAGGAACGACCGCGTCGCGTGCCCGCCGCCCTGCCCGGACATCCTTCAGGGGCGGTGGCACCGGCGGTTCGGTCGATGACGCGCGCGACGCGTTCGACTCCGCGCGCCGTTGCCGGTTCTCGCGTCAGTGGGTCGCGAACCGGCCGGCGCCGCCAGGAGTGAACCGTCCACACGCGACCGACGGTCCGTCAATCGCGATCGCCGGTGGTGGGCTCCGGCGCTCTCGGGGCCCACCACCACGTACTTATGATCGCCGATGTTAGCGGTAACAAGTGCGGCGGTCAAGACGGGCTCGGGTCGCGGCCCGTGCGCGCCGCGCGGCGATTCCCACCAAGGCTCATCCCAGCCGGGCTCAGCCCAGACCAGCGAGGCCCAGCCCAGCTCAGACAGCGAGGCTCAGCCCAGCGACACCAGGCGGGCGCCGCCGTCGGCCTCGATGACGGTACCCGTGAGGTTGGCGTTGGTCGCCGCCACGACGGTGACCTCGGCGATGTCGTCCGCGGTCGCGACCCGTCGGGCCGGCAGCACCTTGGCCGCCTGGGCGAAGTACCCCTTCCGGGCCTCCTCCGGCAGCCCGCTCCACCACGGGGTGTCCACCACGCCGGGCGAGACCGCGTTGACCCGGATCGGCGCGAGCTCCACGGCCAACGGCTTGACCATCGCCTCCACGGCGCCGTTGAGAGCCGCGATGCCGGCGGTGCCGGGCATGCCGGCGCGGGCGGTGATCGCACCGAGCAGCGTGATCGAGCCGTCGGGCGCCAGGTGCGGCAACGCCGCCTGGATGGTGGTGATGTGTGGCCAGAACTTCGCGTCGAAGGCCCGGCGCAGCATGTCCAGGTCCAGCCCGGCGACGGGGCCGACCCCCTCGCTGCCCGCCAGGCTGACGATCAGCCAGTCGATGCGGCCGATGGACTCGACCACGGCACCGATGGCGGCCGGGTCGCCGCCGTCGGCCCGGTGGCAGGTCAGCTCCGGGTCGCTCGCGGCGACGTTGTCCAGGCGCCGCTTGTCCCGCCCCACCACGTGGACGGCCGCGCCGAGGACGCGCAGCCGCCGGGCGGTGGCCAGTCCGATGCCGGATGTTCCCCCGACGACCAGTGCGGTGTGCTCGCTCATGTGCCTCTCCTATTTCGAACCGTGACGTCTCGTCTCGAATTAAGGTAGCATGGTCCCGTGAACGATCAACCGGCGCCGGAGGCGGCGCCCGAACCCGGTCGCCCCGGACGCAGGCGCAGCGAGGCGAGCCGGCAGGCGATCCTCGCCGCGACCAGCGAGCTGGTGGCCGAGGTCGGTTACGCGAACCTGACCATCGAGGGCATCGCCGCGCGCTCCGGCACCGGCAAGCAGACGATCTACCGCTGGTGGCCGTCAAAGGCGGACGTGCTGCTCGACGCCCTGATGACCAAGGCGGAGCTGCACATCCCGATACCGGACAAGGGCAGCTACGCCGACGACCTGCGCGCCTTCCTCACCGCGAGCTTCGCGCTCGGTCGGGATCGCCGGATCATGGACATCCAACGCGCTCTGATGGCGCACGCGCAGCTCGACGAGGATTTCGGCCGGCGGCTGCGCACCGAGGCCCTGCAACGCCGGCGCGACGCGCTCGCGGTCATTCAGGGCCGCGCCCGGGATCGCGGCGACCTCCCACCGAGCCCGTCCCCCGGCACCGCCGCCGACCTCGTCTTCGGCGTCATCTGGTACCGGGTGCTCGTCACCCACCAGCCGCTGGATCAGGCGCTGGTCGACGAGCTGGTAGCCATGCTCGCCCCGGCCGCGAACGGCGGCCGGCGCCGCACCACGTCATCGAGACCGAGACAAGGAAGCAACGGATGAACCAGCCCCGCACCGTCCTCATCACCGGCGCCACCGACGGGCTCGGCCGCGCACTCGCGGACCGGCTCGCCGCCGGCGGCACCACGCTGATCCTGCACGGCCGCGACCGGGACCGGCTCGACCGCGCGGCCGACGAGATCCGCGACGCGCACCGGGTGCCCCGGCCGCGCACCGTCCTGGCCGACCTGGCCGAACTGGCCCAGGTCCGCCGGTTGGCCGCCGACGTGCGGGCGGTCACCGACCGGCTCGACGTGCTGGTGAGCAACGCGGGCATCGGCGGCGGCGAGCCCGACGGCCGCACCCGGCGCACCAGCGTCGACGGGTACGAGCTGCGCTTCGCGGTCAACTACCTGGCCGGGTTCCTGTTGACCGTCGAGCTGCTCCCGCTGCTGCGCCGATCCGCGCCGGCACGCGTCGTCAACGTCGCCTCGATCGGCCAGCACCCGCTCGACTTCGACGACCTGATGATCGAACGCGGGTACAGCGGCGGCCGGGCGTACGGCCAGAGCAAGCTCGCGCAGATCATGTCCGGGTTCGAGCTGAGCCGGCGGGTGCCGGCCGCCGAGGTCACCGTCAACAGCCTGCACCCGGCCACGTACATGCCGACCAAGATGGTGCTGAAGGAGATCGGGTACCACATCGACGAGCTGGACGAGGGCGTAGCGGCCACCGAACGGCTGGTCACCGACCCGGCCGTGGCCGGCACCACCGGCCGGTTCTTCGACCGCACCCGCGACACCAGGCCCAACGCCCAGGCGTACGACGACCACGCCCGCGCCCGGTTGTGGGCACGCAGCCTCGACCTCGTGGGACTGCGCGACACCGAGACGACCTGACGTCCACCGCCCCGACCCAGGTCGCCGCTCGCCCGGTGATTACCAGAAATTCTTAAGGTTGTATCCAGGCGGTTCGGATTTCGCAGGGCTATCGTCACCCGGGACGGGGTGGGCGGCGATCGGGTGGCGGCGATAAGGAGCGAGGATGGCGCAGAGCGCGGAGTCGGGTCACGCCGCGACGGTCAAGGACCGTACGGCCACCGCGGAGGGCGGGCGTGGCGGGCACGTCGCGCACCTTGAGGGGCAGATCGAGGTGCTGCGCGGCCAGGTCGCCGCGCTCGAGGCGGCCGACGAGCACCACCGCGCCGAACTGAGCGCGGCCGTGGCCGAGGCGGCCGAGGCGCGCGGGACCCTGCGCGAGTCGCAGGCGCGCCTGAAGGAACGGCAGCAGGTCATCGACGATCTCCGCAAGCGCCTCGACACCGTGCAGGCCGCGCAGGCCCGCGCCGAGCAGGAGCGTTCGGCCGTCATCGAGGCGCTGGGCCGGCGCGCGAAGCGCCGGCTTGCCGCCACCGGCTGATCGGCGCGCGGCCCATCCGCTCATTCGCGCGCGGCACGACGCGCTGATCGGCGCGTGGTGCCGCGTGACTGCCTGGTCCACTGTGGCCAGTAGCGGGGATGGCCTGGTGTTCGCGGGTTGATACGCTCGGCGGCCGGTCGGTCCACGGTGGACCGCCCGCCGCCCGCCGTCCGCAAGGGAACATCATGGCAAACTCCTCGCGCCGCGACATGCTGCGCTCCGCGCTCACCGTCGGCGGCCTGACCGTCGCCGCCACCGCGCTGGTCCCACCGGACGGCGCCGCCGCGGCGACCACGACCGGGCTCGACTGGGTCGACGTGACCAGCCATGGCGCGGATCCGACCGGCGCCGCCGACTCGACCCAGGCCATCAACGCCGCACTGGCGGCGACTCCGGTCGGTGGCGTCTGCTACCTGCCCGCCGGGACCTACCGCACCTCCAAGCCGCTGGTCGTGCCGCCGGCCGTCACCCTGCTCGGCTCGCACGGTACGCATCTGGACATCACCACCTGTGCCATCAGGCCGTCGTCGAACTTCACCGGGCTTGCGCTGCCGGCGACCACCGTGGCGGGTGCCGCCTATCCGGCGGCCACCGTCTCGGCCGTCATCGTCATGCTCGACCAGGTCGCCGGCGGATACTCGGGACCGTCGCAGGAGCAGCGGATCGCCAACGTCTCGGTGGACTGCTCGGACCTGCCGGCCGGTAGCGGGATCGACGGGATCACGGCGGTCGGCTACGTCCACGGCGTGTGCCTGGACAACGTCGCGGTGAACAAGGCACCGGCGCACGGCTTCACCGCGACGGGCCGGGACGGCGGAAACCCCTATAGCTGGCGGCTGACCCGGGTGGCCGTCAACGCGGCGGGAACCTACGGGTTCAACGTGGCCAACCTCACCGACTCCACGTTCATCGACTGCGAGGCCATCGGCACCGGCGGGTCCGGCTGGTACATCGCCGGGGACAGCAACTCGCACTTCACCAACTGCCGCGCCGAGTGGGCCGGACTACACGGCTTCGAGGTGCACTCGTCCGGGCAGTCCTCGTACACGTTCACCGCCTGCTCCACCGACCGCAACTCCCACAACGGCATGTACATCGCTGACTCCGGCGGGGTGGGGCCGATCCTGCTGACCGGCTGCATGTTCAACCGCGACGGGCGCAACGGCGGTGCGGGCGGCGGCGGCTTCGCCGGCCTGGCCGTCTCGGGCAGCACCTCCCCGATCGTGGTGAACGGCTGTGTGACCGCGGTGCACGCGGACGATGGCGGCACCGGGGTGGAGTCTCCGCAGTACGGCATCTCGGTGAAGAGCGCCAGCTACGTCGCGGTGGACGGCGGCTTCTACTGGGGCGTGAGCGCCGGTTGGTTCGACGGCGGCGGCAACATCACGCTGCGGCGCGGACCGAACATCGCCGAGGCGACCGGGCCGCAGACGGCGCCGAAGCTGAACCTGCGCAACTCGTGGGGTACCGACAACGGCTCGGGGCTGGCGATCGCGCTCAACGGCGCCGACCAGACCGGGCTCACACTGTCCAATGTGGACAGCAACATCAACCAGCCGCTGCTGTTGATGACCGCGGGGGCCTCGGCCGCCGACGCGCTCATCAAGGGGCGGGTTGCCGGCGACACCTCCAGCCGCGTCGTGTTCAGCGCCGCCGGGTCGCTGTCGCTCGGGCCGGGCAACGCGACCACCGACGCCACCTGGGGCCGGCTGGCCAAGGCCCAGATCGGCAGTGCGGACTCGGACATCGTGGCCGGCCTCGCCGGCAAGGGGCTGCGGGTCAAGGAGGGCACCAATGCCAAGATGGGTACCCTCACCCTCAACGGCACCACCGCGGTGACCGTCGCCACGACCGCCGTCACCGCGAGCAGCCGCATCTTCCTGACCGTGCAGACGCCCGGCGGCACCCCGGCCGGCGTCGCCTACGTGTCCGCCCGGACGGCGGGCAAGTCGTTCAGCGTCAAGGGCGCGGCGAACGACAAGTCGGTCGTCGCCTGGCTGATCATCGAGCCCGCCTAACCGATTTCGAGACGCACCCTGGCCGGGCGCGGCGGCAGGCGGTCCCCCTGCTACGGTAAGCGGGGAGTTCCCCGATTGTCCTAGGAGGAGCATGCCACCGCCCGCCGCCGGGCCGGCACCGGATCAGGCACCGCCACGCCCGCGGCGCGCCGACGCGCAGCGCAACTACGACCGGCTGCTCGCGACCGCCCGCGAGGTGTTCGCCGAGCACGGCGCCGACGCCCCCCTGGACGACATCGCCCGCCGCGCCGGCATCGGCAACGCCACGATGTACCGGCACTTCCCGACCCGCCGCGAGCTGATCATCGCGGTGTACGCCGACGAGGTGACCGAGCTGTGCGCCCGGGGCGAAGCGCTGCTCGCGCACGAGGCGCCCGGCGAGGCGTTGCTGACCTGGCTGCGGGCCTTCATCGCGCACGTGGCCACCAAACGGGAGCTGGCACAGGCCATTCCCAACGATCGCGGCGGGCAGCGTTCGGCACTGTTCGACGGCTGGCACGACGCGATGCGCGCGACCGCGTCCCGGTTGCTGGCCCGCGCCCAACGCCGCGGTGCCGCCCGCGCCGGCCTCGATCCGGCCGACCTGCTGACGCTGGCCAACGGCATCGCGCTGACCAGCGCCGACGCCGACCAGGCCGGACGCTGCCTCGACCTGCTGCGCGACGGCATCGCACCGCTACCGGCGGGCCACCGGGCGCGAATCGCCGAACCGGGCTGAGGTCCGCGGGAGCACCCGGCCGCGCCGCAGAGTGCGCCCGCGGACCAGGGGCATCCGGCGGCGGCCCGTGCCGCCACGCTCTCGGGCGCGACCTGCTCCGGCTCGGCCGCGCCCGTCGCCTCGCGTCAGTGCCGGAACAGCCGCACGCCGGTGTGGCAGAGCGTCATGCCGTGCTCCCGGCACGCCGCCACCACGTCGCCGGAGCGCGCCGCGCCGCCCGGCTCGGCGATGTACCGCACCCCGTGGCGGCGCGCGTGGTCGACGTTGTCGCGGAACGGCAGCGCCCCGTCCGACGCCAGGCTCACCCCGTCGAGCCGGGCCAGCCAGTCACCGCGCTCGGCGGCCGCCAGCGGCGCAACGCCGGGCAGGTCCCCGTCGAGATAGCGGATCCGCTCCCCCACCCGATCCTGCACCCGCGCGGTCGCCTCGACGGGCACCGCGCGTACCGCCGGGTGCCGGCGCAGCCACCAGGTGCCGGCCTTGGCACCGGCCAGCCGGACACAGTCCACCCGGGACTGCTGCCCCGCCCCGACGCCCAGCGTCATCCCGTCGCGCACATACGCGACCGAGTTCGACTGGGTGTACCGCACCGTGATGAGTCCCAGCAACAGGTCGTCGCGGGCCGGCCCGGGCAGCGTGCCGCACACCGGGTCGGCCAGGTGCGCCGGGCCGAGTTCGATGTCGTCGCGCGGCGCCACGAACCGGTACCCGTACTCCTCGCGTACCTGCTCGGCCGGCGGCCGAAAGGCCGGGTCGGCCTCCAGCACCAGGAAACCGCCGCCCTTTTTCGCCGACAGGGTGGCCATCGTGCCCGGGGCGTAGCCGGGCGCCACGATTCCGTCGCACACCACGCGGCGCAGCAACTGGGCCAGCGCCTCGTCCACCGGTTCGGAGACGGCGACGAAGTCGCCGTACGAACTCTTCGGATCGGTGTCCCTGGCCCGGACGTACGCGCTGGCCACCCCGCTGAGGGCGGCACCGTCCACGCCGTAGGTCTCGGCCATCACCGCGTCGATCGGCCCGGCGGTCGCCGCCCCGGCCGGTGAGACGTGCTTGAACGACGCGGCGGCCGGGCGGCCCAGGGCACCCGCGGCCTCCCGTACGAGTTGCCACGCACCGAGGGCGTCCAGCAGATTGATGTAGGACGGCTCGCCGTGCAGCACCCGCAGCGGCGGGTGGGCCGCATCGAGGGGGGTGGCGGCGGCCGGCCGCTGGTGGGGATTCATGCCGTACCGCAGCGGAACGGCGGACGGTTGCGACCTCGGCGGTCGCATCATCGGCGGGCGCGTCATGGTTTGCCTCCGGCGCATCGAGCCTCGCGCGTCGCGGATGCCCAGGCGGTCGGCGCCGACGTGTCCTGCGGCCGCTTCCCGGTGGTGACCCACCTTCGCCAGTCGCGGCCACCGCCACGTTAACAGTTCGCGCCCGCGTCAGGCGCGCGCGGCCCAGTCCGTCGGTTGCAGGCACCGGACGGTCAGCTCCTCGGGGCTGCCAGGCTCCGGCCGCACATCGAACGCCCAGCCCGCCACCGCCGGCAGCGACATCAGGATCGCCTCGACGTTGCCCCGGGTCTCCAGCCCGAACCGGGTGCCCCGGTCATACACCAGATTGAACTCCACGTAGCGCCCGCGCCGCAGCAGCTGCCACTGCCGCTCCCGCTGGCCGTAGGGCGTCGCGCGGCGCCGCGCGACGATCGGCTCGATCGCGTCGAGCAGCACACCGCTGCCGTCCCGGACGAAGTCGAAGCAGCGCTGCCAGCTGACCCCGTCGGCCCCGGACAGCCGGTCGAAGAAGATGCCGCCCACGCCCCGCATCTCGGCGCGGTGCGGCAGGTAGAAGTACCGGTCGCAGGCTTGCTTCCAGGCCGGGTACCAGCCCGGATCGTACCGGTCGCAGCAGGCTTTCAGGGTGGCGTGGAAGTGCGTCGCGTCCTGCTCGAAGGCGTAGCACGGGGTCAGGTCGGCACCGCCGCCGAACCACCACGTGCCGTCCCGCTCGCCGCCGTCCACCTCGAAGTACCGGAAGTTGGCGTGGAACGACGGCGTGTACGGGTTCACCGCGTGCAGCACCACCGAGATGCCGGTCGCCACGAACGGCCTGCCGGCAAGCTCCGGCTGCGTGTCGGCGATGCTGGCCGGCACCCGGGCGCCGTGCACCAACGACACGTTCACGCCCCCGCGCTCGAACACCCTGCCCTGCTCGAGGATGCGCGCGGTGCCGCCGCCCAATTCGGGGCGGCTCCACGGCGCCTGCCGGAAGGTGGCCCGCCCGTCCATCCGCTCGAACCCGTCAACCAGCCGCGCCTGCTCCTGCCGCAGGAATTCGACGACCGTTTCGGCCCTGCCCATCCCGATGTGCCTCCCTGGCGCCATCGCGTCGCGTGAACGCGGAACCGGTCGGCCGGCCCGCGTGCCCACCGGCGGATGCGTGATCCGCGCCACCGCGCCTGCCGCGCGCCACGGTACCGCATCCACGCACCATGGCCGATCTCACATCCGAGCCGCTCGGATTGGTCAGAAGCGCGACTGGGTAGTCGGTGAAGCACGGCGACCGCTGGCGGCCGCCGGGTACTGGTTGGTGAAGGGGGCGCACATGACGACAACGACCGCCGCCGCCGGCGGGCCTGATGTGTTGGAGGCGTTGGACCAGCGGTCACCGACCGGCTTCTACTGGTCATTGACCATATTGGCCACCATCGGTGGGTTCCTGTTTGGATTCGACACCTCGAACATCGGATCGGCGCTGAACTTCGTGCCGTATCACCTCAGCGGGTTCGCCCTGGGCTATCTGGTGGCGGGTGCCTCGCTGGGCGCGGCGGCCGGCGCGATCCTGGCCGGTCCGCTGACCGACCGGCTGGGACGCAAGTACCTGCTGATCGCGGATGCCCTGATCTACGCGGTGGGCGCCCTGTTGTCCGCGTTCACACCGGACGCCGCGGTGCTGCTCGCCGCGCGCACGCTGATCGGCATCGCGGTCGGTGCCGACTCGGCGATCGCGACCGCCTACATCGCCGAGTACGCGCCGCGCAACCGGCGCGGGTCGCTGGGCATGCTGCAGCAGTGGATGGTGACTGTCGGCATCCTGGTGGCGTACGTGGTGGCGCTGGTCATCTTCAAGACGATGCCGCACAGCGCGGGGACCCTGGACTGGCGTCTGATCCTGGGCCTGGGTGCGGTGCCGGCGCTGATCGGGTTGGTGCTGCGCACCCGGATGCCCGAGTCACCGCGCTGGCTGCTGCGCCACGGCCGCTACGAGGAGGCGCGCAAGGCCGTCGCGATCCTGGGTGTGCAGGCGACCACCGAGGACGTCGAGCGGGCCGCCCGCCGGCTGGAGGCCAGCGAGCACGGGCGCGAGCGCGCCAAGTTCCGGACCTGGACCCCGGGCGTGCGCCGGGCGCTGATGGTGGTCTGCGTGTTCTTCGTCTTCCAGCAGATCACCGGCATCAACGTGCCGCTGTACTACGGCCCGCACCTGCTCGGCCCGCTGTTCCAGGGCAGCGACACCTCGAAGGTGGCCACCACGGTCGCCGGCGTCGAGGTGACCGCCATCATGACGGTGGTCAACGTGGCCGCCACGTACCTCGCGTTCCGCTACATCGACCGGATCGGGCGGCGCCGGCTGGCGATCGGCGGGTACCTGGGGATGGCCGTGTTCGGGGTGGTCGCTGCCATCGGCCTGGGGCTGATGACCGGGACGCCGCGCACGGTCGTGGTGATGATCGGCCTGTGCATGTTCATCGCCAGCTTCGCGGTCGGCGTAGGCGGCACCGGCTGGCTCATCCAGGGCGAGGTGTTCCCGACCGCGGTGCGCGGCCAGGCCGCCGCGATCGGCGCCACCGTCGACTGGCTCGCCAACTTCGCGCTCATCGAGGCCTTCCCGACCTGGCAGTCGGCGATCGGGCTGGCCTGGGTGATGGTCTGCTTCGCGGTGCTGTGTCTGATGGCTGTCGCGTTCGTCGGCCGGTTCCTGCCGGAGACCAAGGGCCGTTCGGTCGAGGAGATCACTGCGCTGTTCGATAAGCAGGCGGTCACCGGCGCCGCGGTCGCCTGACGCCGAAATATGCTCCACTGTGGATGGTGGGTCGTCGCGGATACCCGTGGCGACCCACCATCGTGTTCACCGCGATTCCGGTGCGCACATCCCCGCTGCCGCCGGGTCGGCAGGCGCGACGGCAGCGGGGATGGCTCGACGGATCGATCGCTCAGGCGCCGAAGGCGGCCAGGGCGGCCCGTACCGCAGCCGCGTCGGCCGCGACCCCGGTCTCGTCGCTGAACTGCCCGTACAGCCCGGCGTACGCGGGGGTGTTCGGCTGGAAGGCGCGCGAGTCGCGCAGCGAGCCGCCGTCCACCGCGTCGTACCCGATCTCGTCCAGGAACGTGGTGACCCTCGCCTTGGCCTGCGCGTCATCGCCGGCGATCGGGAGGGCGGTGCGATCCGCCGAACCGGCCGGGCGGGCCAGCGATCCGAGGTGCTTGAAGTAAATGTTGTTGAATCCCTTCACCACCTTGGCGTTCGGCAGGTGCGCCTGAAGCAGCTCGCTGCTGGCGGCCGAGTCGTCGTCCAGCTCGGCAACCTGCCCGTCACGCTCGGGGTAGTAGTTGTTCGTGTCGATGACCACACGCCCGGCCACCGCGTCGGCCGGCACCGACCGGTACGCCTTCAGCGGGACGCTCACGACCACCAGGTCGCCGGCCGTCGCAGCCTCTTGAGGGGTGGCGGCCCGAGCCCGGGGGCCGAGCTCGTCCACGAGGTCCTTGAGCGTCTCGGGTCCCCGGGAGTTGCTGAGGACCACGTCATACCCGGCCGCTATCGCCAGTCGGGCTACGGTGCCACCGATGTTTCCGCTACCAATGAAGCCCACAGTCGTCATGGTTCTGGGCAACCATCGGAGGGCGGCCAACATTCCTTGATGTGGTGACACCCACGGCGGGCCCGTCCCGGTGAACCAGCCGCCGGCGCCGGCCGTGAAGCATCCTGGGTGTTCAGTCCGGCAGCAGCGGCACGGCCGGCCCGCCGTCGCGGCCGAGCAGGGCCGCCCGGGTGACGGCCGAGGAGCCGAACCGCTCCCGCACGGCGTCCACCGCCGCGTCGAGGTCGGCGTCGGCCTCGGCCCCCGGGTGCAGCGGCAACTCCAGCTGGATGCCGCCGTCATCGAGGTTGCCCACGGCCACCCCGACGAGGGTGAGGCCCCGGTCGCGCACCATCGGCATGGCCGCGGCCAGCAGCGCCCGGGCGGTGCCGAGGATCGGACGGGTCCCGGAGGTCGGCCAGGGCAGCGTCTGTGAGCGGGTGATGCGGGAGAAGTCACCGAAGCGTAGCCGCAATACCACCGTGCGTCCCGGCCGCCCCGCGGCCCGCATCCGCCCGGTCACCCGGTCGACGAGCCCGGCGAGTACCGCGTCGAGTTCGGCCGGCGAGCGGTGGGAGCGGCCCAGGGCGCGCTGGGCTCCGATCGAGCCGCGGCGCCGGCCGACCTGGACGGGTCGGGAGGGGCGTTGGGCGTAGTCTCCCCCACGCCCCGGCCCGGCCGCGCTTCCCTGTGGGTCCAGGCCCAGCGCCAGAGCGTGCAGGTGCCGCCCTGACCCGGGGCCGAGTACCGAGACCAGCGCCGCCTCGCCGAGCCGGGCCACCTGCCCGACCGTGTGGATGCCGCGCTCCCGTAGCTTGCCGGCGGTGACCGGGCCCACGCCCCAGAGCGCCTCCACCGGCAGCGGATGCAGGAAGGCCACCTCGCCGTCTGGCGGCACCACCAGCAGGCCGTCCGGCTTGGCCACCCGGCTGGCCACCTTGGCCAGGAACTTCGTGCGGGCGACGCCGACCGTGATCGGCAACCCGACCCGGGACAGCACCTCGCCGCGCAGCCGGGCCGCTATCTCCGCCGGGCTTCCCGAGATCCGGCGCAGGCCGCCGACATCCAGGAACGCCTCGTCGATGGACAGGCCCTCGACCAGCGGCGTGGTCTGCCGGAACACCTCGAAGACCGCCTTGCTGGCCTGCGCGTAGGCCGACATCCGGGGCTCCACCACGACGGCCGACGGGCACAGCCGCCGGGCCTGCCGTCCGCCCATCGCGGTGCGCACCCCGCAGGCCTTGGCCTCGTAGCTCGCGGCGAGCACCACGCCCGACCCGACGATCACGGGCCGGCCACGCAGCCGGGGGTCGTCACGCTGCTCCACCGACGCGTAGAACGCGTCGAGGTCGGCGTGCAGGATGGTCGCCTCGCCAGGCACCCCCGCATCATCGCACATATGTTCTAATTCGTGGGTGGGGAGTGGGGATTTCAACGGTGTGCCTTGCAGGGTTCCTCGCGATGGCCAACATCGGCGTCACCCGGTTCGGTGCTACCGCCACCGCCGCCATCCTCGACGATCTCGCTCACCGCCAGAACCACGGCCGGCCGGCTGCCTGATCTGGACCTGGCGCTACGGCGGAGGTCGTCCCTGACTGCCGCTCATCGCCAGAGATGCAGGACGACCGGACGGGTCCGTTCGGTGAACTCGTCGCCAGCTTCCCTCAGCAGCGCGCGGAGGTCGCGGTCGAACGCGGACAGCTGGTCGCCGAACAGGTGCGGAGTGGATCTCGACAGGGAGTACACGGAGGCGACAATGTCGTCTGCCGACCGGTGGACGATGCGGCTCGGTAGCTCAATGTCGCGGGGACCCTCGAACCCGGCTGCCCGATAGATCTCGTCCTCGTTGCCGGGCGAGTCTCCCGGTACGGTCTGCTTCGGACCTAGGTACGTCTCGATCAGATCGGTGATCGCGTCCCAGGGCGGGTCCTGTTCACCGGTGGCGACGCCCCGGTGGGTCGTCGCGCTCACATGAACCAGGGCGCCGCCGAGCGCCAGGAGACGGCGTGCCGCTGCGGCGACCCGTGGTCGGTCCATCCAATGGAACGACTGCGCGAACGTGATGACGTCGACGGATGGCAGGTCGGCCGGTAGGTCCTCGGCCCGAATGCACCGCCATGACGCGTTGTCCACGTGATGCGCAGCCGCCTGTCTGGCGGCCTCATGGACCATCTCCTGGTCCGCATCGACGCCGATCGCCCGTGCGAAGTTCGGCGCGAGGAGGAGAGTCAGCGATCCGGGTCCGCATCCGACGTCGAGCAATGTGCCCGTGCCATCAAGGCCGAGTTCCGCGACCAGGACGGTGGCGAGCTCCGGCGGGTAGGCCATCCGGCCGGTGGCGTAGTGAGCGGCGCTTCCGGCATACAGCGACGGATCCCAGGACCAGCTACGGTGGTGGGCCGACTCACCGGAATTGTGAGCGGGCATCCGGGCAGAATGCCGGACGCCCGCACGTCCCGCAACCGAATTGTGCGCAGGGCTGAGGCGGGCAGGGGGCAGGATTTCAGGCGTCGCGCCGCAAGGACGACAGACCCCACAGCTCGGCGACACGACCGTTGTCCACCCGGAAAATCTCCAGCATGGTCGGTGACTGTCCGCCGGGAACACCGCGCACGCTCGTGCGGACGGCGACCCGGTCCGCCTCGACGATCAGGTCCTCGACGACCATCTGGACCTCGGGGAACGCTTCGTGGAAACGTTGCCACGCCCGCGCGACGCTCTCCGGTCCGGTGGCGGCCAGGGGATGGCTGTAGAAATCCGCTGTGAAGATCTCCTCGACGGCCCCGTAGTCGCGATCGTTGAACGCGGTATACATGCGCCGGGCCGCGGCCCGCACCTCGTCGGTCATCGGCTCTCCTGTTCGGTCACGTTCGCGCGCACGCGGCGCAGGACGCGCAGCACGACCTCCTGCTCGTGGGTGGAGACGCCGTCGAGCAGCCGTTCCTGGTACGACTGGTGCGATCGCGCCAGGTCGTTGGCCATCCGCTCGCCACTGGCAGTGAGTGCGGCCAGGGTGTAGCGGTTGTCCCCCGGGTCGAGGCGACGGCCAACCAGTCCTTCGGCCTCGAACTCCTTGACCAACCTGGTGACGGTCGCACCGTCGATGCCCAGTGCCTGGCGTAGGTTGCTGTGGCTGATCTCGCCGTCTCGTCTCAGCCGCACGAGCAGTTGCACTCGAAGCGGACTCATGCCCACGTGCCGCGCGAACGCCTGTCGCAGCTCGGCGTGAGCGGCGCCGAATTCGCGGAAGAACCTGTCCTCCGACGTCTCCTCACTCACCAATACTTTATACCTGCAACTCTTGATTACCTCAAGAGATTCCGCTCCGGGCGTGGGATCGCCCGTTCCCGGCTGTCGCGTCACTGTCAAGAGTATTTGACATGGAGTCCGGTCCGCTTTACATTCGGATGGTGTCAAAGATTCTTGACTCTGCGGAGGTCGCGATGTCGTACGAAGAGAAGGGCGTCTGGACCCAACTGCTCTCCTTCGCCTGCGCCTATATCGCCTATCTCGCGGTCGTCGTGCCCCGCCTGGTGCACACATCGGTCGCGCACGTGTCCTACGTCGCGCCGCTGGTGGTGACGACCGTGGCGTCGATCCTCATCGCGACGGTGGTCCGCAGCGCCCTGGAGGTGGCCAGGCCCAGCGATAGCAGCAAGGCCGACGTGCGGGACCGGGACATCGCCCGCTTCGGTGAACACGCCAGCCGCTGGTGCGTGATCGGTGGCGCGACCGCCGGGATCATCGGGGCGTTGGACCACTGGGCTTACTTCTGGATCGCCAACGTCATCTGGCTCGGGTTCGTGCTGTCGGCCGTGGTCGACTCGGTGATCCGGCTCGTCGCCTACCGCCGAGGGCTGTGACCGGTGGCACCGAGCAAACCCACCCGGATCACCAACCGGATCCGCGTGCTGCGCTTCGGCCACGACGAGATGACCCAGGCCCAACTGGCCGAGCGCATCGGCGTGACCCGGCAGACCGTCATCGCCATCGAACAGGGGCGCTACTCGCCGTCCCTGGAGGTCGCCTTCCAGATCGCCCAGGTCTTCGGCGTACCCCTCGACGAGGTTTTCCAGTACCCCGACGGGTCGACGGGCCAATGAGTAAGGGCAGCCGGGAGGCGGAACTCGTCAACGGATTCGGTGACCGGCATCAGTTGCGCACGGCCGACCTTCCAGACCCGGCAGCAGGTCCCGGCCAGGTCCGCATCTCCGTGCACGCGGCCGGGGTGAACCCCGTCGACACCGGCAACCGCCGGGACGGGAGTTGGGCCGGACTGTCCACGCCCTGCGTCCTCGGGTACGACGTGGCCGGCGTGATCGATCAGGTCGGACCGGGAACCACGGACCTGTCCTGTGGTGATCGGGCCATGGCCATGACGCGGTTCCGCGATGGCGCCGGCGGTTACGCCGAGTTCGCGGTCGTCGACGCCGCCGGAGGCAGGTGGTGCTACAGGTCCGCGACTGACACGCGCGGTCGCGGCGCTCACCGACGCAGCAGTTGCCGCACCCGGGCGGCCTCCCGGGTGAGGTGGTCGCGCTCCGGCACGCTGGTGGCGGCCCCAGATGCCTCGGCATACAACTCGGCGGCGTACCCCAGGTCGCCGGCGCGTTCGTGCAGGTACGCCGCCACCGCGGCGTAACGGGGCAGGTCGGGGCTCGCGTCGGCCAGCGCCGCCAGGCCGGCCCGCGCTCCGTCGGCCTCCCCGACCGCCACCGCCCGGTTGAGCCGCACCACCGGGCTGCCGGTGAGGAGCAGCAGTTCGTCGTACCACTCCACGATCTGCACCCAGTCCGTCTCGGAGGCGCTGAGCGCGTCCGCGTGCAGGGCGGCGATCGCCGCCTGCGCCTGGTATTCGCCCAGCCGGTCCCGGCCCAGCGCGGCCTGCAGGATCGCCACCCCCTCGGCGATCAGGCCGGTGTCCCAGCGCGATCGGTCCTGCTCGCGAAGCGGCACCAGGCGACCGCCCGGCCCGGTGCGCGACGCGCGACGCGCGTGGTGCAGCAGCATGAGCGCGAGCAGCCCGGCGACCTCGGGCTCGTCGGTCAGGGCGACGACCTGGCGGGTGAGGCGGATCGCCTCGGCCGCCAGGTCGACGTTCCCGCCGTACCCCTCGTTGAAGACGAGGTAGAGCACGCGCAGCACCGTCGCGAGATCACCGGGCTGATCGAGCGGCAACCCCGCGATCCGCCGCTTGGCCCGGCTGATCCGCTGCGCCATGGTCGCCTCGGGAACGAGGTACGCCGCGGCGATCTGCCGCGTGGTCAGGCCACCGACCGCGCGCAGCGTCAGGGCGACCGCCGAGGCCGGCGGCAGAGTGGGGTGCGCACACAAGAAGTAGAGCCGTAGCGTGTCGTCCACGCCGGGCGCCGGGCCGGCGGGAGGCTCGAGCTCCACGGCGAGTTCCCGCCCCCGCCGCGACGCCTCCGCACGGGCGGCGTCGAGAAACCTGTGCCACGCGGCCGTGACCAGCCATGCCTTCGGATCGCGCGGCGGATCGTCCGGCCAGGTCTCCAGCGCCCGGATCAGGGCCTCCTGCACGGCGTCCTCGGCCGACGCGAAGTCTGCCCCGCGCCGGACGAGGACACCGATCACCGCGGGTACGAGATCCCGCAGCAGCGACTCGTTCACTCGGTCGCGCTGGGCGAATCGGTGAGGAACGGTCGGACCTCCAGCCACTCGTGGATCGGCTTGCCGCCGGGGCCGGGCGCGGCGGACAGCTCCCCGGCCAACTGGACCGCGCGATCCCAGGACTCCACGTCGATGACCATCCAGCCGGCGATGAGGTCCTTGGTCTCGGCGAACGGACCATCGGTCACCGGCGGGCGCCCCTCGCCGTCATACCGCACGAACGCGCCCTCGGGCGCCAGTGCCTGGCCGTCGACGAACTCACCCATCCCCTCCAGGCGGGCCGCGAAGTCGCGCATGTACTGCATGTGCGCGTCGACCTCCTCCGGCGTCCATTGATCCATCGGCGGCCAGTCGACGGTGCGGGCCGGGCCACCTCGGTAGTGCTTCAGCAGCAGGTACTTCATGGTGGTTCTCCTTCATCCTCGGGCCCGTCGTGGGCGCTCGTGCCCCTGGGACGGAGCCGGCGCCGCGTTCTCGACACCGGCGGCGTACCGAACTCCAGGACCTGCTTCCGCCCCCGTACGGCCGGCGGGTTCCCGCTGGGTACAACCTGACCACGGCCGTCGGGGATCCTCAACCGGGCCGACTTCAACAATGTGTTGACAAACAGTTTGTTGAAGGACAGGCTGGGAGCGTGCGTGAGGGATCAGACGACCAGTCCACGGCGGCCCTCGAGCGGTCGGCGCGGCAGCGGTTGACCGCCCGAGGCGGCACGGACCTGCCCCGGTTGCCCTGGCTGGCCGACGGGCAGCCGCACGACGCGTTCACGCTGATCCGCCAGGCGTTGTGGCGAGCCAACGCCGACCGGGAGGCGCTGGAGCTGCCCGACGACCTGATGGCCGCGATCGCGCTGCTGGCCGCCGCACGCGCCGAACTGGACCAGCTCGAGGCGGGCCTGCTGTTCGTCGCCCGCGCCGAGGGGTTGACCTGGGCGCAGGTCGCGCGGCCGCTGGGCCTGCGGACCGCCCAGGCTGCGCAGCAGCGGCACGAGCGCGTGCTGGCCCGGCTCGACGGGGACACCGATTCGTGAGCGTCGTCCCGCTGATCCACGCGGGCCCCGCCTGCGGCCGCAAGGCCCACGCGCTCGCCACCCTGCGAAGCGCCGGCCTTGCCGTCCCGGACGGGTTCGTCGTCACCGACCCGGCCGTGGATCCCGGCTGGTGGCGGAGCACCTGGGCCGGCTGCGCGGCCGGGTGTTCGCGGTCAGGTCGTCGGGGCTGACCGAGGACGGCGTGGCGGCGTCCTTCGCCGGGCAGCTGGAAACCGTCCTCGGCGCCCGGGGCCTCGACGAGGTCCTGACCGCGCTCCGGCGCTGCGCCGCCTCGCCGCGCACCGACCGGGCGCGCGGCTATCGGGAACACCTCGATCTCGCCGACGAGCCCTCCGCGCCGGTACTCGTGCAGGAGTTCGTCGAGGCCGGCCACGCGGGCGTGCTGTTCACCCGCGACCCACGCACCGGCGCCGACGCGGTGGTGATCAACGCGTCCTGGGGCCTCGGGGAGTCCGTCGTCTCCGGCGCGGTGGTGCCCGACGAGATCATCGTGACCGGGCCGGCGCACCCCGCCCGGATCGCCGTCGGCGCCAAGCAGACCCGGCTCGACCTGGGCGAGCACGGGCTGGCGCGGGCACCCGTTGCCGCACAGGACCGCGCCCGGTGCTGCGTGGCGCCCGACGAGGTATCCCGGCTCGTCGCGCTCGGCCGGCGGTGTGCGGACATCTTCGGCGGGGCGCAGGACGTCGAGTGGGCGGTGCGGGACAACCGGATCTGGCTGCTGCAGGCACGCCCGATCACCGCCCTCGGCGCCTCCGCGGCATCGGGCCGCGCGGGCTCGGCTCCCCCGCTGGTCACCGGCGTACCCAGCAGTCCCGGCCGGGCCCGCGGACCGGCCCGCCTCGTGCGCTCGTCCGACGACTTTCCCCGCCTCCGGCGCGGCGACATCCTGGTCTGCCGGACCACCGATCCGGCCTGGACTCCCCTGTTCCGGCTCGCCGGCGCCGTCGTCACCGAGACCGGCGGCGTGCTCAGCCACGCGGCCATCGTCGCGCGGGAGTTCGGAATCCCCGCCGTCGTCGGCGCCGACAAGGCGATGAGTGCCCTGACCGACGGCGCACCCGTCACCGTCGACGGCACCGTCGGCACCGTCGACGTCAACGCCAACGTCACCGGCACCGAGGCAGGTGGCCGATGAACGGGCCGTCGCCCACCGACCTGCTGGTGCTGCACACCGTACGGCTCAAGGGGTTCGCCGACACCGTCGCCGTCGCCGCCCGGTTCGGCCTCGACCCTGACCAGACCCGCGAAGAACTCCTCGACGCCCAGGCGCGTGGCTGGATCAGCCGGTCCTCCTTCGGCGACCTGACCGGGTGGTCGCTGTCCGACCTCGGGTACCGGCACAACGAAGCCCAGCTGCGCGACGAACTCGACCGCACCGGCGCCCACGCCACCGTCGCCGCCGTCCACGAACGGTTCCTCCCGCTCAACGCCCGAGCGGCCGAGGTCTTCACCGCGTGGCAGTTGGGCGGCGGGAGTCCCACACACACCCTCCACCTGCTCGCCGACCTCGCCGACGAACTGCGCCACCTCGAACGGTCCCTGGCCGCGCGGCTGGGCCGGTTCGCCGGGTACCACGACCGGTTCACCGCCGCGCTGGCCCGGGCGAACGACGACCCGGCATGGCTCACCAGCATCGAGGTCGACTCGTGCCACCGGGTCTGGTTCGAGCTGCACGAGGACCTGATCGCCACCCTCGGCATCGCCCGGTAGCCGAGACGGCGCGCGGCTACCGGGTCCGGCGCCTTCCAACATCCCGCGCGGCGGCCGCGCCCGCTGACGCCGTACCACACGGTCGCGCCCCGACCCGTAGATTGAATAGATGGACGAGAGCACGCGCAACGGCGGCTCCGCCGCCGTCGAGCAGACCACGGTCGTCGTCATCGGGGCCGGCCCGACCGGGTTGACTCTGGCAAACCTGTTGCAGCGCAGCGACATTCCCTGTGTGCTGCTGGAGCGGCGCAGCCGGGATTTCGTGGAGAACCGCCACCGGGCCGGCATCGTGGACGCCCGGGTGCGCCAGCTGTACGAGGACTGGGGTCTGGCCGACGTGCTGGGCGGGCCGCCCGACGACGGGCTGCTGGAGTTCCGGGTCGACGGGGTGGCGCACCTGGTCGACCACGCGCGCCTGTCCGGCGGCCGGTACGGCTGGCTGTGCCCGCAGCAGGTGCTCGTCCGGAACCTGATCACGACCTTCACCGACGGTGGCGGCGATCTGCGCTTCGACGTGCCCGACGTGGCCATCCACGACCTGACCGCCGACCGCGCCAGGGTCACCTGCACCGGCCCGGCGGGCGAGCCGACCACCATCGAAGCCCGGTACGTCGCCGGCTGCGACGGTGCCCGCGGGCCGAGCCGGGTCAGCGTGCCGCCCGGCACGATGGCCACGTACACCTTCGACCACGAGGTGAGCTGGCTGACAATCATGGCTACCACGCCACCGCCGCCGCACCCGTTGCTGTCGGTCAGCGACCAGGGCTACGCCGCCCACTTCTACCGGGGACCACAGGCCAGCCGGTACTACCTCCAGTGCGGTCCGCAGGACGGGCCGCCGGAGTGGCCGGCCGAGCGGCTCTGGCCCGAGTTGCGCGTGCGGCTCGGCGACGCTCAACTGCCCGACGGCCCGATCACCGAGATCCGCCGGGTGGACATGCGCAGCGAGGTCTGCGAACCGATGAGTCACGGCCGGATGTTCCTGGCCGGCGACTCCGCGCACGTGATGACGCCGATGGGCGGCAAGGGCATGAACCTGGCGGTACTCGAGGCCGAGACGCTCGCGCTCGCGATCCGTGCCGCGGTGCGCGACGGCGACGAGGCCGGGCTGCGCGGGTACAGCACCACGTGTCTGGAGCGTGCCTGGCGGTACCAGGAGTTCTCCCGCTGGATGCTGGAGATGCTGCACGATTCCGGCGACTCGTCGAGGGTTGGGCCGTTCCGCCGCCGGCTGGCCCGCACCCGGCTGGCCGCGCTGTTCACCGACTCGACGGCGGCGCGGGTGTTCGGCGAGATGATGGCCGGCGTCGGCAACTGATGCCGGGCCATCGGCCTACGTCGAGCCGGCGCCGGGCCGGCGCCGGGGCGGGCGGGCCGGCGTCGGGGTGGGCGGGCCGGCGTCGGGGCGGGCGGGCCGCCACGGGATACTGGGGCGATCGGCCGGGCGCCCCGGCCGCCTGGACGTCCGACGAAGGTTGGTCAGCGATGACACAGCAGCCCGCCGAGCACCCGGTCGACGGGGCCGCCGACGCGTACCAGCGGCTGGTGTCGCTGCTCGACGGCGCCGGCGCCCGGTACCGGGTCATCGAGCACGCCCCGGAGGGTCGCACCGAGCAGGTCAGCGCCCTGCGCGGTAACTCGATCGAGTCCGCCGCCAAGTGCCTGGTGGTCATGGTCAAGATCGGCAAGAAGACCAGCCGGTACTTCCTGGCCGTCGTGTCCGGTGACGCGCGGGTGGACCTGCGGGCACTCAAGGAGCAGGCCGGCGGCACGTACGTGGCGTTCGCGTCCACCGACAAGGCCGAGGCGCTGGCCGGCAGCGTGAGCGGCACCATCCTGCCGTTCAGTTTCCACCCCGACCTGGAACTGGTGGTCGACCCCGGGCTGCTGGCGCACGACGAGATCTTCTTCAACGCCGCCCGGCTGGACCGCTCGCTCGCCCTCGACACCCAGGACTACCTGCGGCTGGCGGAGCCGCAGGTCCGACCGATCACCGCCACGGCGGACGCGCCCACCGCCTGACCTGAGCCGGCGCCCGGCCCGCGCACCACGGCTATCCGCACGCCGCCCCGGGCCGGCGTGGTACGACATCCCCAGAGCCGGTGCCCCTCGACCGGTCGCCTCCGCGCGGGCGGAGGCCCGGTCACACGGGGGAACGGGCGGACGACCTGACGGCCAGCGGCGAGCGGACCGAACCGCCGAGGCGCGGGGGTCGCGCTGGCACTCCTGGTGCCGGCGATGCTTCCGCTGCCGCCGATCGCGGCCGCCGGCGCGGCCGCCGCCGTGCTCGCCGCGGTCGCCAGCCTCGACCTGCTGCGCGCCCGGAGGTACCCCACCGAGACGCCCGCCCCGCCACCGCTGGGCGGACAACCCGCGGCCGGCTGACCCTGCGGGCTACCGGCCGCCGCCGGCCACGTCGCGTGGCCGCTCGGAGCTAGGCTCCCGTACGTGCTGGATCCCGCCGTGTCCTTCTTCCCCGGCCGTGATGACGCAAGGCTCGCCTACCGGGAGGTGGGTGCGGGCAGGCCCCTGGTCCTGCTGCACGGTCTGCTGGGAGACGCGACGCTGTGGCTGCGCCGCGGGCAGGCCGAGGCTATCGCCGCAGGCGGATACCGGGTCATCATGCCGGATTTCCGCGGCCACGGGAGCAGCGCGAAGCCTCACGACGCCGCCGCCTACCCCCTCGACGTCCTGGCCGACGACGGCTTCGCCCTCCTCGAACACCTGGGACTGGACGACTACGACCTCGGTGGGTATTCGCTCGGCGCGCGCATGGTGATGCGGATGCTGGTGCGCGGCGCGACACCGGGTCGGGCGGTCGTCGGCGGTCAGGGCCTGCGTGAGGTACTCGGCACCGGTGGCGGCGCGGGGGAACTGCTGCGGCGAGTGGTCGCCGGATCGGGGACGTTCGAGCCGGGGTCGTCGGAGGAGCGCTTCGATAGGTGGTTGCGGTCGAGCGGCGAGGATACGGTCGCGCTGCTTCACGTGCTGGATTCGATAGTTCCCACGCCCGCCGAAACGATCGGCCGGATCCAGGTGCCGACGCTCGTGGTGGTGGGTGCCGACGACGAGCGCGCCGCCTCCGCCGACGGACTGGTCGCGGCGTTGCCGTACGCGACTCGGGCCATGGTGCCCGGGGACCACGGGACGGCCGCCGCCACACCGGAGTTCGCCGCCGCGATCGTGGACTTCCTCGCCGGCCGGTAATCGAGGAGCGCGATCATCGGGGCGCTCGGCGTCGCGCCGTTGTCCCGAATCTGACCGCGCTATCGCTTGACACTTCGGCGACGCCACCTCCACGCGTACCCGCCGACGAAACGCCGCGCGCCGGTGCCCGAACCGTCCGCGGATTGTCGTGCCTAAGCGCGCGCGGAGGGTCGCCGTTCGGTATCCTCACTCAGCGCCCACCTGAGGCGACGGACGGTACCGAATGGAAGTTCCGGGGCACACGGCGTAGTGATCGGGGCATTACGCAGGCGATCCGGGATGGTGGCGTTGGTGAGGTCCTGCCCATGAATGGCTCCCCGATCGAGGCACCGGATGACCCCGGATCGCCGCGTAGCACCGGAACAACGAACGGCACCGGAACGACACACGGCACCGGAACGACGCACGGCACCGAATCGACGAACGGCACCGGCTTGACGAGCGGCACCGAGTCGACGAGGAACACCGGGGCACGCGGGTGCGGCCGTGAGTGACCTGTCGCGCCATCAGGTGGCCAGCCTGCATACCCTCGCTCAGCGGCAGCAGGCGCGGGCGCAGTGGGACGCCGCGCTGGAGACCCTGCGGCGGGCCGAACGCATCGCCCACGACGCGGGAGTCACCGGGGGTGCGCAGCTGCTGTCGACCGAGCGCATGCTCGCCGAGGTGCTTCGGGAACTGGGCGACCTGCCGGAGGCGCACCGGCTGGCGGCGGCGCTGGTGCCCCGCTGTGAGCGGCTGCTGGGCGCGGGTCATCCGGGCACGGTACGGGCCCGTGCCGTGCTGGCCACCGTGCTCTACGACTCCGGCGACCGGGATCACGCGTACGCCCTGTGCCGCCAGGTGCTCGAATCCGGCAAGGGTACGGACGGGCCGGCCGCCCGTGCCATGCTGCTCACGCAGTCCAATCTGGCCCGGCTGCATCACGATCGCGGGGAGCACGACCTCGCGTTGGCGATGCTGCACAGGGTCCACGACACGTTCCGGCGCCGATACGGCGACGAGGATCTGGACACTCTGCGGCTGGCCGCGCAGTTGGCCGGCCTGCACCTCGCCGCCGGCGACCGGCAGACCGCGCGCCAGCTGCTCACCCGCGCCCACCACCGGACCCGGGCACTGCTCGGTAGCGGTCACCCGCTCACCGAGCGGCTGGAGGCTCGGCTGGCCGAGGTGGAGCCGCCGATGCCCACCCACCCCGAGCCGGAGGCCGAGCCCCCGCGTCGACGCCGGTGGCTGCGAGGCATCCGCTCGGACGGCGACAGCCTCGCACCCGATCTCGGTCATGACTCCACTGTGGACGATCGGAGCCGGCCGCATCCCGCCTCCACCCGGGACACCGGTGCGGCGGAGAGACCCGAACCTTCGCGCGACGCGGCGATCCCGAAGGCTCCCGGCGCGGAACAGACTCCTGGTGGGGCTTGGGCTTCCGGTGGGACTTGGGCTTCCGACCCGGCGGAGAGCGCCGGCCGCCACGCGGCGCGGCCGGCCCATCGGGATGGCCCCGGAAGCGGCGCGAATCCGTGGGCGCCACCGGCGGCGCCGCCCCGGTTCACAGACCGGCGTCCGGAGACGCCCCACGACAAGCCGGCTCCGGCCAAGGAAAATTCTCCGGCCGAAAAACCCGCTCCGGGCCAGGAACCCGCCCCGGACGGAAGGAATACACCGGACGGAAGGAATGCACCGGTACCGCGGCACGCGGCGGTACCGGCAGCACAGCCAGTGGCGGAATCCACGCCGCCGTCTGCGGCGCGGCCATCGTGGCGGCCGTGGGCCCGGGAACGACTGGCCCGGCAACGGCTTGTCTGGCAACGCCTGCGCGCCCAGCGCCGCCTGGCCGCGCGCCGCCGGGCCGGGCGCCGGCTGGCTCGGCAGCGCACGGTTGCCCATCCCGCCGGCCCGCCACGCCAAGACCGGATGCCACCACGCCAAGACCCAAGGCCGCTACGCCAAGACCCGACGCCGCCACACCAAGACCCGAGGCCACCACGCCAAGACCCAAGGCCGCCACACCAAGACCCGACGCTGCCACGACAGCAGGCCCGGCAGGCGCCGGAGCACCAACCCCTGGCATTCGCGTCCGGCCCGCCGCGACAACCGACCCGATCGGCGCCGACCCACCAACCCACCGCGTCCGGACCGCCCCGGTCGCGGCGGCAACCGCAACCCTGGCAACGGACGGATCAGCCGCGGACCGACCGGCAGCGCACGGTCCGGCAGTGGCCGCCCGCGCCGGTACCGCAGCCCCAGCGCCTGCCCCCACCGCTCCGCGAGCGGAATCGCGGCCTGCGGCGTTACGGCAAGCCGCTAGTCCTCTCAGCGGCGGCGCTGGGTGCCGCCGCGGGGGTGGCCGCCGCCGTGATTCTGGTCGCGCCGTCGATCCTGCCCGGTCCGCACCGGGCGGGGGAGGCGCTGGACCGCTCCCCCACCTCCGCGCGCCCGACCGCGATGGCACCGGCGGGCCTGGCGATGCGGGACCATGGTGGCAGCATCACGGTCAGCTGGGTCGACCCCAGCAAGGGGTCCGCCACGGCCGTGGTCACCTTGTCCCACAACGGCACCCCGGTCGGCTCGGTCGTATCACTCAAGCGCGGAGTCACCAGTTACACGGCGACCCACCTGGATCCGACCGGCAACTACTGCTTCCTGATCGCGCTGCTCGCGCCGGGCGAGACAACCGCGTCGCCGACCTCGGTCTGCACCACCCGCCGACCGGCGACCGTCACCACACCCACGACCGCCCGGTAGGGGCCCGGCCCGCGTCCGGGCCGAGCACCCACCAGCCGCCCGGCCCGCGTCCGGGCCGGGCGGGCACCGTCTCAATGACGCCGCATCGAGGGCGCCGTCTCAAGAACCGCCTTGAGGACGGCGGGCGGATGGTCGCCGGGACCGTTCAGGCGCCCGCCGGCTGCGAGGCCGACTCGGGCACCGCCGGGCCAGGCACGGCCGGCTCGGGTACGGCCGGGCCGGACGACGCCGCCGCCCCGGGGACGGCCGAGGAGTCGCGGCCACGGCCCATCAGCATCAGGCCGGAGCCGGCGCACAGCGCCGCCAGCCCCGCCGCGATGGCCCAGCCGACCTTGAACTCGTGAATCGCTCCCGTGCCCACGCCGCTGCCCAGCAGGGTCACCAGGATGGCCACGCCCACCGCCGAGGCGATCTGGCGGTTCGAGTTGACCAGCGCCGAGCCGGTCGCCGACCGGTGGGCCGGCAGCGACGTCACGCCCGCCGCGACCAGGGTGCCCATGGCCAGGCCGACGCCGGCTCCGCCGAGCACCATGCTGGGGAACAGGTCGCCGAGGTAGTCGGGCCGGACCGCGACGAACACGACCCGCCACAGCATCGACGCCGCGAACAGGATGCTGCCGGCGACGATCAGCGGACCGGGCCCGAGCCGGCGCATGGCCCGGGCGGAAGCCACCGTGACGAGCGGTACGAGTGCCGGCCCGGGCACCATCGCCAACCCGGTACGCAGCGCCGACCAGTGCCACGCGTCCTGACACCAGAGCACGTTGGACAGCAGCATGATGGCGAAGGAGACGCTGAACAGCGCGACGCCCCCGCTCGCGATGGCGAACCGGCTCTCCCGCAGCAGGTGCAGCTCCATCAGCGGGGTGTGGTGGTGCAGGCTGCGCCGGACGAACCAGGCTCCGGACACCACCGCGACGGCGAGCAGCCCGGTGGTGCGCGCGGATCCCCAGCCCCAGCCGGGCGCCTGCACGAGCGCCCCGGTGAGTGTCGCCACCGACACCGTCACCAGCACCGCGCCCAGGACATCGGGGATCGGGCCGGATTCCCGGGACGCGGAGCGCGGCAGGGTACGCAGGCCGGCGGCGAGCGCGGCGACACCGATCGGCACGTTGACGATGAACACCCACCGCCAGTCGACCTCCACCAGCAGGCCGCCGAATACCGGGCCGGACGCCGCGGCCAGACCACCCACGGCGGCCCACCCCCGCGCGGCCGCCGGTCGGCTCGACGCCGGTACCGATGCCATCAGCAGCGCGAGCGAGGTCGGCAGCTGGGCCGCCGCGCCGATCGCCTGGAGCACCCGGGCCGCCACCAGCAGCGGCAGCGACGGGGCCAGGGCACATCCGATCGAGGCGAGGGTGAAGACCACGATGCCGGCGAGGAAGACCTGCCGCTGCCCGATCCGGTCGGCCAGCCGCCCGGCCACCACAAGCAGCGCCGCGAGCGTGATGGAGTACGCGTTGAGTACCCACGACAGGCTCGCCAGCGACGCGGGGTGCCCGCCCTTCGCGAAGCCCGCGCCCATCGAGGGCAGCGCGACATTGACGATCCAGAGGTCGAGATTGGTCATGAACACGGCCAGGACGACGACCACGGTCGGCACCCAGCGCCGCCGAGGCGCCCTATGGTTTGAATTTCGAACCGTCACCTGGGCAGGCTAACATCATCGGTTTGGAAAGCAAACCGTGTTGTGTCACGATGGCACGCATGGCACGACGTACCGAGCCCGCGGCCACCGCCACCGATCCGCACGAGGCGGCGCGCATCGATCCGGCCACCCTGCCGGGGCGGCCCTGCTCCATCGCCGCCGCCCTGGACGTGGTCGGCGACCGGTGGTCCCTGCTGATCGTGCGCGAGGTCATGTTCGGCAACGGGCGGTTCACCCAGCTGGTACGCAACACCGGCGCGCCCCGGGACCGCATCGCGGCCCGGCTGCGCACACTGGTGGACGCGGGCGTGCTCGAACGGCACGCCTACCAGGACTCACCCCGGCGGGAGGAGTACCGGCTCACTCAGGCCGGGCGTGAACTCGGCTCTGTGACGAGCGCGCTGCTGGCCTGGGGGGACAAGTGGGCGGTGTCCACGCCGCCGATGCGCCAGACCCACCACGACCACGCGTTCACGCCGAGCGTGCACTGCGCGGAGTGCGGCGAGCCGGTGACGCGATCCGACATCGTCCGCGAGGTGGTGGCCGACGGTTGGGACCTGCGCGGTCCGCTGGACGACGCCGACGACGCCCGGTCGTGACGCCGATCGAAGCGGCCGGCGCAGCGCCGGGTAGGTAGGACGCGGACAGCCACGCGGCGGATCGGGGCCGGCCGGGCAGGGCCGGTCAGCCCGCGCTGTCGGTGTTCGGCGCGAGCAGCGGGGTGTCGGCGAGCCGGTCGATGGCCTGCGCCAGCGCGTCCAACGCCGGCGTGGCGCGGGTCAGCGCGTTGCGCTGACCGGCCGTCAGGGTGGACAGCGCGAGGTTGAGCACGGCACTGTTGGTCGCCTGCCACGCGTGCACCGCGCGCAGCCCCTCCTCGGTGACGCTCAGCGAGATGGCGCGCCGGTCGCCGCCGATGGCGGCGGCACGGCTGATCATCCCCAGGTTGGTCAACGCGTTGACCAGGGTGGTGACGGTGTTGGGCCGCAGGTTGAGCCGGCGGGCCAGCTGACCGGGCCGGGTGCCGGGGTGCTCCGCCACGCTCGCGAGCAGCTCAAGCTGGGCGACCGAGAGCTGGTTGCCCGGGTCGGCGACGCGGGCGCCCCGGCGCAGGGCGCGGCGCAGCCGGCTGATGGTGTCGGCCAGGGAACTGCCCGGTGGATCCGAACTGTCCGGGGCACTCGCCGCCACCGGCGGGCTGATGCTCATCGCTGCGGACTCCTCGACGCCGTGGTACCGACCCGCAGGGTACCCGTGAACCGGCCGGATCCACCGCAGCCGGCGCGGAACCGCGGCGCCCCTCACGCCGCACCCACGCCGTCACCACCGGCGGAGACATCGGCGGGGACCCCGGCGATGACCTCGGCCGGGCCGGCGTGCGGTGCCCGGCCCGCCGCCCGCCCGGCCAGCGTGGCGAGCAGCGCGCAGGCCGCCAGGATCAGCATGGTCAACGGCGTGTCCAGGCCCGGGTCGGCGGTGGCCTGCCCCAGGTGCAGCGCCAGCGCGACGGCCGTGACCCCCAGCGCGGTACCCAGGCCGCGGGTCATGTTCACCATGCCGCCGGCGGTGGCCGCCAGCCGGTTCGGGATCGCCGCCATGATGGCCGCGTTGTTGGCCGGGATGTACACGCCCAGCCCGATGCCCAGCAGACCCAGCAGCAACACGGTGACCGGGACCGGTACCGAGGCCGCCAGCGCGGCGCCCGACACGGTCGCCACCAGCCCGCCCGCCACGCAGCGGCGCCGGTCCGACCAGCCCCCGGGCAGCAGCCGGTCGGCGGTCGCCGCGGCCAGGCCGAACCCGGCCGGCAGGGCGGTGAGCAGCAGCCCGGCGTGCAGCGCGCTGTCGCCTCGCGCGGTCAACGTCTGCGGGAACAGCACCAGCGGGCCGAACAGCACCATGTACCCGCACAGCGCCCCGCCCAGCCCGGGCGCCACCCCGTGGGAGGACACCATCGACAGGTCCAGCAGGGGCGAGGCCGCCCGGCGCTCCCACCACACCAGGCCGGCCACGGCGGCGACGGCCAGGAGGCTGAAGCCCGCCAGGGTGGCCGGGGACAGGTGCAGGCCGGAGCCGGCGGACAGCGCGATCAGCGCGCAGGTGCTGCCGACCGCGAGCAGGGCCACGCCGGCCGCGTCCAGCCCGCCCGAGGGCGCCCGGTTGCGGGTACGCGGCAGCAGGAACCAGCCGGCCGCCAGGGCGATCACCCCCACCGGCACGTTGATGTAGAAGATCCACCGCCAGCCGACCGACCCGACGAGCAGCCCGCCGATGGTCGGCCCCAGCGCCAGCCCCAGCGCCTGCGCGGCCGCCTGCACCCCGAGCGCCGCGCGCCGGGACGAGGGCGGCACGCTCGTCGCGACCAGCGCGACGCTGTTGGCCTGCAGCATGGCCGCGCCCGCCGCCTGGACGACCCGCAGGACCACCAGCGCCGTCAGCGACCAGGCCAGCCCGCAGGCCGCCGAGGCCGCGGTGAACACCACGAACCCGGCCAGATACACCAGCTTGCGCCCGGCCCGGTCCGACCAGCGGCCCACCGGCACCAGCAGGGCCACCAGCGTGAGCAGGTAGGCCAGCGACACCCACTGCACCGCCGCCAGCCCGATGCCGAAGTGGCCCTGCAGGGCCGGGAAGGCCAGCGTGACGATGCTGGCGTCCAGCTGACCCATGAACGCCCCGAAGCACACCGTGATGACCGCGAACCAGGGTGCCCACCGGTGCTCGCGCACCACGCGCGGCCGGGCCGGCTCGCGCAGCAGCAGGGTCACCATGCCGGCCGGCCGTTGGGGTCATCGTGGGCAACGCTCATGGTCATCTGGCTCACGGTGGTGCTCTCCGGCGCTGGGATCTACTTCTGCTACAGAACCTCTAAAGTTCTATCACAGAAGTATCCGGCGCCGCCCCTGGCGACCGGGTGGGCTACGTGACGGCCGGCACACCGCCGGGTGGGCCGCACGACAACCGGCACGCCGCCGGGTGGGGTACCCGGCGGCGTGCCGTTGAGGATGTCGCTTGCCGGTCAGGCCTCGGGGAACACCAGCCCGGCGTTCACTCCGTCGGCGAGCAGGAAGTATCCGAGGAAAGTGACGCCGTCGGACTGGGCGTCGAAGCGCGCGATGCGCACGCCCTCGGGCTCGTAGAACACGTCGCCGGGCGTGAGCACGGTCGCCGGCCCGCCCTCGATCTGGTAGACCACCGAGCCCGTCTCGATGCTGCCGAGGACCGGCCCGTTGTGGATGTGCAGGCCCGCGGCGTACCCGGGCGCGATGGTGATCCGCCGGATCTCGACGCGCTGGGTGGCCAGTGGCTCCGGCAGCCGCTGGTCCAGGACGATCACGCGACGCAGCGGCTCCGGGTCGGCCCGTTCCCCCGTTCCGCCCAGGTACTCGGCGTCGGCGACGGCGTCCGCGAACTCCGTCGCCCCGCCGTCGGCCGGCAACTCCTCGATGGCCAGGTGAGTCATCGCATCCTGGGGCGTCGCGCCATGCCAGTGCCACTCGCCCGCCTCGACCCGCACGCTGTCGCCCGTGCTGATGGTCTCGACCGGCCCACCGCGGCGCCGCACGAGCCCCGTGCCCTCCGTGACCACGAGCACCTGGCCGCCCGGGTGGCGGTGCCAGCGTGTGCGGGCGCCGGGCGCGAAGTGGACGCTGTCGACCTGCGTCCGCGATGGACCCTCGGGGGTGGCGAGCCCTTCGACGCGGGCCGAGCCGGTGACCCACTCGGGCGACGCCGGCACCTGGGTGTGCGGAGCGCGGGATATGCGCATGTTTTCACTCCTTCGATCTCGTGCGGTGGCAGGACGATCGAGGCGCAGTGTACATACTAGTAGGTACAGGAGCCGCACGGAGCGGCCGGCACGCACTCGCCACTCAGCTGAGGTGGGCGAAGCCCCAGCGGGGGCGGGCCGCTGGATCCGGCTTCGCCGCGAGGTCGTCGGCCACCTCGCCGGCGTACCGGGCCGAGTCGTCCACCGGCCGGTAGCTCAGCTCGGCGCCGGCCAGCGACCGGTCCCAGAGAGCACCGGTGTTGGCCGAGATGCCGTGGTAGACGCCGTAGTCGACGTTCGCGCGCAGCGCGGCGCGCACCAGCCGGCCCAGGTCGCCCGGGCTCAGCCAGCCGGGCAGCCAGCTGCGGGCCGCTGGCCGCTCGCGTACCCCACCCAGCCGCAGGCAGACCACCGACAGCCCCCACTGGTACGCGTAGGCCCGCCCGAGCGACTCGGCGAACACCTTCGCCGCCCCGTACGGGCAGCACGGCCACGCCGGCCAGTCCTCGCGCACGGGGGTACGCCCGGCGTCCACGTACCCGGCCGAGGCGTGCACCGAGCTGGCCAGCACCACCCGGCCCACGCCGGCCGCGACGGCCGCGTCCAGCACGTGCGCCACCATGTCGGCGTTGGGCACCCTCAGCCGGTCCCAGCCTCGTGACGGGTTAGGGTCGCCGGCCAGGTGCACTATCGCGTCGGCGCCGGCCACGACGCCGCGCAGGAAGTCCGGATCGGCCAGGTCGCCGGGGACCACGCCCGGCGCGTGCGCCCGGTCGGTGAGCACCAGCTCGTGCTCCCCGCGCAGCTCCGGCACCAGCAGCCGGCCCACTCCCCCGGCCGCGCCGGTGACGAGAACGATCACGACGGGATCCTAACCGCCCCGGCCGTCCGAATCATCCACTATGGACGATAGTGCGGCCCCGAACCTACGCGCCGGTACGGGCGAGCCGGTCGACCCGGCGCAACGCGTCCGGCATCCGGTACGGGCCGGCCATCTCCCGCACGAACTCGGCGGCCTCGCCCCGATCGAGGCCGGCGGCCGTGACGTACAGCGGGCGGATCGCCTCGCCGCGGACCACCGCGATGGCGTGGGTGGCGCCCTGGAAGGCGGTCTTCGCCACGCCGATCACCGGCACCCCGAACCGCGCGTGCGCGTGCGCGCCGAGCCCGGGCCGCCCGTCCGGGGACAGGTCCACGTACCCGTCCACGATCAGCAGGTCGATCGCGCCGGCCTTGGCCAGCACCGCGTCCAGCGCGGGCAGCTCCCGGGCGTAGAAGTGACCCGGCCGGTACGCCGCGACCTCGGCCAGCCGGGCCGTGTGCTCCGCCACGATCGCCGCGAACCGAGTGTCCTGGGCGAGCACCGCCGCGGCCAGCGCCCCACCGTCCGGTGTGTACTGCACGTCCACCGCCGCATATCGCCCCACGACCGATGACTGTATCCGCGGACCGGGTAACGCGGCGACGGATCCCCCACCGGCGGGCGCCGGATCGTTAGCATGTGGATTCGAGCGAGCAGGCCCAGGGTAGGCGAGTCCACGAGGGACACCGCGAGGAGCCATGACAACAGCACGCGACAGCACACACAGGGCCCGGCCATCCATGGCGGACGTGGCCCGCCTCGCGAACGTCTCCTCGCAGACGGTCTCGCGCGTCTCCAACGGCCACACCAACGTCGACGCCGCCACCCGGGAACGGGTCATCGAGTGCATGCGCACGCTCGGCTACCGACCCAACGGCGCGGCCCGCGCCCTGAAGAGCGGCCGGTTCCACACCATCGGCGTCATCATGTTCACCCTGGAGACGTTCGGCAACGTGCGCACCCTGGACGCCATCGCGATGGAGGCGGCGCGGGCGGACTACTCCGTCACGCTGATCCCGATCGCCAACCCGACCTCCAGCCAGGTGTCCGGCGCGTTCAGCCGGTTGAGCGAGGCGGCCGTCGACGGCGTCGTCATCATCTTCGAGGCGCACCTGCTCGACGACGCGAAGTTCACGCTTCCGCCCGGCATTCCGGTCGTGGTCATCGACTCCGGCGCCGGGTCCGGATACACCGTGGTCGACACCGATCAGGCGCTGGGCGCCCGGCAGGCCACCGAGCACCTGCTCGCGCTCGGCCACCGCCAGGTGTGGCACATCGCCGGGCCGCCCGCCTCGTTCTCCGCCAACCACCGGATGGATGCCTGGCGGCGCACCCTGGAGGACGCTGGCATCACCCCGCCCGAGGTGCGCCACGGCGACTGGTCGACCGAGTCCGGATACCGCGAGGGGCTGGTGCTGGGGGCCCGGCCGGAGGTCACCGCGATCTTCGCTGCGAATGACCAGATGGCGCTGGGCGCGATGCGCGCGCTGCACGAACTGGGGCGCGACATCCCCGCGGATGTCAGCGTGGTGGGCTTCGACGACATGGAGGAGGCGCGCTCCTTCTGGCCCCCGCTGACCACGGTGCGGCAGGATTTCGCCGAGGTCGGCCGGCTGTGCATCCGCAAGCTACTGGACAAGATGGACGGTGGCACCGGCGCGGACGGCGCCGCCACGGTCGCGACCCGGTTGGTGGTGCGCGCCAGCACCGCGGCCGTCCGGGAGCCGGTGCGCGGGTGAGGCGGGTGCCGACCCCGTCCGGGCGGCTGACCTGGTCGACGTATGGGCGATGGTGTATAAACCATGGCTGACGTTCACGCCTCGCACCGCGGCAAGGCGAGGCCGTGTTAGCGTAGCGCTTTGCCAAGACAATCGTCGATGTCTTCGTCCAACGGGTAGCGGAAAAGGGCCCGAGGCCGCGGCCTGGGGCCGAGCCGAGGCGGGGCCACGCGGGGCGCTGCCCGACCGGACGATGCGCCGACGATCTTAGCCTGGTTAGGCTAACCCGGCTGACCAGCCGTAACGGCAGAGGACAGGTGGTACCGATCGCCAGGGGGACGTCCCGCGACATCCGGGTGGCCAACCGCTTCGAGGTGCTCCGGCACATCATCGCCGGGTCGACGGTCTCCCGGCAGCGGATAGCGGCCGAGACCGGGCTGAGCCTGGCCACCGTGTCCAACCTCATCGGCGAACTGCTGGAGGCGGACGTACTGGTCGAGGTCGGCTTCGAGGACTCCAGCGGTGGCCGGCCGCGCGGGCTGGTGTCGGTGAACCCGGCCGGCGGGGTGCTGGTCGGCGTCGACGTGGCGGAGACCTACGTGCACGTCGAGCTGTTCGACACCGCGTTGTCCCTGCTGGCCAGCGTCGAGGAGGAGCTGCACCCGGAGGAGAACCGCCCCGCGCAGGTGGTCGGTCACATCGTCTCCGGGGTGCGCGCCGTGCTGGCGCGCGGCGGGGCGGCCCCACGGCGGATACTCGGCGCCGGCATCAGCGTGCCCGGCCAGGTCGACCGGGGCGGCGGGGTGTCGGTCTTCGCGCCGAACTGGAACTGGCACGACATCCCCCTGCGCGGCCTGCTGGCCGACGGCCTGAGCATGCCGCTGTACCTGGACAATCCACTGCGCGCCGCGGTCGTCGCGGAGCTGTGGTTCGGGGCGGGGCGCGGCCGCGAGGACGTCATAGTGCTCAACCTCGGCACCGGAGTCGGCGCCGGCCTGGCGTTCCGCGGCTCCCTGTATCGCGGGGCGACCAACAGCGCCGGCGAGTGGGGCCACACCACGCTGGTCCTCGACGGCCGCCCGTGCCACTGCGGCGGGCGGGGCTGCGTGGAGACCTACGTCGGGGCGCCCGGCATCATGCAGCACCTGCGCGAGCTCGACCCGGACAGCCCGATGCTGCGGGCCGGCGACCAGACAGCGACGATCGACGCGCTGGCCGCCGGGGTACGGGCGGGCGATCCCGTGGCGGCAAAGGTGATCGGCGAGACCGCCCGCTATCTCGGGGTCGCCATCGCCAACGTCATCAACCTGGCTAACCCCGAGGCGATAGTGCTGTCCAGCTGGGTCGCCGCCCGGCTGGGTGAGCCGCTGCTGGACGAGGTGCGGGCGGTGGTGTCCCGGCACGCGCTGCGCCACCCGCTCGCGGCCATCGACATCACCCTGTCGGAGCTGGTCGGCGATCCGGTCAGCCTCGGCGCGGCCACCCTGGCCCTGGAGGGTTTCCTGTCCGCGATCGGCACCCGGGCCGCCCACCTGCACCGGTAGCCCCGCCTTCGCCAGTCCCGCACCCCGCCAGACCGCCGGCGGCCCGGGGCGGCCTGTCCGGCGGGCGACGCCGGGACTTTTCCTGGCCCCTTGACGAAGGGGTACCGGATTCCTAGGCTGTGCCTCACCCGCATTGATCGATGTCCATGACTTTATCGTCGGCGGCGCGGGCCACCGGGCGGCGCGAGAAACAACGGCGGTCGACCGTCCGCTCACATACCGGAAGGGAACACACCATGTTCCGTCTCACCATCGGCGCCGCCCGCCGGCGCACCTCCTGGCGCCTGGCCGCGGCCACGGCCGCCGCCTGCCTGGTGACCACCGCCGCCGCGGTCGGCGTCGCGGGCCCGGCGACGGTCGCGCTGGCCGCCACCAACCAGTTCAAGGGGGTCAACTGGGCCGATCCCCGCGACAACTACGCCGACGACCCGGTCGTCCCGTCCGGTCTGTCCACATCGGATAGTTACGCCACCAGCTACGCGAAGGCGACCGCGGTCATCGGCGGGTTCCAGACCAACCTGGGCGCGAACACGGTGCGGCTGCCAGTCAACCCGTACACCGTCAACGGCTCCTTCTGGTCCTCCTACACCGGCGCCATCGACGCCGCCACGGCCAAGGGGTTCAACGTCATCCTCAGCTACTGGGAGGGTGTCGCGCACAAGGACGGGCAGGTCGACAACCTCACCTCGTACTGGACGATGTGGCAGACGGTCACCAGCAAGTACGCCGGCAACGGCCGGGTGTACTTCGAGCCGATGAACGAACCCTTTGGCTACAGCGCGAGCGCGTGGGCCAACCTCGTCGCCCAGTGGATGAGCACCTACCCGTCGATCCCGAAGAACCGCGTCTTCGTCAGCGGCACCGGGTACAACGACAACGTCACCAGCGTCTGCGCCGACAGCCGGTTCACCGGCGCCTACCTGTCGCTGCACGTGTACGGGTTCTGGAACACCAGCCAGACCGCGTACGCCGGCTGGGTCAGCGATCTGCGCAACCGGATCGGCTCGTGCGCCTCACGGACCGTGGTCGACGAGTGGGGCGCCGAGATGACCACCGGGCTGAACTACACCGGCCCCATCAACAACAACTACTTCGTCGCGTACGTGGAGGCCGACAGCGACATCATGCACGCGCTGGGCATGGGCTCGGTCTACTGGCCCGGGCTGCGCACCGGCGACACGTACAGCATGGAGACCCTGCACGGCAGCGGCACCGCGCTGACGCTGTCCAACAACAACGCCTCCGGGGTCACCCGGCTGCAGTGGGCGTGGGGCGGCGGCGGTGGCGGGGCCACCGTCGTGCGCGGTACCGGTTCGAACCGGTGCCTGGACGTGCCGGGCTCGACCACCACCAACGGTACCCAGCTGGACATCTGGGACTGCAACGGCGGCGGCAACCAGTCCTGGCTGCTGACCCCGTCCAAGTGGCTGGTGGTGTACGGCAACAAGTGCCTGGACGTCCCCGGTGGCGCCAGCGCGCCGGGCACCAAGGCGGAGCTGTGGGACTGCAACGGCGGCACGAACCAGCAATGGAACGTGAGTGGCGACGGCACCATCACCAGCGTCGCCACCGGGCTGTGCCTCGACGTCGCGGGCGCCGGCACCGCCAACCACTCCGAGGTCGACGTCTACACCTGCAACGGCGGTTCCAACCAGAAGTGGACCCGGGCCTAGCGGGCCGGACCGTGCGGCGGCCGGGGCGGTGCGCCCGCCCCGACCACCGCCGGCTCGGCCGACCGTGACGTCAGCCGACCGTGAAGTCCGCCATCATGGCCATGTCCTCGTGCTCGAGATTGTGGCAGTGCAGCAGGTACCGCCCCGGGTAGTCGGTGAACCTGGTGACCACCTCCACGGCCTCGGACGGCCGGACGTCCACGGTGTCCTTCCAGCCGGCGTCGTAAGCGCCGGGATCGCCGGCGTTGCGGGAGACCACCCGGAACGGGTCCAGGTGCACGTGGACGGGGTGGTGGAAGTCCGTGATGAACCGCCACACCTCGACCGTGCCCAGTTTCGGCCGGGCCAGCGCGCGCCCGGGACGGTAGGGGTCGCCGTTGACGGTCCAGGTGCCGTCCGAGCGCCGGTGGAACAGGAACGTGCGGGTGGCCGCGGCCCGATGCGGATCCGGCACGGCGGTGGCCCGGGCGAGCCGATCGGGCACCGCCGAGTCGTCCGCCCGGTCCGTCCCGACCACGTCGAAGCGCATCACGTCCACAGTGGAGCCGGAGCCGAGCCGGTTGACCAGGCGCACCCGGGTGCCCGGCCGGTACCGGCCGAAGTCCACCACCACGTCGAAGCGTTCCGCCGGGGCGATCTCCAGGGCGTCGTGCGCGACCGGGCGGTCCAGCAGCCCGCCGTCGCTGCCGACCTGCACCAGTGCCGCGCCGCCGGGCGGCTGCGGGTCCAGTTCGAGCCGGTACCGGCGGGCGTTGGACGCGTTGAGCAGCCGCAGCCGGTACCGCGCCGGATCGGTGCGCAGCACCGGCCAGGGTGCGCCGTTGACCAGGATGACGTCGCCGAGTACCCCGTTCATGTACGCGTCGGTGACGCCGGCCGTCGCGGCCGACGGGTACCGGAAGGACCCGTCGGCCGCGAAGGACCGGTCGGTCACCATCAACGGGATGTCCCGCTGCCCCCGTGGCAGCGGGAGGGCGTCGGACTCGTCGTCCCGCACCAGGTGGAATCCGGCCAGCCCGCGCCACACCCCCAGGCCGGTGCGGCCCATGCGGTGGTCGTGGTACCAGAGGGTCGCCGCCCGCTGGTTCATCGGGTACGTGTAGGTGCGCTGGCCGAGCCTGGTGTCGCCCATCATGGCCGACATCGGCATGTTGGGCATGTCGGGCATGGGCGGCGTGCCGTCGCCGGCGCCGGCCGCCGGCAGGATGAGGTCGATCGGGTAGCCGTCGCTGGCGGTCGGCGTGTGCCCGCCGTGCAGGTGCACCACGGCCGCCTGCGGCAGCTCGTTGCGGTGGTGCACCACGGTGCGCCGCCCGGAGCGGGACACGATCGTCGGCCCCGGGAAGCTCCCGCCGTACGTCCACGCCTCGGTGCGCAGGCCCGGCAGGATGGACAGGTCCGCCACCCGCTGGACGATCTCGTAGTAGTCGGTGGTGCCGTCGGTGCGCACCGGCGACAGTACCGGCGGCACCGGCAGCGGTACCCGGAACCGCGGCGGCAGCGGCGCCGTGCTGCCCAGCAACCGGCCGGGTTCGCCGGGGCGCCACAGCCAGTCCACGGCCGACCATCCGGCACCGGCGATCCCCGCACCCACCGCGCCGGCACCGGCCGCCGCCAACCCGATCCGCAGGGCGGTGCGCCGGTTCACGACAGCACCCCGGCGGCCTCGACCGGTCCGGCCGGCTCGACCGGCTCGACCGGCTCAACCGGCTCGCCGGGCCCGCCGGATCCGGCGCGGGCGGGCAGCGGCGTGCGCCACGCCCCGACCGCGAACCGGAACGACCCGACAATCATCAGTACCCCGAACGGGATGTGCAGGATCAGGATGTGCAGCATCCCCAGCCCGGCCTGCACCGCCAGCACCAGCGGTAACGTCAGGCATTCCCGCAGCACGGGGCGCGACCCGCCGGCCCGGTACTGGAACACCGCCACGGGCACCTGCAGCACCGCCAGCGCCACCAGGGAGATGCCCACCATCAGGTGCGCGGTCAGCGCGCCGTAATACCCGCTGAGGAAGCCGCCCGCGAGCACGGCCTGCGCCGCCGCCAGTACGGCCACCGCCGTCGTGGTCCCGCGCAGCAGCACGTACGGCCATCGTGGAACGCGTTCGTCCGCCTTCTTCACCGCCGACCTTCCTTGTCGCCCGGCCCGCCGCGACCGGACGGTCCGGCGGGCACCAGTGATCGATCACCCGGCAGGAAGCAGAATGCCGCTCCGGTGCGGTCCCGGTCGTCAGGCGAGGGAAGACAGTTCCGCTGCCGCCCCCGGTGCAGTGCGGCCCGGGAAACTACGTCCCGGGGGGTAGTCGCGGGCTACTCCGTCCGCCCGACGCGGCAGCCAGGGCCCGCTTAAGGTCGACCGGTGTGGCGTCCTTGCGCGGGTACCCGGTGGCCCGGCGTCCACCGGGCGCGGGATGTCGGCGGCGGTCTCGTACGTTGAGCCGCTAGCGCGCGGGCAACGGCACGCCGAGCTTGCCCGCGAGTTCGACTCTCGCCGCCCGGTCGCGGTCCGCCGCCTCGGTGAGCAGCTCCCACGCCTGCGCGCCGAGCGGGAACCGCAGCGGCGGCTGCGCGTCGTCGACCAGGGCCAGCACGGCCTCGGCGAACTCCGCCGGCTCGCTGAGCCTGAAGCCGGGCGGTATCTCACCGCGAATCAACGCGCCGGTGAGGTCGACGACCGGCCGGTAGTCGGGCAGCCGGGTGGCGGCCTCGACCAGCGCGGTGCCGTAGTTGGTCGCGAAGACGCCCGCCTCCAGCAGGGTCACCCGCACCCCGGTACCGGCGATTTCCAGCGCGAGCGTCTCGGTCATCCCCTCCAGCGCGAACTTCCCCGCGACGTAGGCGCCGAGGCCCGCCATCGCCGACCGGCCGGTTGTCGAGGAGACCATCAGCACGTGCCCGGAGTGCTGCGCCCGCATCAGCGGCAGCACCAGGCGGGTCATCCGCCAGGGCCCGAGCAGCACGGTCGCCAGTTGCGCCTCGATCTCCCCGTCGGTCAGCTCCTCGACCGCACCGAGAGTCCCGTACCCGGCGTTGTTGACCAGTACGTCCACGCCGCCGAACCGCCGCACGGCGACCCGTACGGCGGCCTCGCAGGCTGCCGGGTCGCGGACGTCCAGGGCGCAGGTCTCGACCGTGTCCGGGTACCGGTCGCGGATCTCATCCAGGGTCTGCGGGCGGCGGGCGGTGGCCAGCACCAGATCCCCCGCGGCGGCCGCGGCCCCGGCGAGCGCCCGGCCCAACCCTGATGAGCACCCGGTGATCAGCCAGCGTCGCACCATGACCCGCTCCTCAGCCTGCCCGATCAGCCACCCCGATCGGCATCGACCCGACAACTGTCCGTGGCAGCGCGGAAACCGGCAATCCCCAACCCGACAGGTACCGGCGGCGTGCGAGCAGGTGGGCCCGGCGGCATGGCGACCGCCGGGCCCACCGATGCCGGGCACGTCACCCGGTCACGTCGCTCAGCTGAACCTGACGTACGCCGAGTGGGTGGTCCCGTCGATGAGGCGCAGGTCCAGCCGCACGCAGCTCGTGGCCGGCTTGCGGTCGGTACGCCACGAGAAGGTGTACCGGTCGGCCCTGGCGTCGTAGTGCAGCGTCCCGGCGGTGGTGCTCGCCGTCCCGGTCGGCGTACCCGTTCCGCACGCGACCGGCTGTGCCTGAGGGTAGCCGGGGGCGAGGACGCCCAGTCCGTGGTCGCCGGTGAGGCCGAACTTCACTGGGATCGTGGAGCCCGCCTTGGCCTTGCTCCAGTTTCGCGGGTTGGCCAGCGGCGGCGCGAATCCGGTGAACCGGTACGGCACCGCGACCGGTTTACTGGCGGCGTAGTAGTAATACGCCTTGGTGGAAATGGTCAGGCCGGCGGTGTCGGACGGGTGTTTGAACGTCCCGGGCTGGAAGGTCAGCGTGACGCTGGTGGGCTCCACGTCGACTGCTTCGATCTTGCTGGCCGGAATGGTACGGGTGCCCTGCTTCACCACCAGGTCCGCAGGCGTGAGCCTGGACTCTTCCCGGACGTAGGTGTAGTCGCCGTTGTTGATGCTGTTCGAGTCCGTGATCCGGCGCTGCAGTTCGGTACTCGTGTCGAAGGTGATCTTGTTCGGCGCCTCGGCCCGGGCGTTGCTCAACGTCACGGGGTAGTTCAGGGCGGAGTCGCCTGTCTTCTCCACCGTGAGCGTGGCGGTGTCGTCGGCCGTGTAGGGGCTGTTCGCCGGGTCCGACGCCAGGTAGTCACTGACATCGCCGAAGTCGATGCGCACGCCCGTCTTCGGATCCTGGAACACGTCACCCGGCTGCCAGAGCGCGCCCTCGGTGTCCAGCCCGGACAGCGAGTTCGTGATGGGCCGCCACACGCCGGTCAGGTTCTGCGACCCGCCGACGGCCGGATCGTTGTAGTACTGCTTGGAGATGATCTGCAGATTCTCGTTGACGTCCTGCTGCTCCCACTGCGACGCGTCGAGCCGGTACAGCAGCATGCCCTGGTATTTGCCCCGGTTGTCGAGGCCGTTGACGCCGAGCTTGGTGCGGAACTCCACGGCGTAGGCGGTCGAGACCCCGGTGCGGATGACGACCATCTTGCTGCCGCCGGGCGTCTCGATCGGGCTGATGTGGTGCACGGTGGTGCTGTCCTGGCTCACCACGTCTACCTGATCGTCGCGCAGCCAGCCCACTTTCCATTTCTGGAAGCCGAGATAGTCGTTGGAGTGGCCGCCGATATTGCCCATGATGTCCCAGCCGCCGACCCAGAAGAACTGGTTGACGTTGACGCCGGCCACCTTGGTCGGTGAGTACATGTACAGGTCGGGGAACCCGATCGTGTGGCCCGCCTCGTGGTTCAGCCAGCGGTATCCCCAGTTGAACATGTCGTTGCCGGCGGTCAGCACCGTGCTGACGTAGTGCGGCTTGCCGTCGTGGTCGACGTAGGCGACCTGGTTGGTGTTGGTCTGCTCACCGTCGGTCGGGTCCCGGTTGATGTTGCCGGGGCCGTTGAACAGGCCGGAGGTTCCCCGGGCCGGCATGATGAGGGCCTCGTCGTAGTCGTCCGCCTTGATGCCCCAGTTGTCATAGGCGTGCTGGAATGCCTCGCGGGCGTAGGCGAACATGTTGTGCGTCTGGGCGTCCCAGGTGTAGGCGCTCGCGTTCTGATCCATCATGATCCAGCCCAGTCCGTCGCTGATCTGCGGCGAGACGAAGCTGAGCTGGAACTGGCCGTACGACGCGGTGTCGAAGAACTGCGCGGACGGTGCGATGTAGTCCTGGTACGGCTGCATCGTCTGGTACGGCGCCGGCGAGTTCGCGGCCAGCCGGTCCGGGAACTGCACGTACAGCACCAGCATGCGCATCGACTTGTGTGCCGGCGTCTTCACGTCGCCGTTTTTCCACGCCACCGGCTTACCGTTGGCGTCCTGGTCGGGACGGATGTCTTCGAACCGGTAGAGCCCGGTCTGACCGGTCGTCGGGTCGTAGAACGTCGGGTCGGTGTAGCTCGTGCTCCAGCCTTCGTCGGTCCACTGGCTGGACCCCAGGATGTGGCCGTTGCTGGCCGGTTCACCCGGTCGCAACACCGGCACCGGCCGTGACTTCCCGCGTGAGCGGCCGTCCCGGATGGCGATGGTGGTGCCGGTCGACGTCACGCGGGCGAACTGGTCGGCGGTGAGGTCCACCGTCAGGGTGCCCGGCCCCGCCGCGACGTGCGTGATCTTCGTCGGCGGAACCACCGTCCCGTCCGGCTTGGTCACGACCACGTCGTCGGCGGTGACGCCGGTGAGGTCGGCATTCGCGCTGGCGACGATCTCCGTCAGGCCGGCGAAGCTGGCGTGGGTCAGCGTCGCCGGCCGGTGCGCCCAGGCGGGCGCCGGCGCCGCGAGCAAGGCGAGGCCGAGGATCGCGGCCAGGCCGAATGCCGAGCGGATACGGTAGCGGCTCATCGGGTCCTTCCGATCACATACAACGTCAGCAGCTGAGTTCGGCGTCGAGGCGCGGGGTCCGCGCGTCGAGCGTCGCGCGTTGTTGCGTGGTCAGCTGGGTGCGGGCGACCGTGTGGAGCAGCGTCTGGAGACTGGCGCAGGCGGCCGGTGCCCTACCGGTCACCAGCCCGGCCACCGTCCACGCACGGTTGGTCAGGTCCGCGGTCACGCCCTGGTCGAGCCCGAATCCTTCGATCGTCTCGGCGAACTCCATCAGATCGACCTGGGCCGCGGCCGGCGTGGCGGTCAGGTAGGTCTCGTCCGGCAGGTAGACGGTCTTGCCGCCCGGGTCCGAGCACCCCAACTGCGTGCCGACCTGGCTCACCGACATGAGCCGCTGCGCCTGGTCGAGCGTCACCGTCGCGTTCGGACTCCCGGCGAGGTCGAACACCTGGCCCTGGAAGTCGCTCAGCGCGGTGCAGGCGGCCGGCGTGCCGACCTTCCGCGACGCGTCGATCAGCGCCAGCCGCAGCTGGTTGGCCACCGTGACGGGCAGGCCCATCCGGTCGACGGACACCCGCGCCGCGTCGACCTGCGCGGCGGGCGATCCCGCACCGATGGCCGCCGCGAGGGCCGCGGCGCCGCCCACCACCGGCAACTGCACGGTGCTGCGCGCGAGGTCCATCGTCAGCTGCGTCCCGGGCGCCGGACGGATCGTGTGCTCGTTGTCGCTGGAGAGGATCATGATCCCGATCCGGTGCCCGGCGAGGATCACCGCGTCCTTGGCCTGCAGATCGAAGTGCATCCGGTGGTACTGGCCGGGAGTGATCGCTTCGGTCGTCGCCGGCGAGTCACGGTTCTCCGGGTCGAGCCAGCCGCGCGACAGGATCGTCGGGCTGCCCGTCGGCGGGTAGTCGACCAGCACGCCGGTCAGGTTCGCCTTGGGCTTGCTGAACGACATCCACAGCGACAGCCAGGGCGTGCCGCTGAGGCGCACGTTCTGGGTGAGGGCCGGCGTCTGGTAGAGCAGCCGCACGTTCGACGAGGCGGCGTTCATCGAGGTGGTAGCGGTAACCATCGCGTTGTCGGTCAGCGTCTCGGTCGTGCCGCTGCCGGGCTGGAAGGTCAGCCCACCGATCGCCGGGGCACCCGCGGTGAAGTCGAGCGTCGCGGGGGCCGCGGTCGGGTCGGGCCACTCGGCGTACGGCGTCGGATTGGCGCTGCCGCAGGCCAGGCTGACCGACGCGCCGTCGGCGACCCGCTGCCCGGCGGCGGTGGCCACCGCCGAGGCGAGCACGATGTGCCGCGAGTCCGGGATCTTGCTGATCAGCCGCGTGGTGGTGGTCACCGTGCCGTTCGAGGCGGTGATGGGGATCGTCGCGGTGAGGCCCAGCGTCAGCTGCCCCGAGTCCGCCACCGTCAGCGTCGCGGTGTTCGACTGGTCGCCGACCACTGGGGTCTGCCGCGGCGGGCACGCGTTGGCCTCCCGCACCACGTACGACTTGGGCAGCTTCTCGACCCCGTTCTGGACCCCGTACAGGTAGCGGGTGAACCAGCGGTTGACCATGACGTCCGGCGGCGACCCGCCGTGCCCGCCCTGGTGGAAGTAGAACTCGTGCGGCACGCCCAGCTGCTTGATCGCGTCGTAGAACTCGGCCGCTTGCCTGGTCATCACGTTGTTGTCGTTGTCGCCGTGCGCGAGCAGCACCGCGGCATGGATCTTGTCCACGTCGTTCATCAGGTTGCGGTCGTTCCAGAACGAGGTGTAGTCCCCGGACGCGCGGTCGATGTTGGCGGTGATGTCCTGGATCACCGGGCGGCAGACCGAGGGGTCCGGCTGCCAGCCGGTGGCCGCCGACCGGCGGGTGTTCACGACGTCGGCGAGCACGTCGGAGTCCTCACCCTGGAATCCGCCCGGCCCGCGGACCATGCCGTTGGTGCGGTAGTAGTCGTAGTAGCTCACCACCGGCGAGATCGGGACGATCGCGTCCAGACCCTCGACTCCGGTGGTGGCCGCGGCGATCGGCAGGGTGCCGTTGTAGGACGTCCCCATCATGCCGACCTTCCCGGTGGTCCAGTCCGGGTCGGGAACGGTGGTGTTGCCGTCCACGCTCGTGTACGCGGTGGCCCGGCCGTTCAGCCAGTCGATCACCGCTTTCACACCCAGCGTCTCGTTGCTCGCGCCGTCGGTCGCGCAGCCGGTCGACCAACCGGTACCGAGGGAGTCGGCGTGTACCACGGCAAACCCGCGGGGCAGCCAGGCCGTGTTGAAGTCGTTGCTGATGATCGGGCTGGTGTTGCGGATCATGAACGGCATCTGGGCGGGCCGGGTAGCGGGCGGGTCACCGATCTCGTGGTCGACGCTCCAGTTCGCGTTCGGGCCGAGGTTCGCGAAGTACGGGCTGGCCTCGAAGATCACCGGCGCCTTGTAGCCACAGGACGGGTTGGCCGTCTCGGCGGGCCGGGTGATGTCGATGTGGACACGGTCGGGAATGCCGTCCCGGTCGCTGTCCACGCCGGGCACCTGCACCCAGGCCTCGCCGCGCACCCAGGTAGTGGAGTCCGCGGAGAAGACGTTCTGCGCCAACCCATCGGCGAACGTGGGCGTCGCGCACGCACCCGGCGCGTCGGCCGACGGCGAAGCGTCGCTCGCCGACGCGGCCTGGGCCACCTGCGCGGTGCCGGCCACCGCCACGAGTACCGCCACCGCCGGCACGACCAGCAGCCGTGCCCGCTTCCAGGTCCGTAGGAATGAGTATCTTCGCGCCATGCGCACGGTCCCCGCACCCCCCGCTCGGTGGAGATAACTTGATCGCATTCTGGCCGCCGTCGTACCGAGGCCGGAACCGACGACTGTCGAATCTCTTCATCGACGTATGCGACAGCCTCATGAACGGGGTCACCGACGCTGGCGCTGGCGCGCACCCTGTCACAGGCCCTGCGGCTGCCGGTGTTCAGCAAGGACACCATCAAGGAGACCCACGCGGACGTGCTGGGCAGCGCCCCGCCGCCCGGTTGGACCCAGCGGCGCTGGAACGCCGCCCTCGGCGCCGCGGCCAGCGAGACGATGTGGGCCCTGCTGGCCGCCACGCCGGTGTCGACGGCTTGGGTGGTATCCAGCCGGAGCAGCGGCCCGAGGTGAAGAGGTTGCGCGGTCACCGCCCTGGTCGCCTGGGTTGCCCAGCAGGGCATCGAACCGGCCGGGTCCACCGACGCGATGAGCGAGCATCAGTAAGCGTCTGCCGGCTTGCGCGCCAGCACGAGCCCGTACCGTGGGCTGCCGTTGGCCAGCTGACCCAGGGCCGTCAAGCCGACGACGTCCACCGAGAAGCCGGCCGCCGTCAGGTCGTCGCGGATCGCGGACAGCGGGGTGATCCGGTAGTACATGACGAACGGCGGGCGCCGCACGACGTTGCGGACCCGCATGGCCAGGTCGAAGCCGAGCGTGGTCCAGTGCGCGAGCGAGGTCAGGGGCGGCGGCGCGCCGAGCGGGAAGGCGAACAGCCCGTCGGGCCGCAGCGCGCGGTACACCCCCTCGAAGAGTGCCGGCCTCTCGGCCGGCAGGAAATGCCCGAGGGCCCCGAAGGTGACCGCGAGGTCGAAGTCCTCGACGAAGGCGAGGGCCCGGGCGTCGGCCCGCACCCATGCGGCCTCCGGGTGCGCGTCACGCGCCCGCGCGAGCATGCCGGCGCTGAAGTCGACACCCGTGACCCGTCCCTCGCACAGCGGCCCGAGGACCAGCATGCCCGCGCCGGTGCCGCAGCACACGTCCAGTCCCTCGCCGAACGGCCCGAGTTCGGACAGCGCCTCGGTGGTCGCGGCCAGAATGCTCTGCGGGGTACGGAACGGGGTGTGGTCGAATTTCGGCGCCAGCAGGTCGTAGCCGCGCTCGACCGAGGACAGCGCCTGGACGCACAGCTCACGCAGGGACGGGCCTTGGGGCGAGAACACCGCCCGAGGGTACCCGCCGCACAGCGGCATCGCGGGCGGAACCGCTCGGAACCCGGACAACCTAGTGCCACCGAGTCCGGCGCGCTCAGGCGAGGGCGGCGGGTGCGGCGGCAGGTGTGGTGAGTTCGTCCAGCGCCACCTGCGAGGCGGTGTCCGCCGCGCGGTACACGACCAGGCGGTGGCCGGTCTCCCCCAGCGGTACCAGCACCTCGTAGTCGAGGGCGAGCGGCCCCGCAACGGGATGGCGCACCCGCTTGCGGCCCCGGGCGTTGACCCGCACGTCGCGCCGCTCCCACAGGCGTGCGAACTCCTCGCTGCGGGAGGCGAGCTCCGCGACCAGTCGGGGCAGTTCCTCGTCGTCGGGGTACGCCGCCCACGCCGCGCGTAGGTCGGCGATACCTTCCCGGATGATCCGTTCCCGGTCGACGTAGAAGTCGACCATCGGCGGGTGCAGCAGGCACAGCCACAGCGTGTTGCGCCGCCGCGCGGGAAGCTCGTCGAGGCCGAGCATGAGCGCGGACATCTCGGGATTCCACGCGACGATGTCGAACCGGTGATTGATCAGCATGGCCGGCAACGGCGACAGTCCGCGTACCAGCGCGTCGAGCATGCCCGGTACGGCGGTGTCCCGTCGCCCGGCGGCGGGTCGCCGCTGGGTCAGGTCGAACAGGTAGACCCGCTCGTCGTCGGACAGCCGTAGCGCCCGGGACAACGCGTCCAGCACGTCCGTCGAGGGGCGCAGGCCGCGTCCCTGCTCGAGGCGGGTCACGTAGTCGACGCTGACGCCGGCCAGCTCGGCGACCTCCTCGCGGCGCAGGCCGGGGGTGCGCCGCGCCCGGCGCCGCCCGGGCACCATGACCTCGCCGGGCGACAGCCGCTCCCGGCGGCTGCGCAGGAAGGCGCCCAGCTCCTGGGTCGCGTTCACATCCCCGGCGAGTGCGTTGCTGGTCATCTGGTTGAGCCTATTCGCCAAGGGTGGGACGGCCAATCCCAGGATGCCGTTTCCCTTACCCACGCCGCCCGGCCGTCGCACCCTTGATCGCGGTCCGGCCGGCAGCGGTGCCGGACCCGCCGGAGACTCATCCGCTGTGCGAGCTGAGGAGAGCATTGTGGCACGGTTCACTTCCCTGGACACCTATCGGCTGCTGGGCCGGTCGGGGCTTCGGGTCTCGCCCATGTCGCTGGGCACCATGACGTTCGGCTCAGACTGGGGCTGGGGCGCGGACCGGGGCGAGGCGCGGCGCATCTTCGACGCGTACGTCGAGGCGGGCGGCAACTTCATCGACACGGCCAACGAGTACACGAACGGGACGGCCGAGCGGTTCCTCGGCGAGTTCGCCGGGGACCGGCGGGAGAGCCTGGTCATCGCCACGAAGTACACGGTCACGCGGCGCGCTGGCGACCCGAACGCCGGCGGCAACCACCGCAAGAGCATGGTCGCCTCGGTCGAGGCGAGCCTGCGGCGGTTGAACAGCGACTACATCGACCTGCTCTACCTGCACTCGTGGGACGGCACCACCCCGGTCGAGGAGGTGCTGCGGGCCATGGACGACCTGGTCCGCGCCGGCAAGGTGCTCTACGTCGGCATCTCCGACACGCCGGCCTGGCAGGTGTCGCGGATGCAGGCCATCGCCGACCTGCGCGGCTGGTCGCCGCTGATCGCGCTGCAGATCGAGTACAGCCTGATCGAGCGCACCGTCGAGCGCGACCTCATCCCCATGGCCCGGGAGATGGGCCTGGGCGTCATCCCCTGGTCACCGCTTGCCAGCGGGGTGCTGACCGGCAAGTACAGCCACGCCGACCTGGACCACGGCGGCGGCTCGGCCTCGGCCGAGGGCAGCCGCAGGAACGTCGCGGCGGCCAACGGCTCCCTGACCGAGCGCGGGCTGGCCATCGCGGACGTCGTCAAGGAGGTGGCGACCGAGGTGGGTGCGACGCCGTCGCAGGTCGCGATCGCCTGGACGCTGCTCAACCCGGGGGTCGCCGCACCGATCCTCGGGGTGCGGACACTGGCCCAGCTTGAGGACAACCTGGGCGCGCTGCGCCTGGACCTGGGCGACGATCAGGTGGCCCGGCTGGATCGGGCCAGCGCGATCGAACTCGGCTTCCCGCACGAGTTCCTGGCCCGGCCGCTGACTCGCAACGTCACGACCGGCGGCGTGACCATCGAGGCGGCGGGCCGGCGGTAACCGCCACGCGGCGGGCGACGTACCGGGAGAAGGCCCGTGCCGGATGGTGGCGCGGGCCACGCTTCACTCTGGTACCCTAGGGGGGTATGGTAGCTGTGACACGGCGGCGGAACGGGAGACGGCGATGGTGAGCTACAGCAACAACAAACAGGACTACCTGGCCCGGCTGCGCCGCATCGAGGGCCAGATCCGCGGCCTGCAGCGCATGGTCGAGGAGGACAAGTACTGCATCGACGTGCTGACCCAGGTGTCGGCCGCGACCAAGGCGCTGCAGTCGTTCTCCCTGTCCCTGTTGGAGGAGCACCTGGCCACCTGCGTCGTCGACGCCGCCCGGCAGGGCGGCGAACAGGCCGACATCAAGGTCAAAGAGGCCAGCGACGCGATCGCGCGCCTGGTCCGTTCCTGACCGCGCGGCCCTGCCGGATCGCGCCCGTTCCAGCCGAGTTGAGCGGCCCAGCCGCGCCGCCGAGCCGAGCCGAGCCGCCCAGCCGCGCCGCCCAGCCGCGCCGCCCAGCCCGACCGCAACGCCCGTCCCGGCGGCACCGGCCGCCCGGACCGCACCACCGCACGTTCGAGGAGGAACCGTTGAGCACCACCACCACGTACCAGGTCTCCGGCATGACCTGCGAGCACTGCGTGCGCGCGGTCACCGAGGAGGTCGCCGCGCTGCCCGGCGTCGAGAGTGTCGCCGTGGACCTGCCCACCGGGGCGGTGAGTGTCACCAGCGCGGCGTCGCTCAACCCCGACGCGGTGCGCGCGGCGATCGACGAGGCCGGCTACGAGCTGGTCAGCTAGGCGGCCGTCATGAGCACGGAGACCACGGCACCGGCGCCGGTCAGCCACGCGCGGATCGAGTTGGAGATCGGCGGGATGACGTGCGCGTCCTGCGCCGCCCGGGTGGAGAAGAAGCTCAACCGCCTGGCCGGGGTCAGCGCGACCGTCAACTACGCCACCGAGAAGGCGTCCGTCAGCTACCCGGCCGAGTTGCGCCCGGCCGACCTCATCGCCACGGTGGAGAAGACCGGATACGCCGCCTGGGTGCCCGCGCCCGCCGGCACCGCCGACTCCCCCTCCTCCGCCCGGGGCGGCGCCGGGGGCGACGGCGACGCCGGACCGCTGGCGGCGCTGCGCACCCGGCTGCTGGTCAGCGCCGCGCTCGCGATACCGGTGATCGTCCTGGCGATGGTCTCGCCGCTACAGTTCCGCGACTGGCAGTGGTTGTCGGCCATGCTGGCCGCCCCGGTCGTGGTCTACGGCGGGTGGCCGTTCCACCGGGCGGCGTGGACCAACCTGCGGCACGGCGCGGCCACCATGGACACCCTGGTCTCGGTCGGCACGCTGGCCGCCTTCGGCGCTTCGATGGTCGCGCTGTTCTTCGGCAACGCCGGCCGCCCGGACCTGCGCGAGCCGTTCTCCCTCACGGTCGACCGGATGTCCGGAATGTCCTCGGTGTACCTGGAGGTGGCCGCCGGCGTCACCGTGTTCATCCTGGCCGGCCGGTACTTCGAGGCGCGCGCCAAGCGCCGGGCCGGTGCCGCCCTTCGGGCGCTGCTGGAGCTGGGCGCCAAAGACGTCGCCGTGCTGCGCGGCGACCGGGAGGAGCGTGTCCCGGCCGAGCTGCTGGCGGTCGGCGACCGGTTCGTGGTGCGCCCCGGGGAGAAGATCGCCACCGACGGGGTGGTCGAGGACGGCACGTCGGCGGTCGACGCGAGCATGTTGACCGGCGAGCCGGTGCCGGTGGAGGTCTCCCCCGGCACCGCCGTGGCCGGCGCGACCGTCAACACCGGCGGCCGGCTGGTGGTCCGGGCCACCCGGGTCGGCGCGGACACCCAGCTGGCCCAGCTGACCCGCCTGGTCGAGGCGGCGCAGGCCGGCAAGGCGCCGGTGCAGCGGCTGGCCGACCGGATCTCGGCGGTGTTCGTACCCGTGGTCATCGCCTTGGCCCTGGCGACCCTGGCGGCCTGGCTGCTGCTCGGGCAGCCGCCAGCGGCGGCGCTCACCGCCGCGGTCGCCGTGCTGATCATCGCCTGCCCGTGCGCGCTCGGCCTGGCCACCCCCACCGCGCTGCTGGTCGGCACCGGGCGGGGCGCCCAGCTGGGCATCCTCATCCGCGGACCGGAGGTCCTCGAATCCACCCGCCGGGTCGACACCGTCGTACTGGACAAGACCGGCACCGTCACCACCGGACGCATGGCGCTGACCGGAATCGTGGTCGACGACGGCGGCGTTCCCGAGGCCGGCGTTCGTGAGGACGGCGTCGACGAGGACCGCGTTGGCGAGGACCGCGTTGGCGAGGACCGCGTTGACGAGGATGAGGCGCTGCGGCTGGCCGGCGCGCTGGAGAGCGCCTCGGAGCACCCCATCGCCGGAGCCATCGCGGCCGCCGCCGGCGCCCGGCTGGGCACCCTGCCCCCGGTCACCGGCTTCACCAGCCTGGCCGGGCTCGGCGTCACCGGCGTGATCGACGGCCGCGCGGTCGTGGTGGGGCGCCCCCAGCTGCTGACCGACCGCGGCCTGACGATGCCGAGGACGCTCGAGCGGGCACTGGCCGGGGCCGCCGGGCAGACGGTGGTCGCCGGCGGCTGGGACGGCCGGGTACGCGCGCTGTTCACCGTCGCCGACACGGTGAAGCAGACCAGCCCGGCGGCGATCGCCGCACTGCGCGGGCTGGGGCTGCGGCCCGTCCTGCTGACCGGTGACCGGGCCGCGGTGGCCCGCGCGGTGGCGGACGAGGTGGGCATCGACGAGGTGGTCGCCGAGGTGTTGCCGGCCGGCAAGGTCGAGGTCGTGGCGCGGCTGCAGGCCGAGGGCCGGGTGGTGGCCATGGTCGGCGACGGGGTCAACGACGCGGCGGCCCTCGCCCAGGCGGACCTGGGCCTGGCGATGGGTACCGGCACGGACGCGGCCATCGAGGCGGCGGAGCTGACCCTGGCACGCGGCGACCTGCGGTCAGCGGCCGACGCGATCCGGCTGTCCCGGGCCACCCTGCGCACCATCAAGGGCAACCTGTTCTGGGCCTTCGCCTACAACGTCGCCGGGCTGCCGCTGGCCGCGCTCGGCCTGCTCAACCCGATGATCGCCGGAGCCGCCATGGCCCTGAGTTCGGCGTTCGTGGTGAGCAACAGCCTGCGGCTGCGCCGGTTCACGCCGGCCGGCTGAGCCGGTCAGGCCAGCTGAGCCGGTGAGGCCAGCTGAGCCGGTCAGGCCACGCCTGGGCCGCCCGGGCCACGCGGTCGCGCGGATCAGCGCGTCGGGGCGCTGGCGACCTGTGCGATGTAGCGCTGCCGCAGTTGGGCCACCAGCTGCGGATGGGCGAAGGACCCGAAGGCCTGCGACTGGTACCGGGCCGGAATCAGCTGCCGGACCTGGGTGCGGTAGTCCAGCTGCGGTACCGGGAGCCGGACCGCGGGCGGGTTACCCAGGCCGATGGCGACCGGTCCGGCGCTCTTGGTCGCGTAGTCCCACGGCGTTCCGTCCTGCCCGATGACGCACAGGTGCAGCGCGTACACCCACCGGACCTGGGCGACGGTGGTGGCCGCCGGCGGGTCGACGCCGAACGGGTCGAGGGTGCACATCACCCGGCGGGGGCCGGCGTTGTCCTCGTCGTGCCCGAGGTGCTCGATCTGCGGCGACGACTCCAGCATCACCACCGCGCGCTGCGCCAGCGAAATCCGTAGCCGGTCGGGCAGCCCCCCGGAGCCCGACCCGTGAATCCACTGTGGATTCAGTACCAGCAGCGCGGCGGCCGGCAACGCCAGCGCCAGCAGCACCACCAGCAGGACGGGCCACCGCCGGAGCCTCTGGGCGGCCGGTGCGGTGGACGCGGATGTCGGCGCCGGCTCGGGTCGCGGCGCGATGTCGGGTGTCGGTTCGGCTGGCGGGCGCACGTTACCTCCGGCACGACCTGCGGGCACGCGTGTGAACGTGCGAGGATCGGGGACGCTCAACGCCAGCGCATCGATGCAACCACATGCCCCGGCCGGATGGCAACCGCCGGCCCGCGCCCGGTCAGCCGTGCAGCGCCAGGTACGGGGCCAGCGCCACGAGCACGGCGGCGAGCGTGTACTTGAGTTGCCGAGCGGGCACCGCGTGCGCGATCCGCCAGCCGATCAGCACCCCGGCCAGCTCGGGCACGCCGACCACCACGGCCAGCGGCCAGTCGATGGCGCCGTGCAGCAGGTACCCGACCGTGCCGACCGCCGCGATGACGACGGACTGGGCCTGCGCGGCGGCGAGCGCGGGCAGCACCGGCAGGCCGAAGATGACCAGCAGCGGCACGCTGAGCATCGGGCCGCCCAGGCCGAACAGGCCGGCGGCCACGGAGACGACCAACCCCACGGCGCCGATCAGCACCGGCGGCAGGCGTACGGTCCGGTCCGCGGCGGCCCGGTCGGCGGCGGGGGCGCGGCGCTCACGGACCCACACCAGCACGCCGGTGACGGCGACCACGGCCGCGAGCAGGAGCCCGAATCCCTCACCACCGACCAGCCCGTTGCACAGCACCCCGAGCGGCGTGCCCACCACCGCCGCCGCCGCGAGGATCGCCGCGATGCGCCGGGTCCCCGACTCGCGCAGCTGGCCGGAGCGGGTGTACGCGGCCGTGCCGAGGGCGCCGGTGGCCACGTGGGTCACGATGGCGGTGCCGGCCACCCCGGCGGGGGTCAGCCCGGTCAGCAGGAACATCCCGATGGTGGGTAGCACTCCGCCCGGCCCCACCGCGGTGATCCCGACTCCCCCGGCCAGGCCGATGAGCGCCAGCAGCCCCAGTGTGAGCGGGGAATGGGGGTCCATCGGCTCACCACCCGGTGCCAGACGACGTCGCTTCCTCCGGCCACCGTACCGAACCATCAGCCCCGGCGAATCCGTCAGCCCCGGCGAAGTTTGCCGGTGCGGCGGGTTGCCGGGCCGGGCCGCCGGCGGGCCGTACGCTGGCCCGGTGATCCGCACACGGGTACTGGTTGGCGGCCGGGTTCAGGGCGTCTCGTTCCGGGAGAGCTGCCGGGGGCTGGCGCAGCGCCACGGCGTGACGGGATGGGTGCGCAACCGGCCGGACGGCCGGGTCGAGGCGGTCTTCGAGGGGCCGGCCGACGACGTCCGTGACCTGGTCGAGTGGATGCGCCACGGCCCCGAGTCCGCCGTCGTCGAGGACATCGTCGTGCGCGACGAGCAGCCCGAGGGGCTCGACGGCTTCGTCATCGGCGCGACCTCCTCGGCAACCGGTCGCTGAGCGGGCAACGCCCGCGCCGCCGCAATCACACCATCGCGTCAGGCCATCGCCGGCTCGAGCAGGCGCTGGGCCAGGGCGCGGGCGTTGCGCGCCGGGCCCCCGTCGCCGAGCGCCTGCACGGAGGCGTACACGCCCTCCATGACCAGCGCCAGGTAGTCCGCGAGCTGCTCCGGATCGGTGACCGGAGTGGTCTCGGCGAAGTCCCTGACCAGCTCCCCGAAGCGCATCCGCAGCCAGCTCTTGTGCGCCACCGAGGCCCGGTGCGCCGGATGGTTGGCGTCCGGGAACTCGGCCAGTGCCATCAGGAACGGGCAGCCACGGCACTGCTCCGGGCCCACCTGCTCGGCGATCGCGTCGAAGACCGCGAGGATCTGGTCGCGCGGCACGTCTCCGCCCGAGCGTGCGGACGCGTCGAACCACTCCTGATAGAACGCCTTGGCGCGCTCGATGTACGCGGCGATCAGGTCGTCCTTCGACGCGAACAGCCGGTACAGCGTCGTCGGGGCTATCCCCGCCTCGGCGGCCACCCGGTCCACGCCGGTGGCCCGAATGCCGTGCCAGTAGAACAGCTCGTTCGCAACCTGAAGCACATGCTCACGAGTGTCCGCTCCAGCACGTCGCATATGCGACCCCTTCGACATTGACCTCTTTCCCACTGCCAGTGCGGGGCCTATAGTAGCCCGTTGTTAGGGGTCGTTCCCTAACAACAGGTGGGGTGGCCGCGTGAGCCGACGGGGCACTGGGGAGGCGCGACGTCACGGGGGTCGTCGATGCCGCACCCAGGTCGGCTCACGGCGGCTGGGCCCGCCCGACGGCAACCCGATAGCCGCCCGTTCCCGTAGCCACCGACCGGCCGAGCCGCCGATCAGCGCGCGGGAGCGCGGCGCGGCGCCGGGTGGGCGAGCCGATCGCCGTCCATCAGAGCGCCGGACTGCTTGAGCCGGTGCGACACCGGCGACACCTCCAACGCCACCACCCCGTCGATGACGCCCAGGTCGTTGGTGATCAGGTCGTACAGCGCGTCGAGGTCGCGGCAGACCACCGAGGCGAACAGGTTGGCGGCGCCGGTGACGGCGGCGATGAACTCGACCTCCGGCAGGGCGGCAAGCTGATCCCCCACCGCGGCCAACCGGTGCGGCACGACGGTCAGCCACAGATGGGCCGCGGTACCCAGGCCCAGCAGTCCGGTGGCGAGGTCGACGTCGAAGTACAGCGCGCCGCTGTCCCTCAGGGCGGCGAGCCGGCGGGCGGTGCGCCCCTCGCTTTGCCCACAGGCCCTGGCCAACTGAGCCAGGCTCGCCCGGCCGTCGCCGGCGAGCACCGCGAGCAGGGGTTCGTCGGCCGCGGTGAGCGTCGCCGGTTCGGAATCCTGGGAGACGGCCGGCCTCAGCGCGTCGACCTGCTGGGCGGACAGCACCTCCCCGATATTGATCAGTTTCGGTTCGCTGCGCGCCCGGAAGTGGTGCAGGATGACGTACGCCGCCATGCCGAGCACGGGAGCGGTCCGGGGCAGGCGCTGGGAGAGTAGGTCGTCGCGCTGCTCCCGGGTGCGCGAGCGCACCGAGCCGATGATCTCCGAACCGCCGGAGCTGACACTGACCCAGGCGACGTCGTCGCGCCTGGTCAGGGCGGCGGCCAGCCGCGCCGTACCGTCCGGCCGGACCTGCACCCGGATGACCCAGTCGCTCTGCCCGATGCGCCGCGGGTCGACCACACCGATCACCCGCACCACGCCATCGCCGCGCAGCCGCCGGTAGCGCCGCGCGACGGTCTGCTCCGAGACGCCCAGCACCTCCGCGGCACGACTGAACGAAATCCGTGGATCGATCTGCAGGGAGTGGATCAATTGCCTGTCGAGCAGGTCCACGACGGCGGATTTCGGCGCTGAGATGGGTGGCACCGGAGGAAGACTACGCGAACCCCGGTGTGGCTGGTCCCAGCCCGTACCCGCACCCGACACTGACGCCCGATAAGACCGAGAAAGGGAAGCACCAGATGCGTAAATGGGTGCCGTTGATCACGGTATGCCTGGGCACGTTCATGCTGCTCATCGACGTGACGATCGTGAACGTCGCGCTGCCGGACATGGCCCGGGACCTGTCCACGTCGTTCTCGGCCCTGCAGTGGGTGGTCGACGGGTACGCCCTGTCGCTGGCGGCGCTGCTGCTGGGCGCGGGCTCCATAGCGGACATGGTCGGGCACCGCCGGACGTACGTGGCCGGCCTGGCGCTGTTCGCCCTCGCGTCGCTGGTCTGCGGCGTGGCGCCGAACGCGGGCGCGCTGGTCGGCGCCCGGCTGGTACAGGGCGTCGGCGCCGCCGCCATGTTCGCGACGACGTTCGCCCTGCTCAACAGCTCGTACCAGGGTCGCGACCGGGGCACCGCGTACGGCCTGTGGGGTGCCGTCTCCGGCATCGCCACCGCTATCGGGCCGGTACTGGGCGGCCTGCTCACCGAGGGCATCTCCTGGCGCTGGATCTTCTTCGTCAACCTGCCGATCAGCGTCCTCGCCATCGTCATGTGCCTCCTGGCGCTGCGCGACGTCCACGCGCCGACCTCGGGAAGACTCGATCTCGGCGGCATGGTGACGTTCACCGCGTCCGCGGCGGCCATCACCTACGGGCTGATCCACGCCAGCGAGAACGGCTGGTCCTCGGCGGGCAGCTGGGGGTACCTGGTGGCGGGCGCCGCCCTGCTCGCCCTGTTCGTGCTCATCGAATCCCGTTCCGCGCACGCCATGCTCGACCTGGGGCTCATGCGCAACGGATCCTTCGTCGGCATCCTGGTGTGCGGGATGCTGATGAACTTCTCGGCCTTCGCGTACTTCACCTACACGTCCATCTGGATGCAGTCGGTGCTCGGGATGAGCCCCATCACCGCCGGCCTCACCGGCCTGCCGCTGTCCGTGGCCACGTTCGTGGTCTCCGCCGGATTCGGCCGGTTCCTGCACGGTGCGCGCCCCGGACCGGTCATCGGCTCCGGACTGGTGCTCATCGGGCTCGGCGGCCTCCTCGACGCGCTGCTGGTACACGGCGACGCGCGATGGACCGCCCTGCTGCCGGGCTTCCTGGTGGCCGGCGTCGGGCTGGGGCTGGTGCTTCCGGTATTGAGCTCCTCGGCGATGTCGGCGGTACCGCCGCAGCGCGGCGGCATGGCCGCCGGTGCCATGAACACCGCCCGCCAGCTCGGCTTCGCGTTCGGCATCGCGCTGCTCGGCAGCGTCTTCGCGGCCCGCGCGCAGCACTCGCTCGGCGCGCACGGCGTACCGGCGCCGGACGGCGTGGCGCGCGCCCTGGCCGGTGGGCAGGCCGGCGACGTGCTGCGCGCCCTGCCCGCCCCGGCGCGGGCCGCGACCGACCAGGCGCTACACCTGGCGGCGGTCTCGGGCCTGCGGGGCGCGTTCGTGGTCGCCGCCGTCCTCGGCGTGCTGGCCGGCCTGCTGGCCCTCGCCCTGATCCGGCCGCGCAGGCCCGACCCGGTGATCCTCGAGGACTCGACGGGCCGCCCCAAGGACCACCCCGCGGGCCACACCGGGCCCTCGGGGTCCGACGCCCGAACCGCCGCCGAGGGCGGCGAGTCGATCGGGCCCCAGCGCCTGCGCGTCGAGTAGCGGCATCCAGCCGGACGATCCGGCCGCGGCCCGCGAGGTCGCGGCCGGCGTCACTCCCCCTAAAGCTTCCTAGGACAATAGGTTGTCGGGCCCGGTCGTCGGCCGCCCCGTCGCGCACCGGTGAGGATCGCGGGCAATGGGGCTCGCGGACGGTCTGGGCTCGCGGACGGTCTGGGCTCGCGGACGGTTTGGGCTCGCGGACGGTTTGGGCTCGCGGATCAGGCGTGCGACCGCGCCGGTGCCGGGTGCGGGGCGGGCGGCCGGGCCGGGACGGCGGGCGGCGCGCAGTGGTCGGCCAGCAGCCGCAGCGCGGCGTGCGAGGACGTGCCGGGAGCCGCCGTGTACGTCAGGATCCGGTGCCCCGCGTCGTCGGGCACCTGCAGCATCTCGAATTCCAGCTGGAGGTCGCCGACCTCGGGGTGGTGGAACCGCTTGCTGCCGGACAGGCAGTTGTGCACCGGGTGCCTGGCCCACAGGGCGGCGAACGCGTCGCTGGCGAGGCTCAGCTGGCCCACCAGGTCGGCCAGTGCCCGGTCGTCGCGGTTGCGCCCGGCCACTAGGCGCAGCGAGGCCACGGCCCGGGCCGCCTCCTGGTCCCAGTCCGCGTACAGCTCGCGGGTATGCGGATCGAGGAACAGCATCCGGGTCAGGTTGGGCCGGTCGGCCGGGCGGGCCGGGGCGCCCGCGTCGACGTGACCGGCCAGCAGAGCGTGCCCGAGACGGTTCCAGGCCAGGACCTCGGTGCGGCGACCCATGACGACCGCGGGTACGTCAGCCATCGCGTCGATCAGCCGCACCGTGCCGGGGCGGGCGGCATCCGGCCGGGCCGGCCGGCGACGCCCGGTCCGCGCCGGCCGGGCCAGGTCGTGCAGGTGGGCGCGCTCGTCGTCGTCGAGGTTGAGCGCCCTGGCGATGGCGTCGATGATGCTCACCGACGCGTTGGCGCTCTGCCCCTGTTCGAGCCGGGCGTAGTACGTGGCGCTCACGCCGGCGAGCTGGGCCAGTTCCTCGCGCCGTAGCCCCGGCACGCGGCGGGCGCCGTAGGACACGATGCCGGCCTCGGCCGGGCTGCGCCGTGACCGCCGGTCGCGCAGGAACTCTCCGAGTGCTCCCTCGGCCGCCTGGCTTTCCGTCATGAGGCCATTGTGCCCACCCGAGCGGGCCCCCTGCCTCACCCTGCCAGTGCCAGGCAGCCCAGTGCCAGGCAGTCCGGTGCTCGGGAGTCCAGTGCTCGGCAGTCCGGTGCTCGGTGCGGCGGGGTGTGGCGCGGGTGCCGGATCGCTTCCAGGGTCGAGGCGGACGGAATCGACTACCCGAAAGGCACCGGCCCGATGACCGACCTCGACCAACCCACCGCGTCCATCGCAACCACCGCAGCCACCGCATCCGCCGAGGGGCCGGGCTCGGACCGGCGCCTCGGCGGCCGGCGGCTCCTGATCCTCGCCGTGCTGCTCACCGCCAGCTTCACCCTCGCCGTGGACTTCTCGATCCTCAACGTCGCCCTGCCCACTATCGGCGCCGATATCGGGTTCTCCCTCGGAGGCCTGCAGTGGATCGCCACCGCCTTCTCGCTGTGCGCCGCGGGGTTCACCCTGCTGTTCGGGCGGGTCGCCGACCTGTTCGGCCGGCGCCGGCTGTTCCTGGCCGGGATCGCTCTGCTCGGGGCCTCCTCCCTCGCCGGCGGCCTGGCCGGCGCGCCGTGGGTGCTGATCGCCGCCCGGGTGGCGCAGGGGTTGGCGACCGCCGCGGTGACCCCCGCCGCGCTGTCGCTGCTGACCACCTCGTTCCCCGAGGGCCCGGTGCGGGATCGGGCGCTCGGCCTCAACGGGGCGCTGATGGCGGCGGGCTTCACCACCGGCGCCGTCCTCGGCGGCGTGCTCACCGACCTGCTGAGCTGGCGTTGGGCGTTCTTCATCAACGTGGCGGTCGCGGTCGCGGTCCTCGCCGTGGCGCCGGCGGTGCTGTCCGAGAACCGGCCCGACCGCCGGCCCCGGCTGGACGTGCCCGGCGCGGTCACGGTCACGCTCGCCCTGCTGGCCGCCGTATACGGGCTGACCGAGGCCGGCCAGCGGTCCTGGGCGAGCCCCCGCTGCTGGGTGCCGCTGGGCGCCGCCGCGGTGGCGCTGGTGGGGTTCTGGGCCATCGAGCGGCGGGTACCGGAGCCGCTGGTACCGGTGCGGGTGCTGCGGCGCCGGACGGTTGCCTGGAGCAACCTGGCCGGAGCGCTGGCCTTCGCGACCGAGACGTCGGTGGTGTTCCTGCTGACGCTGTACCTGCAGGACGTGCTCGGGTACTCGCCGCTGCGGGCGGGCCTGTCCTTCGCGGTGCTGGGGGCGGGTACCGTCGTCGGCGGGCTCGCCGGCCCCCGGGTGATCGGCGCCATCGGCAGCCGGGGCGCCATGGTCGCCGGCTTCGCGATGCAGGCGGCGGCGACCGTGCCGCTGGTCTTCCTCGGCGACCGGTCCGGCGCGATCGTCGTGCTGCTGGCCGCCACCTTCGCCGGTGGCGTCGCCAATCTGGTGGCGATCGTCGGCTTCATGGTGACTGCGACCTCCGGCCTGCCCGACGCCGAGCAGGGGCTCGCCACCGGCCTCACCACCATGAGCCAGCAGGTCGGCATCACGATCGGCATCCCGGTCATGTCCGCCATCGCCACCGCCCGGATGTCCGCGGGCGGCGAGCCGTCGGCGCACGCGGTCACCAGTGGGGTCGGCGCCGCGCTGGCCGTCAACGCGGCGGTCTGCGTCGCCGTCGCGCTCCTGCTGGCGGCGGTGTTCAGGCCCTCCGCGCTCAGGCCCTCCGCGCTCAGGCCTTCCGCGCCCGGACGCTCCGCGCTCAGGCACTCCGCGCGCCGTGACCGCGCCGGGCGCTGACCCGGCGGCGGATGTGCCGGACCGTGAAGCCGATCAGCCCGCCGAGTACCACGACGTACTGCACGCCGGCGAGCGCGGGCACCAGGTCGGGGGCGAGCGTGTACGCCAGGATCACCTTGACCGCCCCGTCGAGGCCGAGCCCGGCGCCCCACACCGCGGTCAGCAGGGTCATGCCGTGACGGAACCCGGCATCGGCCGCCCAGTCGCGGTCCCAGTCCTCGCCCGGATCCTGGCCGAACGGCCGGGCCACCGTGAAGAACAGCGGCCGGCGCGCGGCCAGGGTGGCCAGGGCCACCAGTCCGACGGTGCCGGTGACCAACCCGTCCCGGGCCAGCGCGAGCCGCTGGCCGCCGCCGGCCAGGACGGCCACGGCCAGGACGCCCAGCACGACGACGGTCAGGCAGGCCAGTTGGTCCAGCTGGCGCCGGCGCGCGAAGGTGACCGCGGCGTTGACCAGCGGGATCGCGGCGGCCAGCAGGGTCGCCGCCAGCACGGTCGATCCCGCCGCCCGCAGGCCGTAGTAGGTGGCGACCGGCGCGGCCAGATCGAGCACGCCCGAGCGGATCAGGGCGGCGCGGAGGTTCTCGGGCTTGGTGGTGCTCATGTCGCACTCCGTTTCGTCGATGACGGGTGCCGACGCTAGGCAGCGGTGGGCCGGCCCGGTATCCGTGCCGGCCCACACCCGGTGGGTCTGGACCCACCGGTCGCCGGCGGTTGGAGGGATGGCCGGGCCGGGCCCGGGTCTGCGATGGTGAGCTGGTCCGACGACGGAAGGAGGCGCGGATGCCGGTGGTGCCGGGATCGCGGCGGATGGTTGCGCCGGTGCGCCGCCTGGTCGCCACGGCCCTGTGCCTGCGCATGGCCGGGCTGGCCCTGGCGGCGGCGCCGGTGTTCGCCCTCGCGGTGCTGGTCGGGGCGCTGACCGGCCCGACGCTGGGCCCGCCGACCGCCAGGGCCACGCGGTGGCTGCCGGACCTGGTGCGCCGCCTGTCCGCCCGGCCCGGTACGGCGACGATCGCGCGCCCGTACCGGACGGAGCCCGCCGGGGGTCGCGGCATGGCCGGCTACCGGGCCCGGGTGGCGTGGATGTGGACCGACCCGGCAACGTGGCGCGACCTCGCCTGGCTGGCGGCGGAGCCGGTGGTCGGAACGGTCCTGCTGCTGCCCGGCGTGGCGGTGCTGTTCGCCTGGATCGGGCTCCTGGTGCCCGGCGTCGAGGGCTGGGCGGGCCGGTTGTACGGCTTCGACGGCGCGCCGCTCGACGCGGCGAGCGCCGTCGCCGGGGCACTGCTGATCGTGCTGGGGGTGCTGCTCGCCCCGGCCGCGCTGGGCTGGCACGCCCGGTGGTGCGCGCGGCTGCTCGCGCCGACCGACGCGGCCCGCCTGCGGCTGGAGCGGGACCGGCTGGCCCGCCGGGTGGACCGGCTAAGCGCCTCCCGCGCGGACGCGACCGACTACCAGGCCACCGAGCTACGCCGCATCGAGCGGGATCTGCACGACGGCGCGCAGGCCCGGCTGGCCGCCGTGGCGATCACCCTCGGCGCGGCCGAACAGTTGCTGGACACCGACCCCGGACGCGCCCGCGAGCTGTACGGGCGGGCCAGGCAGTCCACCCAGACCGCCCTGGAGGAGCTGCGCGACCTGGTCAACGGCATCCACCCGCCGGTGCTGGCCGAGCGCGGGCTGGCCGATGCCCTCCGCAGCCTGGTCCTGGAGTCCGGCCTGCGCGTCACCGTGGTCGGCGACCTGCCCGGCCGGCCGCCGGACCCGGTCTGTTCGGCCGCCTACTTCACCACCTGCGAGCTGATCGCCAACGTCGCCAAGCACGCGGGCGGCGCCGAGGCGCGCGTCGAGATCGAGCACCGGGACGGCCAGCTGCGGCTGACGGTACGCGACGACGGGCCCGGCGGGGCCGATCCGGCCCGGGGCAACGGGCTGGCCGGCATCGGGCGGCGCCTGGGTACCTTCGACGGAACGCTGCGCCTGACCAGTCCGGCGGGCGGGCCGACCATCGCGGTGGTGGAGGTGCCATGCGAGTTGTCCTCGCCGAAGACCACGAACTGCTGAGGGACGCGCTGTCCCTGCTGCTGTCGGTGGCCGGGTTCGAGATCGCGGCCACCGTCACCGACGGCCGGGAGCTGCTGCCCACCCTGCTGCGCACGCGCCCCGACGTCGCCGTGGTGGACGTCCGGCTGCCGCCGACGCACACCGACGAGGGGCTGCGCGCCGCGATCGCCGCCCGCGAGCGGGTCCCCGGGATGCCGATCCTGGTGCTCTCCCAGCACGTGCAGCGGTTGTACGCCCGGCAGTTGCTGCGCGACGGCGCGGGTGGCGTCGGGTACCTGCTGAAGGACCGGGTGGCCGGCGGCGGCGAGCTGATCGACGCGCTGCACCGGCTGGCGGCCGGCGCGACCGTGATGGACCCGAAGGTCGTCGCCGGCCTGCTGAGCGCGCAGACCGCGCCCGGACCGCTGAACCGGCTGTCCGCGAGGGAGGCCGAGGTGCTCGCCGTGATGGCCGAGGGGCGGTCCAACACCGCGATCGCCGCCCGGCTGCGCCTGTCCGAGGGCGCGGTCAGCAAGTACACCACGAGCATCTTCGCCAAGCTCGGCATCCACGCGCACGACGACGACAACCGTAGGGTGCTGGCCGTGCTGGCCTACCTCGACGCGACCGGCTGAGGGGCGCACAGAGAC